>NZ_JBFDAH010000032.1:0-42458 GCF_040719265.1 Aliikangiella maris | reverse complement strand
CTAATTGGGTAGATTATTCATTTATGAAGAGTGCTATTAGATCATTCATTAAATCCTGTTATCCTTGTCTAATAGCTTATGGTTGTCGTAGTCCTCTTGCGGGATAAAATAATATCGACCTACAATTATAGCCAACGAAAGATGCCTATATATCGTGATGGTATTCACATTATATCAAAAGCATTTATCTCAATTAGCAAACAAACTAAATTTTTAATTCTATATATAGAAAAACCAAATAAAAAAATGCATCAATAGTATGCATTTTTTTATTATGGTAAAGCGAATTGAATAACTAGTTAGGCGGGTTTACGTGCTAGCATTGTTGCAAATTGTAGTTGTGCGCCATTATGCATAGTGCCAACATCTTCATTATATTTAACCAACTCCCATCCTTCATAAATATCGCGTAACTGCCCTGTACTAAGTGTAAAAGGAAAGCTGACTGGACATGGGTATTCATCAGTATTCATTGCACACACAATCAGATTATAACCTCCCGCTAGAGTGCGATTTTGCATATCGCTGATAACGGCATCAATTTGAGCAGGATTTAAAAACATTAATGTTACTGTACAAGCGACAAAGCCGAAGTCAGCGCCAACATTTGCTTCATTAATGTCATAAACGCGTGCCGATATATTTTCCATTTTTTCTTCTTTAGCAAAGCTTTGCAGCATATCAATTGCGCCGGAATTATTATCCACAGCAGTTACATTAAACCCAAGCTGGCCAAGATACAAAGCATTACGTCCGTTTGAACAACCCATATCTAATACATCGCATGGCTCAATAATTTTACAAGCTTCAACAATTTCACTATGCGCAGGATTTAAGCCATAACGGCTATTCAGATCAATCATGGTTATCTCTTTGTTTTAAAATTGTGGAGCGCTATCTTACTACAAATTTCAAATAATTAAATATGAATTGGTATAGTTAAATGTTTGTGTCATGCAAATAAAAACCGACTTTGACTTTCATTAGATAACACTATTTTTATTATGGACTTAAACATTGAAAAAACAAAAGAGTAAACCAATTTAACCACCCAATAACCCTAAATTTTTATTGAGAAATAAAAACTTTAGCAGCACCGCATTCTCAATAATCTGACCAATTAGAATGCAACACTGTAAAACGTTGAGTTAAAGGTGGCCGCCTTGATAAGATGAACTGATAAAAGCACTCACTATTTAGTGGCCTGATTGCTACCAAATTGATTGATAAATAGCTCGGCAATACCAAATCCGGTACGGCCGGTATAATCATAATTATCTTGATTAACCATCATTGCAACGGTCATTTTATGTTGTGGAATATAAAGTATAAGAGACTCAAAACCATTAATTTGACCGTCCATGGTAACGCCACGAATATTTTTTCGCTCAATCCACTCCCACCCATAAGCTTGAAAATCAGCAATCTTCGGGAATGGAACTGACCACATTAATTCTTTAGTTGTAGTTTTAAGTAGTCTTCCTTGATTAAGTGCGATTACCATTTTTACTAAATCCGTTGGCGTTGAGAGCATACCTCCGCCTAAAAACTTATTGCTTACATCAATTTTTTGCACAGGGACAGATTTAAGAAAACTACGATAACCAATTGCGAGATTGGGATAATTACGATAATGAAATTCCAGCTCAGTTTGTATCATTCCCGCAGGCTGAAATAATACTTCACTTAAAAATTCTGTTGGCGTACTACCGGTTACTTTTTCAATAACTCCCTGAATCAGATTGAATCCGTAGGTGGTATAAAGATATTGGGATCCTGGCTTAAATAATAATGGCTCACCACTAAAAACCAAGCTCGACTCAGCAAGGGAGTTATAATGAATATCAGAGCCGTATTCTCCCCAGTTGTATCCACGAATTCCTGCAGTATGTGTCAATAAGTTTTCGATAGAGATTTTCCATTTCTTTTTAGGGAAATAAGGTAAATACTCACGAATATCATCCGATAATAAAACCTTATTCTGTTCGATTAATGACATAAAAGCGGTAGCTGTGATAACTTTTGCAACAGAGCCAGTTCGATATTGTGTTGCCGTTGTCGCTTTTATTACTTTATCTTTATTAGCATCACCAAAGGCAGCCGAAGCAATAATTTTATCTTCAATTGCAACCGCCGCAGATAAGGATGGTGCACCAGTATCTGTTACTGCTTTTTTCAGATAGTTGTGTAAAATCTGACTTTCATTAGCCACAACATCACTTATTAAAAACGTTACCAATAATGTCAGTATTAAATTGAATAGATATTTTAAATTCACAGCCCGCATTTATTTTCTCAACGCTTCCCAAGGAATAACTTCACAATTTTATATTCGTTTTCATATAGCATTAACTGCTTTTATTAGCAAATTGAATTAGGTATAACGATATAGAAATAACCACAAGAAACCAAAAATTCGCCAATTTTTATCTACTCAATTAAACAACCTATTTATAAAAACAAATAATTTTAGTACTAATTTGGATATCATAAACTTAATCAGGTTTAAGCTTGTTTTTAATCAATCGATTAATTAAAATAGTTAACATGAATACAAAAGATTCAGCAAAACAGCGACTCATTCAGGCAGCCATTGAGATTTTTGGGCGAGACGGATTTCATGCCGCCAGTAATCGTCATTTAGCGAATACCGCAAAGGTCAATCTGGCACTAATCAGTTATCACTTTGGTGGTAAAGAGGGATTATATTTAGCAGTTTTTGAACATATTGCCGAACAAATTACTACTCGGTTTTCTGCTGTAGGTGACGAAATAGAACAACAAATTCAGCATGTAAAAACGCTTGACGATATGACAGTCCCCCGCCAGTGTATTCATATCATTGAACAAATTCTTTTTACCTTTGTTGATATGCTATCCAGCCCACAAACTGCGCCGTGGGCCAAACTGATTTTACGTGAGCAACAAACACCGACCAAAGCATTTCAAATTTTATACGAAGGTCCGTGGCAGTACATACTGACATTACTTGCACAACCTATCGCATTAGCACTGGGCAAATCAAAATCTCATGCCCAGGTAAAATTGATGGCATTAAATTTGATGGGGCAAGTTCAAATCTTGCGCTCGGCGCGTGCAACAATTCAGGCGTTTATGGATTGGGAAAGTATTGAGAAAAAACAGACAGATTTGATCAAAAAACAGCTTCATCAATATTTAGTCGTATTGCTGAATACAGACTTTACTCAAATCAAATCATCCACGTTTACAATAAATTATACGACGAGTCCTCAGTGACTCATTTAATACGAGGATAACCAATGCGCCACCTCACTGTTTTATTATTAATGATGATATTAACCGCCTGCAATGAACCCAAACCTACCATAGCTTTAGGTACACTCGAACGCGATCGCATTGCACATACGGCGACTATGAATGAAGTGATTACCGAACTACCGATACAACAAGGTAGCCACATCACTAAAGGCACTGTTTTAGTCAAACTTGATAACACCTTGCAAAACGCCATTGTTGCTAAAGCTCGAGCCGATGTAGCGCAGGCTCAAGCACAGTTTGAAAAATTAAAAAATGGTGCACGCGATCAAGAAATTGCCGCAGCCAGAGCCGCCGTTTCGGGCGCCAAAGCCAAATTAAAAGAAAGCGAAGCCAGTTTTAAACGCATCACTAATTTAATTAAAAATAAATTAAGCAGTCAGGCCGATCTGGATCATGCAGTTGCCAATAGAGACGCCAACAAAGCTAACCTTGAAAGCGCGCAGGAACAGTTGAGTGTTTTAATTAAAGGCACTCGCGAAGAAGATTTACGCATGGCTGAAGCGCAAATGGCAGCCGCAAATGCCGTTTTAACCAGTGAACTGAAAAAGCTGGATGATTTAACAATTAGGGCAACGCGCGATGGCATTTTAGATAATCTACCTTGGAATTTAGGCGAGAGAGTTACCATTGGCAGCCCAATAGCCATTGTGTTAGCGGGTGAAGCGCCTTATGCTAGAGTTTATATTCCGCAGACACATCGAGTTGGTTTAAAAGTCGGAGACAGTATCGATGTAAAAGTTGATGGTATTTCATCACCACTTGCAGGGAAAATCAGCTGGATTGCTAACGAACCAGCATTCTCACCTTATTATGCACTAAATCAGCAAGAACGCTCTCGACTAATGTATTTAACAAAAATACAACTTTCGATTGAGGCCACAGACTTACCCAACGGTGTTCCGGTGCAAGCATTATTAGTGAGAGCAGTAAAGTAATGACTAACACACACACGCAGTCGCTGGTAATTCAAGCGCAAAAACTGTGTCGCAACTTTGGCGCTTTAATAGCTATTGATAACCTAGATTTAGAAGTTACAGCCGGTCAAATATACGGTTTTTTAGGTCCAAATGGCTGCGGGAAAACAACAGCTATTCGCATGTTGACCGGTTTACTCAAACCTACATCGGGTAATGTTAAAGTATTAAATTTGTCCTTACCGAAACAAGCAGAAGCCTTAAGATTAAACATTGGTTATATGACACAAAAATTTTCATTGTATGATGACTTAACTGTACAAGAAAACCTGCGTTTTATTGCTAAAATTTTTGGGTTGTCGCGACAAACTGAAAAAGCCCGAATAGAAGAGCTATTATCGACTTACGACTTAGCGCAAAAAGCCAGCCAAATGGCCGGAAGTATGAGCGGTGGCCAGAAGCAACGGCTTGCATTAGCCGCAGCAACATTACACAAGCCTAGATTGTTATTTTTAGACGAGCCAACCTCAGCTGTTGACCCCGAAAATCGTCGTGACTTTTGGGAAAAACTTTTTGACTTATGTGAACAAGGAACCAGTATTCTTGTTTCAACTCATTATATGGATGAGGCCGAGCGCTGTCATAAGCTGGCAATTTTAGAGTCTGGCAAAAAGCGTGCTGATGGCACACCCGATGAATTAATGCAAAATATGGGTGCTAATGTTGTTGAAGTCTCTGGCGAACACTTACGTGATTTAAAACAACAGCTATCAAATATTCAGCAGATTATTTCTGTCGCGCAGCTTGGCTCGCGATTGCGTGTGTTAGTCAAAGATACCATCACTGATCCAGTGGCATTTTTAGCACAACAAAATATGATTCAACAAAAAGAAGACCTCACTCAAGTCAGACCTAGTTTGGAAGATGTTTTTGTGACTTGCACCAAAGGAAGTTAATCATGAAAGCGCTGTATTTACATCTATCGCGAGTTTACGCCATATTCTCAAAAGAGCTAACGCAACTCAAACGCGATCGCATGACCTTTGGCATGGTAATTATGATTCCTTTAATTCAGTTGTTACTTTTTGGATATGCCATTAATACCAATGTCAGACATATTCCAGTGGGTGTCGTTGATCACAGCCATAGTGGATTAAGCCGAATTTTAATTCAAACCGTCAGTGCAACACAGGTAGTTCATTTTAAACAATACTTTACTAATAGCCAGCAAGCACAACAAGCCATTGCCGAATCGAAAATTCGTGCCGTGCTTATCATTCCGCCAGATGTCGATAATCGTTTAGCACGTCATCAAAGTGTGGGGCTTGCAACACCGCCGTCAACTAATGAGCAAACCAGTCGACCGATCGCTCACTGGGTCGTTGATGGTTCAGACACCATGATAGCCAGCGCAATAAAAAGTTTGCGCAATATGCCACTAGCCGAATTATTAAGTAAGTCTGCTAATCGTCAGGTACCAACTTTTGAAGTCACTCACTTATATAATCCCGAACAAAGAACTGCGGTAAATATAATTCCAGGACTAGTTGGAATAATTCTCACGATGACAATGATCATGTTTACTTCTGCCGCTATTGTTCGCGAACGCGAACGCGGCAATATCGAACTATTAATTACCACGCCAGTCCGCTCAATTGAGCTCATGCTGGGCAAAATCATTCCTTATTTATTTATCGGAATGATTCAGGTTTGCATTATTCTTGGCCTTGGCTATTTTTTATTTAATATGCCCATGAATGGCAGTCTCTTACAACTTGCTGTTGCAACGTTACTTTTTATCAGTGCCAGTTTAACTTTAGGCTTGGTTATTTCAACTATCGCAAAAAATCAGTTGCAATCAATGCAAATGACCGTTTTTGTATTGTTGCCTTCTATTTTACTATCTGGATTTATGTTTCCGTTTGAAGGGATGCCAAGTGCAGCACAAATGATTGCTGAAATTTTACCGGCTACACACTTTATGAGATTAGTTCGAGGAGTAGTATTACGAGATGTCGAAGTCATTAATATGACCAACGATATTATTTTTTTAGCGCTTTTTACTTTAGGTGGATTAATTATTGCTTCATTTCGCTTTAAAAAGCGGCTTGACTAGGTTAACAGCCTAATAGAAAAAGCAGGTTAATCATTTAAGTAGAGATTCAAATTTAACCTGCTCTCAAGGAATTAACGTTAGTTCAATTTAAAAGCTAAAAATTGAGTAAACTGTCCATTTACATTAAAGTTATTATCTGAAACCAGAATCAGTGTTTTTTCACCAGTTGCTAATGTTGGTCCAAAAGTAATCCCTTCAATATTATCTAGCGTAAGACCAAGATCGGCTAAGTCGAGTAGCAAACGCTTTTTCATATGGCGAACATGACGACGTTCTTCAACCGAATTTAAACGACTCACATTACTGGCACCCAAAGTCGAAGTTAAATACAGTTTTATACTATTGCCAACACCAACAGAAAATGAACGCTCCACCGCAATAAATTGAAAAGGAGAAACCGCTAACAATTCAACTAAACCATTGGTATTGAATGCATCAGCCGGAACCGATGGTGCAGCAACCGGATCGGTTTGATAAATAAATTCTTTTTCTGCTTTACCCTTCGCTACATCAAGCTGTAAAACACGAACAGGACTTCCTCGCTCAGTTGTTGCCATAGCTCCATCTTGCACCAGGGCATTTTCGGTAGCTGTATATAAATATTTTTGAGAATAAGAAAAGGTTAAACTTTCAAAAGCCAAGTTATTACGAATTCCGTTTTCACCAGTAGGTACAAATTTTTCAGGTAGCTCAAATTCGTTTACCGGTTGTCCACTGCGAGTCATGATTCTTACAAAAGGCGCGACACCTTGATGAGCATCACCTTCGCTGGTCCAATAAAGTAATCCCGGAAAAGGTAATAGACGAATCGACTCTGGATCAACACTGGCAGGCGCAAAAGACGAACCATCTTTATCCAGAATTTCAGTCATACCGGTAAATGCGATGTCTCCCTCATTTAAATAGCCATCACTTAAATCAATAGTTAAGTCATAATAACGAACAGGTCCTAATTGCCCCCGATCATCACTAATTGCTATAAATGACTGATTCGCTTGGTCAAAATCAATACCAGAAAGTCCACCAACTTGAACACCATTATAATGATACCCAGTTGCAAATGTTGCTTCACCAATAAACTCTATTTTCATTGATTGGTGTGCGTTTATGCTGGCGGAAAGTAACGCAGCCAAACTGGTCGCTAGTAGTTTTTTCATATTCATCAATATCTCTCTTTTAAAATAAAGCTTATTTAATTCAACCAACAAAAGCGGAATTTAATCCAAAGATGCAGATTACGATTCGCCCATTCAGATTAATAAATTAATCTTTAACACGAAAATCGAAACTCTTTCATGACGCTGAAGTTGAATAACTTGACTATGAAAAAACTGAATGACGAGAAGGTGTCGGTTTAATGAATCTTTTGTTGACATTTTGCCACGTAATTTTGGAGCGAACGACACTGTCATCAAAAAATTGGGAGCGATAATATGAATAATTAAATATGAAAAGTTAAATGAGTTTAATCATGCTGATAAAATTAGATTACCAACATGATTAAGTACTGGTTTAGTTAGTTTGCACTTGCACTCAAACTAACGCCACTAAATGCACGATAAGCTCGAATCCCAATATGCCAGGTCCCCGCAGCAGGCGAATTTATCTGACAATTTTCATCGTTACCGGCAGTATAGGGTCGGCATTCATACTGGCTGGTTGTAGGCTGTTGTCCTTGGCGTACATACAAATCAGCATCGCCATCACCACCTGCAATTGACACATTTAACTGGCTCATACCCGCAGGTAGTTCAATTTGAAAATAGAGCCACTCTCTTAATGCCGCTGAAAGATTTTGCTTTTCTAGCGAAGGACCATTATTTGAAGAGTCACTAGTTTTAATTTCAACGATAACCGGATCATGATCGGATGCTCTAAATGCATCGGCCGCATACCAGTCTTGCTGTTGCTGTGCAGATTTATACTCCAGATTATAATCCAGTGCTCGCGGCTCATCAGCATTAATATGCCACTCCACCACATCCGTCACTTTATTAGTTAAACTCTGGCTTGCTAATGCATGATCAAGACTACCGGACTCACCACTAAATACATAGGAATAAGCGCTACTGCCATTAAAGCTGTCAGCAACATTTGTGTATCCCTTATTAATAATTGCTTGAATCGGATCTTCTTTTGCATAAGCATTTAAATCACCGATAATTAATATGTCAGTATCTTGTTGTCCAGTTGGGTAAGTCGCTAACCAATCAGCTAATGCATTTGCTGCCGCTAATCTTGTTAGATTACAATTTCCTTGTCCATCATTTTGATCGGTATCGGCAACACCATTATAAATTAAATTATCACAAGCACTACCTTTTGATTTAAAGTGATTAACCGCAACGGTAATTACCTCATTACTGTTTATTTCTTTAAAACTTTGTGCCAAAGGCTGACGGTTTTTTTGATCAAACGGTGCATTATTGATTGTTGCAGCATTGCCGACCAGGCTCACCGTTTGCTGGCGATAAATAAACCCAACCGCAATTTCATCGCTACCTAACTGACTGCTGCCAGGATTGACAAATTGATAACTGATTCCTGCTGGCGCAGCGGCATTAATCGCACTTACCAGACTTTGAATTGCTGAATACTGTCCATAACCATCATTTTCAATTTCCATCAGACCGATAATATCTGCATCCAGCGCTAAAATAGCAGCGACAATTTTCGCTTGCTGACGATTGAATTCATTTAGGTTGCTTGCACCGCGTGATGTAGGAAATCCACCGCCTTGGCCGTTACCATTAAAGTAATTCAATACGTTAAAACTAGCGACACGCAAACTGCCTTGCCCCGTCATTAACGGTGATGCTTCTCGCGCATTGGTTGTCACAAACTGCAGCGAACTGATTGGATGAATTCGATATTGACTATATGCATAACCAATCACGCCAGTCAGTCCATTAACTGAATCACCAACTCTTAAAGTATTATCGGCACTTAAAGCCGGTGCGGGATAAGCGACCGATGCCGGATTTTGTACGCTACTGCCATCGTCCAATAATAAGCGCTTCAACTGATTGCTGGCAGCAACATTATTTGCAGCCGAACCTGGCATAGCCACTTGAGTGGGAATATATAATCGCTCTGATGCTAATGCAACTTCGCCAAAACGCGCTAAGTTATAAACTTCAGTGACTTTTAATGATTGTGAAAAGTTGACAGCCATACCTTCAAAAGCTTCCCAGTCATCTTGTGCATTCACTGGTAAACTTACATCCACCGCAGAAATATTATCCGTTCCGCAAACCGTCACTGAGCTAATATTTTTTAGTTGAGTGTTGCCATAATATTCTTCAACACTACCACTGACTTCAACGACATCACCAACGGAAACATCGATACCAAATCCATTATCATAAATAAATAAACCTTCAGAGGTTTGTGAGTTGTTATCAAAATCAGCATTTTCTTCTTGTAAATAAAATCCATTTAATTCATTACTGGCTTGAAAATCACCACTGACAACCGCTCTAACAGTCACCGTTTGATTAACCAATGGGGACGAACTACCGCTCCCCTGCACTGCTGAAATGAGCGTCGCATTCGCATTACAGTTGCCACTTGGAGGCGGTGGTGGTGGATTTGTCGAACCACCTTCATAATTTCCAAGATCGTCAAATACATCTTGTCCAAATCCTTGCCATTGCGCATCAACAGTGAACAAATCGGATGGATTTGTATCACCGCTGACAACATTCGTTGAACGACGAATCGTATTATTAGCGGTAGTTACCCCATTACTGCTCCAAGCACTTCCCGGATCAAAACCGACTTGTCCAATACTATCGACCACTTGACCTGCCAGAGTTAATACAACCGCATCATCACCGTTATACCAGCTACCACCTTCGGTTTGATTAGCAACCGATTTGATTGCAGCAACAGCGCTAGAGTGCCCCAACACAAAAGTTTGGTTCGCCCCAACGGTACCTGTTAAATTAATTGTGCGCCCAGCACTGGAACTGCCATTAAAATAAAACTCAATTTGATACTGACTCAAGTCGATAGGACTCGTTGATAGATTCACCAGCTCAATAGCTTTGTTATAGCTACTGCCTTCGACATATTCGGAAATGATGATATTGGCTTGAGCAGATTGTGTTGCACCCAAAAGCCCTAAGACAGAAACGGAAATAAGTTTTTTTATCATTGTATTCTCCTGTAGAAATCAGGTGAATATTTTAGAGCCTGATTAATGACAGAATTATTCAATTCAATGACAATTTATGAATCAACATTCATTTTGAGAATTCATTAGCAACAACTCCCAAAGACACATTTCTGCCATAAAAAAGTGTTTACTCCGCAGCCAGTCATTTAACACCACAAATAAATAGCGACTAAATCATGCAACCCTTTATAATATCCGAAGTACCGAAGTACCGAAGTACCGAAATACCAAACCAACCGCAACCAAGTTATACAATCCTCCTAATTATTCCATCAACATTGGCATTGTCGGAATAATTATCTCTTAGTCTCAAACTAATAGTTTGAAACCTGCAAAACACCATCACCAGAAACATTAATATTGCCACGCAGTCGGCTATCGTCAGCATTTAATTGCGTTGATTTATTACAATGCGATGCAACAATAAAAATCTATCAAAAAATTAACAGCCAGTTGCATTAAATGGGTCAAATCTAAACCAATCGGGTTATTTAGTTGACAAAATACATTGCTATTTTACTGGTTGTATTCAATATCAATTAAATTGTCGAAATTTTATTTCATTAGGCATATATGGCATTCAATATAAAATTATTTTTTACTAAAAATACAAAAAATCTTGTCTTTCACTTCTACAATCAGTTAATGTTTTTAACATAGCACATGCACATAATTGGCACGGCTTTTAAAGAATACTTAAGTACCAGTGATAACTAAATTTTTTAAAGTATTCCAGTTTTACTTTTGTCTACAAAATGGATACGCAATTAGCGATTACTCAACACTGATTATTTGACTGTTTTTTCCATATCAACTGTTCAAGTTCGGTAATCAACGATAGTAACTCTAATGCATTCATTTTAATTGTAGAAATTTAAATTGACATTCAATATGGAGACAAGAAATGACAAGCGACACTCAGAGCACGAATTACCGCGCAATGGAAGATACTATTCACACAGACTTCAAAAACGAAATGTCTTATGGTGATTATTTAAGTCTCGACCAACTGTTGTCTGCACAAAATCCACTAACCGATTCAAGAGATGAAATGCTTTTTATCGTTATTCATCAATCCAGTGAATTATGGTTAAAGTTAATGGGTCGCGAAATAGAAGATGCTATTCAGTGTTTACATAATTCAGATTTTGGCCTGGCATTCAAAATAATTTCTCGTGTAAAACAAGTTTTCATTCAGCTTACTCAATCCTGGAATATTTTATCAACCTTGACTCCAGTAGATTATTTAAAATTCAGAGAAAAGCTCGGGCACTCATCAGGATTTCAATCTTATAGCTATCGCAAACTAGAGTTTTTACTTGGTAATAAAAATCGTTCATTAGTACAAGTTCACGAGGCGAAACCCAATGTGTATCAAGACCTTATGCAAACATTGGAAAGCCCAAGCCTATACGATCATGTTATTAAAATATTAAATGCCAAAGGCTACAATATTGATGCTGCCGTTTTGGATAGAGATTACAGCGAGCCATACAACCATAATGACTCTGTTTTAAATGCCTGGCTTGAAATTTACCGAAATCCCGATGCGCATTTTGAATTATACGAATTAGCCGAAAAACTGATGGACATTGAAGATTCATTTCAACAGTGGCGCTTCAAACATATGTATACCGTGCAACGAATTATTGGAAACAAAATGGGGACGGGAGGTTCATCTGGTGTTGAATTTTTAAAGAAAGCACTAGACATTAAGTTTTTTCCAGAGCTTTATCAATTAAGAACACTACTTTAACCGCATAAATAAAATTTAAACCCGCAACAACAGCCTATAAACACAGAATCAACCAAAACATCATCAGGTTTAGGAGGTTTGTTTTCATACAAACCTCTTTTTTATGATTTAACAGATATCATTAATCGACGAATTTTCCACAAAGATATCAACAAACTTAGCATCACCAGGCCATTTAATACCAGAGCCTGATGAATACCATTAATCATTGAAAACAGAGTATCACCAATAAACCAGACTAAAATAGCCAGATTAATACCTAACCATTTTTGCTTTGTTGGTTGAGCACAATAACTTTGTACTAATAGCCAAAGTAAGATCCCCCAACTGGCAATTGTTGGACCAAAAAGCGCAATAATATAAAGCGCTTTTTTATAGACAGCAGAGGTTAAAGTTAAATCAGTAAAAACCAGATTAACCAATCCTTCGCCTATCCATTCAATTTGTGCAATAAATGGTAACGCCAATCCAGCAACAATGTGTATTATTGCTACCACTTGAAGTATTCGAATAGAGTTTTTCATACAGCTATTTATTTTAGTATCGATAAATCAATAACCTTGCTCAACAATTATTTTATTAATAATTGTTGCACACTTTTTGGGTTCAATTTGAGCAATAAAATGCCCTCCAGAAATAGTTTTCACCGTCAAATTTGGAAAACACTCTCGTATTATCTTGAGCGCTCTGGTGCTTACCAATCGGTCATGTGAAGGTCGAAGGTAACACGCATTTATTGCGTAGTGCTGCTCAGGAATTTGAAGTTTAGCAATCAAGTGAATTCGCTGCTTTATAATTTTTTTACTCACTAGCGCCATTGTCTCACGTAATGCCAAGTATAACTTGGTTTTACCGTAACCGCTAAAGCAAAAATAATTTATCAGTATTTCTGGAATATATTTTATATCAAAAAAAATTTCAGGTAGGTTTTTAATTAATTCTGTTATACGACAAGGATTAGAAACAAAACTTGCGATAAATATAATATAACTTATTTGCTGATTTAAGATTCGACATAACTCATAAGCAATACGCCCAGAGTATGACTCCGCTATTAATATGACTCGTGAACGACCAATTAGATGAGCAATTGAACGAGCTTGTTCTATATGAGTACGACCGACTATATCATTGAGCACAATCACTTCGGACTGAACTGGCAATTTCAAATAGGTGTTTAGATGCTTAAATAATTTTCCTGTACCGTCTAAGCCGGGCAACAATAAAATTTTCAACATTGACCTTCTTTATTAATTTAAACGGCCTTTTTTATAGCATTTAAATTTATTTTTTTAAACTATCCACAATTTTACATCTTTCTAATTGCCGAGGAGTTCTTTCAAGAGGTATATTTTTTTCGACAACTAATTCTTCTCGGATAGGTAAGTCGGATGGTAATCGAATATTGTTTATTAATTTTAAATTATGTAATGCATTTAGAATCCACCAACCGGGATCAGGTTGATCTCGATACAAACCTAGCATCGCAGATCCAGGGAAAGCATGATGGTTATTATGCCAAGCCTCTCCCATTGATAAAAAACCAGCAATACGAATATTATGTCCTTGTACGGCAGCACCTTTAACTTTCCAGGTTCGCTCACCTTGATTATGGGCAAAATAACCAATCAACCAATGGCCGCCAATCGATACAACGACTCTAACGCATATACCCCAAACCAGCCAGGAAACACCCCCAATCGAATAAAGCGGAATAGCTAACACAAGCTGTTGTAGTAACCAGTATTTCTCAATAAACCGATATAATGCATTTTCAGTTACTCGACTTTCAATAGAAAATGTCGGAGGCGTTTTTAAATGCAAATCGCAATTCAATTGCCACCAAGCATCTTTAAGTATATGACTCCCATGCCTTAAATAAGGATGACAACTCGACTGTCTTTGCGCCCAGTCTCTCAAATCATGCTGTTTGATCATACCGATTGGTCCAGCCATTCCAACCAGAACACCCAAATATACGAACAGATATTCCATCCACAATGGACACTCATATGAACGATGGATTAGTAAGCGATGCATTCCTAATGAATGACCAAAACATAAAGTAAGAAATGTTAATAAAATAAAAATAATTATTGCAGAATAACTAAAAACAAAAGGCGCAATAAACAGGCATAAGACCAGATTACTTAGAAACCAAATAGACTTTACCGGATGCCATTGAACCACACCTTCGACGGCGCTATTTGTCAGGTTGCTACTAACTCTGTCAGTATTAACCATTCCATTCTCCTGATGCAGTTAATTTGTATTATTTTTACATTGTTCGACTTAAAGTGCGAGCTTATTCCATCATCAATTTATAAAAGAAAAAATTACTAAGCGCAAACCGCTACTTCGCTAAATCATGCTCCTCCCGATACTTGGGCAAGGGATCGTTAAATTCGCCAGACCACTTTGGTTTACTGTCATAAAAAATATGAGCAGCAACATTTAGGTCAGGTTCATCATTCAAAGTCCCCAAAGCAATATCAAATTTTTCAGGCGCACTCAAAAACTGATAGTAAATGCTAGAACCACAATAACAACAAAACCCTCGGCGAGCAATATAGGATGACTGATAAATCTTTAATGCATCATCCCGAATAGAGAAGACAATATTCTCTTCTTGCACGGTACCATAGGTTGCGAAAGCCGCACCATGAAATTTACGACACATTGAGCAGTGACAATGTGAAAGAAATGGACTAAAAGTTGTAATTTGAAATGTTACACGACCACAAAGGCACCCACCATTCATCAGGCGTTCTCCAAGTTTAAAATAATTGTCGTCACGCTTTTATTTGTGTAATTAATACCTAGATAAAAATTAACAATAATATCAATTAGTTACCCTGCAAAAATATGCAGTTGATCGTTCAGATATAATACACTCAAATAATAGCGATCTGATAATACCAAAAAGATCGCCAACTAGTTTAATACATAAATCATGTTGGTTGAAAGTTGATTTATTGCTATTCAAGAAACGATACACGGAGAGGTCTGCCAGACGAACTTAATAGTTAATCTGGCAAATGAATAAAATATTACACTCGATAATGTTACAGACCCTCATGATTACCATAGTACGGGAATAGAACATGAGGGAACTGAATATAAGGAAACAGATTAATTTTTATTTTTAAATTGAACAACTGATTTTATTTGGAGACTGTTTTTTGGCAAAGTAAATTCAGTCGCTTTAAAGTTAGCACCTCGAATTTGCACCAGTAAATGTCCCATATTTTGACGATTAATAATTTTGCTGTAGAGCTGCTGAATGTCACTCAACTTCAATGATTTAACCGCATCAATTAAAGCTTGCTTACTATCAAAATTATCATTTTCCAAAGACCAATCGGTTAGCAAATATGCCGCTTCCTCTGATATGTTTTTTGGTTTAGCTGTCAACTTAACTAAAACCGATTCACGATGAACTTCAAATTCACTCAGCGTCATTTGTTGAATAACGGCATTTTGCTGTTGTTGAAATGCTTTGATTCGCGCCATGACCGCCTTGGGTCCCTTTACCGGCGTCTGAATATACCATGCATAGCTGATTTGTTGATCATAGCGAGAGGAATAAAATCCAACAGAATATCCCAGTTGTTCCTGCGTACGCAGTTGCTCAAACATATCACGAGAAATAGCACTTCGTAAGACACGCCCTGCGGCATCATTTTGCCAAGTGTGTGGTTGCCAATAAGAATCAACCAATGCGGTATCATTTTGAGGTGCATCTAAATTTAGATGATAACTATCGTTAGCATCTAATTGAACATAGTCAGTTTTAAAATAATCTTTTACCTGACGATCACTTGGTAATATTGATTCGAGGTTTTTAGTAAATTGAGTTAGCTCATCTGATTGATAATTTCCAAAGGCAAAGACTTTAACCCGTGCTTCTTTCAATAAAGCATTTAGCAACCGGTCAACCTGTTGAGGCTTGATAGAACTAATATTTTCAAGCAAAGTATCACTGGCAAATACATTTTTATTCAGTAACTCTCGATATTGTGAAAATGTCTGACTGAGTAACGTATCTTTTTTCAAGTTTTCCAAATTGGACTTCACTGTAGAAAGTGCAACCTGAAATTCACTCTCGGTAAGTTTAAATGTTTTAATTTTTGAGAGCACTTCTAATAACAATTCAAACTGGCGATCACTGAAGCCGTTTGAGTATAAACTGATTCCGGAGCCAGTACCAATCGAAAGACTCATACCCGCGGCACTTGCTTCAGCCGATATTCCAGTTAGCTCGGTTGTAATCGCTTGTTGCAAAACTAACTGACTTAATTGGTTAGCTACACTTTGATATGCCAAACCGCTATTAAGCTCGACTTTGAGCAATCCTTTAGGTTTATCAAAATATTCACTATGACCTAAATAAACTTCTGTCGAATTATTTTGGTAAACTCGTTGTGGCTTTTCAATATATTTTTTATCAACCAATTCAAAATTTTCGGGCATTAGTCGATTATACGATGGCAATTTCAAATTGATATTACTCGCGGATTTTTTCCAGTTTTCTTTCATTTGAGGCGTAATATCATCAATGCTGTATTGACCTTTAAAATAAGTCATTGGCGTATCTACCGGTTGACTTTGATCAATATAAAATAAGCGAACATTATCCAGTGATAGCTGGCTTAATACTTGTTGAATAGCAGCGGCATCAAATTGGGTGTATTCATAAGCATGACTCAATGCTGACTCTGGTGGGTAAAATAAAAGTTGTGCAGCAATATTAGAGGCATAGGAATATTCATTATATTTTTCCTGGAAGCGGAAGCTATTAGCCAAAGACTGCTTGATTTCCTGATAGTATTTTTTTTCGATGCCTTGTTGTTTAATCAAATCCAAATACTGCATGACTGATGCAATAATTTTTCCTTGTTGCTTTACCCCGCTGTCAGTCAAATAGGCATAAATAACGAATTCGCCCTGACTCATAAATGCAGCAGGATCATCATAAGAACCAATTGACTCGACTAACCCTTGCTCTCGCAAAGTCGCTGAAAGCGTGCCAGGCATTTGACTGTTAATCAGATAACTTAAATATTCATTGGGCTTACTTTTATACTCGCCAATATTATTATCAATGGTAAAACGCATCTGCAACCATTTGACATCTTTTTGAGGTTGATATCTAACGATTTTACCCGATTCTTTTTCAGTCAATGCAGGTATCGTAATTTTAGGTGAAGGTAAATTTTTATCTGGTATATCACCAAAATATTGTTTAGCTAATTGCTTTAACTCACTAATAGAGCGCGGTGAAACCAGTGACGCAGTCATCCGATTTGCAGAATAATGTTGTTCATAAAACTCAGTTAATGCCTGATGCAAGGTTTTACCTGATTGATCGGTTAACGTATCAAGATTTCCCCAGGTAAATCGACTAACCGGGTGCTTAGGGTTCAAACTCAGCCCATTAAGTTCACCCAGAATAACACCGTCACTGACACCTTTCATGCTCCACTCAGAATGTACGGCATTTCTTTCTTTGTCGGCATATTCAGGTAATAATAGCGGTTTTTTAAAGTAATCAGAAAAGCGAGCCAGCAATTCTTCATAAGCATTATCCTTGACTGCCGACATATAGTTGGTATGTTCCATGTCAGTATAGGCATTACTGGAACCGCCATTTTTTGAGATAAATTTTGAGTACTCACCCGGTACTGGAAATTTTTCGGTACCCAAAAAGAGCATATGCTCTAAATAGTGAGCCATTCCCCAAAAGCCGTCGTTCTCATGGTAAGAACCAACACCCACCGCCAATGCCACTGCGGAGCGTTCGAGTGTTGGATCAGAAACCAACATGATTTTTAACTGATTATCGAGCTGTATATATTCATATTCTCTCTGGTCGGTTTCACTTTTAGTAACTTTTATTCCGCTCGTAGAGGATTGCACTGAATGTTTACTAACAGAGGTACTGTGAGTTTTTTCTATAGAGGAGCTGACACAAGCGGTTAATGCCAACACACTCAGTAATGTCGATGTTCCGAGTAAAGTTTTCTTTATCATAATTTGCCACTCTTGTTATTAGTCACGCAGCAATGCGTGCATATTTCTTATTACACTAAATAGAACTATTTTTGTCATTTTTTAGGCTAAATTTTTTATCCTATTTTCAATAGATTCTCTTTCTATTGCCAAGTATTCCATTTTTTACAGAATAAATTGTTTATTTAACTGTTTTGATAGTTTGATAAAGGAGTATAAGAAACCCATTGCAAGAATGCATCTGCATTAATTGGGAATAAATACCAATCAAAGTGGAAAATAACGTGGATAAAGAAGAAAGTAATTAATTTAGGAGATGTGATTAATTTAATTCACGCTTATATTCGGTTTTATTGAGAATATTACTCCTTTTTTCTTCTCATTAAATTGTAAGAAAAATTGAATAGCGACCATTTTGCCAGTGTTCAAATATCTAACCCAGAATTAAACTAAATATCAAATCGAATATTGATGGATGAATAGTGTTATTTCACTACCCGGCCAAAATGTCATTAACAATAGTCAATTATTGGACGTTACCAATACACACATAACGGGTTTCCAAGTACTCGTCGATCCCCCACGACCCACCTTCGCGCCCCATTCCTGACTCTTTTATACCGCCAAATGGTGCTAGTGGGTTAGAAAGCACACCTTCATTAATACCAACCATGCCAAACTCGAGCTGCTCGCTCAATCGCCAAAGCCGACTGATATTTTCGGTAAAGGCATAAGAGCATAATCCAAACTGAGTCTGATTGGCCAACTGTATAACTTCTGTCTCTGTATCAAACACAATAACTGAAGCGATAGGACCAAAAATTTCGCGATTGAAAATTTTCATTTCGGGTGTGACATCAATCAGTAGCGTGGGCCGATAAAAGAAGCCTTTTACTGGCATTTCTGATTTGTGGGTGATGACCTGCGCGCCTTTCTCAATGGCATCTTTCACCAAAGCATTAACTTTATCAATGGCACAATGATTAATGAGTGGTCCAAGAGTAATCCCTTCTGTTGTACCATCACCTATTTTTAGGGTATTCAGTTTGTTGGTTAATTGCGCAACAAATTCAGACAAAATATTTCGCTGAACAAAAATTCGATTGGCACAAACACAAGTCTGCCCAGCATTGCGGAACTTGCTACGCATGACACCATCAATGGCTTTTTCTAAATCAGCATCATCAAAAATAATGAAAGGTGCATTACCGCCAAGCTCCATCGACGTTTTTTTAACCGTTGATGCGCATTGCGCTAATAACTTTTTACCTACTGGCGTCGAACCGGTAAAACTAAATTTATTAATTTTAGGGTGCATGGTCAAGACTTCACCAATCGGTTGAGCGTTACTACCCACCACCACATTAAATACGCCAGCGGGTATCCCTGCTTGATTTGCCAGTTCAGCCAGGGCGAGCGCTGATAGGGGCGTTAGTTCAGAAGGCTTTACGATAAAACTACAGCCGGCAGCCAAGGCAGCCGAGGCTTTTCGTAAAATCATCGCTCCAGGAAAGTTCCAGGGAGTAATCGCCGAGACAACACCAACTGGTCGTTTTATCACCAAGGCCCGCTGGTTTTTATTATTCATCGGTAAAACCGCACCATTGGTGCGGCGAGCCTCTTCGGCATACCACTTTATATAATTTGCCCCATAAACCACTTCGCCCGAAGCCTCTGATAGCGGCTTCCCCTGCTCAGCAGTCATAATTTGTGCTAAATCTTGCTGATTATCGATTATTAAAGCATACCATTGCATGAGTCGTTGAGCGCGTTCATCCGCAGTGAGCGCTTGCCATTCTTTTTGTGCACTTGTCGCGGCATTTACCGCCATTTCCAGTTGAGAAGGAGTCACCTCAAAGATGTTCGCAACAACTTGTTCGTTCGCAGGATTAATAACTTCGAAAGATTGTGGTGACTCGACCCATTGTCCATGAATAAATGAACTGTTTTTCAATAAATCAGGATTATTTAGCTGCACAAAAAATCTCTTATCAATGAATAGGACTAGGGGCTCAATATGCTGGCAATAGGACCATAAATATTGGCTTTAGATTATGGATTATTATAAATAGATAGTTGCCCAATGCCAATGCTATGAATCAATTCGAAGTGCTTTTCGCAAGTTGGTCAGCTAGGGGTAAAAACATCCCAAAGTCATTGATATTAATGACGGCTTAGACGTTAATCTACATAAAATGGATGTCGCTCTTTATATTTTTCAATAAAAATATCAGCCTGTTCCTGAAGCATTTCACCGGTTACCTCAGCCCCCAGAGCGTCTTGCTCATCTAACCAGTTCATTACATAATCGCTCACTAAAATTGCTTTTGAGTAGCAAAGCTCTGTTTTTTTTACATAAATACTGGGACGTAAAACACCACCGGTTTCATACTGAAAGCACCAGTAATAATTCAACTTTTCAAACTTGTAATCCAACCAAAAACCAAAAAACATTCGACTAATTATTGTAGCTAAAACTATTCCTACAGATAAATAAATTAAATATTTTTCTCGACTTCTTTTGTTTTGAGTTCAAAAAATCTTTTTATAGAAAAGTATATAAAATAAAAAAACAAAGGAGTCAACATTAAGGAAGATAAGTACAATCTCGACACTTCTACATAATAACTATGTTTGTGTGAGCATAATAATACCTCATTAAAATCAGATAATATGAAGTTAAGATTATAATAAGTAAGACCAGCAAATATTAATAGCATTAATATTGCCAGCATCTTCATTTTAAATTTTTCATCAATATCAATGTAAATATTTTCGTTCATTATAAATTTATTTTTATATAGGGAGAGTTTGTTAAACGAGAAAGAAAACCATGTGGTTCTTCTTGTGCAGTGTTTAGTATTTTTTTCCTTGAATAATACCAAGTTGCAGTATCATCAAACAACATATTAAGACGATGAAACCCCACCAAAAATAATGCAGGGCCTGGCTCCGGCTTGGTTAATTTTTATTTTACTAAGAAAATTACCACCTCGATACAAATCGTCAGCTAATATTGACAAGGTACGAAAATCACTAAAAATAGGGACTAGTAAACCTGATGACTGAATACTTTCACTATTATCATGCCTTAAGGTTTTTATTTGTTAGATTTTTTGTTGAATAGACAAGCGAGAACGCTTATCGGCTCGAATGACTTTTTCGAGGTGATTAAGTAAATTCAGATTAGTCGCCCCTGGATTTTGCCGTTTAAAATTAACGACATAAAAGTCTAGATAATCTTCGGCAGACATAACAACTAAAGTATGCTGATTGTTTTTTAATGCGTTTTCCAGTTGGGTTCTGGCGTTTTGTTGTTGCAGATTGTATATAATTTGGTTATCTAACAATACTTAGATTAGCTCAGTTTAACATTTTGATTTTTTCAACCGACGCAATTTTGCAGGTAGACCTTTCGATAGCAAAAAAAGAGCAGCGAAAGCTGCTCAAAACACCAAGATCAATGGTTGGGATAAAAACTATTTTCCAACACTATGAAACACTTAAGAAAATTTTGGGTAAACACTCATTACATTTAAAAATTTAAAAATAAAACTAAAAAAATAGTTAAAAAAGAACAGCCCGAAGGCTGTCAAATATCTCGGGACATCACGTGCTAAGAGATATATTACGGTTGTTATTAACTATTATTATTGGCAATTACTTACTAACGTCCAGTAACCGTAGTTGGTAGCTGGTGAGAAGTAGAACACGTTAGTATTGGCTTTATAGCGCTTACCTTGATAGATAACCTCGTCACCTGCAGAGTAGGAAGTTGATGAATTCCAAGCAGGGATTCCTTGACAAGTGTTGCTTGATGAATCCAGTTTACCTACGATGCTAGCACCTGAGTATGCTGAATAAGCGTGAACCATAATGTGGTAAGTACCAGCTTGGTTCAGGTTACAAGCTTCGCTGTTACCTTCTTTGTAAGGACGGCAATCATAGCTGTCCATAGTTGGCTCACTACCTAATTTCACATAAAGATCCAGGTCTCCGTTTCCACCAGAAGTGGTGATAGAACCCGTTTTTCCTGAAGGAACAACAAAAGTGAAGTAAGCTTTTTCATCAGCTTGACCACTGATTTGAACTGCTTCACCGTCTTTTAATTGACCAGGTGGTGGTGGTGGTGGCGTACAATCTTTTTCACAATTATCAGCATATGAACCCGTTAAAGTCACACCTGAGAAAGCAGAATAAGCATGTAATCTAACCCAGTATTCACCGCCAGATTCAAGCGTACAACTTTCTTCATTACCTTCTTTGTAAGGACGGCAGTCATACTGATCGTTAGTTGGCTTGCTACCTTTCAATACATACATATCTGCATCACCTGAACCACCAGAGATTGCAACAGAAATGTCAGTTGCTTCTGTAGGAACGCTGAAACTGAAGAATAACTCTTGGCCTTTTGAAGCAGATAAATCAGCAATTGGCTTACCATTTTCTAATACTTCATCAGTTGGGCAGTTTGGCTCACAACCTGGATCATCGCCTTCACCAACGCGCAACAGTTTATTAGGAGAACCAGCCAGATCAGATAATACGCCTGACGTTGCACCGTTTAATAACGCTTGGAAAGTTTGTGAAGGAGATGAGTTAGGGTTGCTTTGTAAATGAATTGCTGCCGCACCGGCAACGTGTGGAGAAGCCATTGAGGTTCCGCCCATTGTGCGTGAACCATTGCTGTTGTGTGAAGCAGAAACGATGTTGATACCAGGTGCGAAAATGTCAACACAGCTACCGTAGTTAGAACCCCATTGAGAGTTGTTTACACGGCCATCATTTTCAGTTGAAGCACCAACAGTGATTGCAGAATCAACTCGAGCCGGTGAATAGTTACAAGCATTGGCACGGTTGTTACCCGCAGCAACAACAGTCACAACACCAGCGCTAACCAGGTTGGCAGTCGCTTGGTCAACAGAACTGTTTGTACCGCCACCTAAACTCATGTTGGCAACAGCAGGTTGTTGTGCGTTTTCGGCAACCCAATCCATACCCGCAATAATTCCTGACCATGAACCAGTTCCATCACAGCCTAATACTCTCACTGCGTGAACAGTCGCTTTTTTAGCTACACCATAGCTTGTACCAACAGCCGTACCAGCAACGTGAGTTCCGTGACCTTGACAGTCTTGAGGAGTATTATCATTGTCGATAAAGTCAGCACCGTTACCAACACGTCCGCTGAAATCAGGGTGGTTTGCATAGATACCTGTATCTAAAATATAAACGTGAACACCTTCACCAGCATTTTCTGGATAGTTGTAGGTATCATCCATTGGCAAATTAGCCTGGTCTACACGATCTAGTCCCCATGAAGGTGGGTTATATTGTGAACCAGCAACAGAAACAATTGTGTCTGCTTCAATGTAAGCAACATTAGGGTTGTTACGCAGGCTTTCTAATTGAGCGTTATCGGCTTTAACCGCAGCACCTAACAGGGCTTTACTGTATTGACGCTTAACTTTAACACCTAAATTTCGTTGTACGTTGTTAGCAAAAGAGGTTACGTATTGCTGAGCAGTAGCACCACTGGTTAGAGCAGCATCTTGCTTTAATACAACGATGTATTGATCTTGAATACGGTTTTCAGCGTCTAATTGATAGACAGGGGCTTGAGCGAGTGCTGTACCAGCGCCTAGTACACCAGCTACTCCTAAAGCAGTGGGAATCAATTTCCACTGTTTATTTTTACTGCTAGTAGTCATTTTATTTTCCTCTTAGTGAATTATTCTTCGCTAATAATGCGTTTTTATAATGATTAAGTTCATCGCGTACTCCTTTCCATTCTTAATAAATCTCAATTAATTAGCGGTCATTGAGGTATGAAAATGCGCCATTTCATACAAAAACAAGTAATTTGGCCGATTTTTGTCTGAAATTTGAATTTTAGGTCAGCTTATCGGACAGAATTTAAGACTTTGAGTGTTTTTCAACCTTATATTGCTCTCGTGAATATTACCAATGCCTAACAGCATGTCAGCTTTTCGGAATTTAGTACTCAGAGGAGCAGAAAATATCAATTCGGTCTCAACTCACTAATTGCAAATACAAGTTATTACCAAGCAATTGCAACCTATTATCAGGGGGTTGAATGCTATTTGATCTGTTGGTGCTCAGAAGGAGTAACTTTAAAATGCTTTTTAAAGCAGGTTGAAAAGTAATTTCGAGAGGTAAATCCGGTCATTTTATACACCTGATTCACCGGATAACCACTGCGTAACAACTTAAGAGCTTTGGTTAAACGGTAATGGCGAACATATTCTGCTGTCGTCATATTAAGCAACTTCTTTAATTTACGGCTTAAATGGCGCGAACTCAGGTGCAAAGAATAGGCAATTTTTTCGACGTCGAGTGACTCATCAGCACAATAGGTTTCCAAATATTCATTTAAGCGACCAAGAAGTACCGAATCGGTTGGTAAATCCATTATTGGCGCAGCTTTGCTTTTGGATATTACCTTTTCGATCAGTGCGGTTTTTACTCGCTCGGGCTGCTCGACGGGTTTAGTGGCCTCGTCAAAAATCGCTTGTTCGGTTTCAGTTGGCTGATTATCTTTTATTAATTGATCGACAAAGTTAATGATATGCGGCATAACCGGGGAGGATAACGCCAAAGGCAATAACAAAACTCGCTCAAATCGCTGGTCAATGCCAGCGTTAAACCACTCAGGATCAGTAGAACAAATAATCACCGTCAAACCTAACTGCTCTGCTAGCCCAGCTAACTGCTGAGGCAGTAATTCATTAAAAGCTTCGACAAATACCACCAGCAACCGCGATGTTGATACCACATCAAGAGCAATAGCTTCATGTTTAAAAGTACGAAGACCAAGCGCGCCATTGGTCAGCCTCTCAGTCACGCCATCTTTACCATCGACACTAGCGACAGTGCTTCCATTCTCAGCATTATTTTCGTTAGATTGTTCAAAATCAGCCTGAAATGATTCAATATCAGTAAAAACTTTAACCGGATAATAATTTGCCAACCTCAGTGCCGATTGCGTCTGACTACTTAAATTCACTACATTCAACTGCAAATGATGACGCCGATTCGATTCCCAAGAATATTCAACACTAGCCGTTGACTGACTTTCATCGGCAGTTACATTTTCACGCCACCGTTGAGCCGCAGGAAAGGTAATTTGCCATGAAAATAGCATGTCTGAAAAGATTAACTCGCTCCCCATCCCCAGGTGCCGCCCACAAGTAACCAGTAAATGCGCCAGTGTTCGGCACAAATCGACCATCAATAGTAACGCTTGATTATCAGACTTGCTGAATTTGACTACGAACTTTAATTCAGCCCGGCGTGCGCTGGTTTTATTTAAAGAAACATCCAGCTTTTGATGCGCCACTAAAGTTAATAAAATCTGAAAGATATTAAAATGGTGACCGATCAAAACTTCGGAAACTTTACCCGAAATAATATTCAAATTTTTAATTTGAAAGGCTTTAGTATCTGGCATCATAAATTGAGACAAGTGCGTTGTCATCAATTTGGCAACCAATGGTTTGAGATCGACAGAAGCCTGAGCATTCACATACCGCAATTGATTGTTTGAAATATCACCAGCCAATTGCACCAGCTGTGTCATTTGCCAATGAAATTCAAATGGCTTATCCGACTGCATTAATACAGGCTCAAGCAACTGATTAAAGTTAGTCATTTGTATTTCGATTGCCAGCGCGATTTTCTGGTTTATCGACTGCTGCAACCGAAGCTCTTGGGTGCGACTGTCACTCAAGGCAATGACATCAGAATCAAATCGTTTTTTTAAATGACGCAGTTTAAACCCAACGACAGCGAGTAATGCCAATAAGCTGGCCAGAATAAACCAATAATATGCAGGCGCAAGCTCAAACCGATGAATTGCTTTAACTGGAATCGATAAGGCCAAAATAAACTTATCATCAAATATATAAGCACTTCGCAATTCAATCAGATTTTCGCTGTGCTTGAATTGCGCATGGTTAAGTGAAATTTCCCAGTTGCTTACTGGCAACCATTCTCCTTCATTTAAGCGATACTCGACCTTAATTCTGCCGCTCATGGCAATGCTCACGGGGGCAAGAGATAATGTCATGGTATCGTCAGGGTGAAGCTGAAAATCATTACTAAGTTGATAGAAATTATTCACTCGATTGTCTTTTGCGGAATAATACTCGACGTTGGTCACTCGAATCGTATTGTCAGTTTTTAAGTTTTCCAGCGCCTTACTGTGACTGATTTGTAGGAGGCCTTTAGTTGAAGAAAACAGCAACTCGCCCGTTTTTTGCACCAGGCCTATCGAGTTATATTCTTCACCAATTGCCCCATCCTCACCGCTGTAACTCAACACTTCTCCGGTTGAAATCTCATAGGCAAGAATATTGGTACTGCCCGCAATCCATAATTTGTTATCGCGCAAAATTAACGCATAAAATGCCGTTTGCTGATAATCAACCGCGCGAAAGTGTGGCGTTAGTGTTTGTGTTACCGTGTTATATTCGAATAATTCATCCGCAGAGAGGATCCATAAAGTATCATTGTCATTACTAATAATCGTATGCAATGCCTGATTTTGACTCTTTAATAAATCCAACTCTTCAATAGTCCCATCAAGTAAATCAATTTTAATGAGGCTGCCATGTGAGCTAGTGACATAAATATGTTGTTTATGTTTTACAATGTCGTGATAGATAGCATGATTCCATTGGGGCCGCCAGTTTTGCTGGTCACGCATTAGCGTTAATTCGTTAGTTGCAACGTCCATTGAAAAAATACCAAATGCACCGCTAACTCCCCAAATTTTCCTGTCAATCTTAATCATCGCATGAACATTGGTTAATGCTTGCTGGGGATTAATTTTTATTCGCGAAAACTCACCAGATGTCAGAGAAAGCCGATACAAACCATTAAATGTACCAATCCACAATCGATCATTTTCAGCAATTAGCTCTGAAGTACGTCCAAGAGGCTGATTATTATTTTTCTCAGTTAATTGAATTTCTTGAATCGTTGTCTCTGGCGAGGACTTGTAAAATATTTTGCCGCCACTAGTACCAATAAATAGTTTCCCATTCACATCCTCAGCTAGCGAAGTAATTGAAAAGGGCAAATCAGGACTATTCTCTCTTTGATAATTGAGTACTTTAAAATGCTGAGCTTTACGACTTAAGTACCTGACCCCTGAGTTAGATGTGCCAATCCACACCCCATCTTGTTGATCGATAAACAAACCATAAATATTGCCTTGGGTATCATATGCCAGTTCGGCATTTTTTAATTCTGCAAATGTTCGAATATTTTCTGTCAATTTTAGCGTATAGACTTTGTCAAACGTTGCCATCCATAAAGTATTATCCGAATTTAAAGAGGCACGAAACGGTGCGGTATGAATACCTATTGATTGATAATCCGTTTTATCAACCACTTCTAAATCGGTATTTAAGAAAAACAATTCGAATTGAGAAAAGATAATAAATCCCTGTTTAACTTTAACCAGCGTATATTGAAAACCATCTTTTAGAGCTTTTGGCCAACTTTCTTTAATTTGCCAGGTTCCATCTTCATTAAGTATTCTTAATCCATTAGTTGTTGCCAACAGTAAACGGTCAGCAAACTTATAGGATTTCATCATATACCAGGTAAATCGTTCTTCACCTTCATAAGGAATGCGCTTAACCACTTCTCCAGCATAATTTAACTCAATCGCTTCCTTATTATTAAATACATACAGTTTATTTTTTAAACTGATAATACGCGTAAAGTTACGAATTTCATTTTCTGGTTGCAGACTTTTAATAGAAACAAACTCTTTAAAAGGTTGTCCCGGATCTCGGTAAAAAATGTTCAGCCGACTAAATATCCATAAACGATTATCATCTGCCAGTTCCAGGTCCATGACTTCATTTTCAGGAATAGGAAACTGTTCAGAATGGCGAAGGTATTGAATAATATGCTCGCCATCAAAGCGATTCAGGCCATTATAAGAGGCTATCCAAATATACCCCTCACTGTCTTGAATAAAGTCAGTAATAGTATTTTGAGTGAGACCATGCTTGGTGGTAATTGGTTGTAAATTATACCGAAACTGTTCCGCAGATAACTGAGTTAGCGCAAAAAATAAGTTTATCAAAAGCAAAAAAAAATATTTTTTAATAACACCAGACAAGCTATGTATACCTCAATAAAGATACCTGTAAAACATTTCGCGCAATAAAAACAACAAACCAAGATACTATACAGAATATATTTCAGATGGCAAACGTACATATTTAATATATTTAATTTAACAATACCTTAAATTCAAATTATTTTTTTCAGTTGAAAAATAATTTCATCTGCAAACAATCTTTTTAAAATGAAGCATAATCTTAAATTTTTTCTATTCTATTTAGCAATTTTTTTTAACCTTTATATTTAAGTCTAGCCAATAAAACATAACTCCATAAAACGTCATACAAAACAATTTTTGTATAGAAAACATTATGAAAAATTTAAAACAAAACAAACACTTTTAAACATATAATTTACAACTGAATTTTGCTGTCAAAAAAACGGCACTATCAAACCAATAATGATTGCCATTTGGGCAAAATGCATAATTAAAAATCACTTTGCTTAAACAAATTACTTTTTTATAAAATTTGCAAAACCAGGAAAGCACTTTTATTTGCTCAAACCCTTTCTTGAATAAAAATATAAAGACAAGAATCGACTTGTTTAAAAGCAGCAGCAAAGGCAAAAAATCTGCATTTTATTTTAAGGCAATACATTCTCAAAACAACACATTCTATATTAAATCTACTCAGCAGAACATTTAAATAAGGCAAGCTTATCAAATATGACTCCCGACTCGTTACACCAAGCTAGCTTATTTAAAGTAGTCCACCATTAAATACAGTTTTAGTTTTGAACAGTTTATTAAGTGAATAAATATACAATACCGTTCAAATAAGTTATATAAAAAATTATTCCTTATTTTTAATAGCTAACAAGCCAATCATTGAAATTTAGCTAATACCCTTTATCCCAAACGAGTCATCTTTTGTTACTTTTATACTCCAAACCACTAATTTACCTATCTGACTTTTGCACCTAGGATTGCATGGCAAAATATTATTCATTGTTAGTTCATTCAATAATATTTGAAAAAATACTAATAAAAATTTAAAACCAATAAGAGGACATTTCATGCAAAAGTTTTTTAATTTCATTTTTCTTGGTGAGTAGTAAAGAAAAGTACAACCAAATAATTCAAGTAATACTCAAAATAGTCTGACTGATCACTCTGAGTATCGCAGCATTAACCAATTTGCAAGGCAACTACAGCAGCTAAAAGAAGACCTTAACTAAAAAGGTATAACATTAATCGGTTATCCATAAAATAAAATCCCGTTAGTAAAACACGGGATTTTATTGTCGACCATTTTTAGCGAAACGCTTGTATATTATGCTTTAAAATACTTCATTGAAGAATGAGTAGAAATAATATCTACCTGTCATTAATTAAATAAAATCAGCAATAATTAACATGGCTTCTAAAAGAATAGGAAGAGCGAAGTACATGGTATGATCCTCTCGGTTAAATAAATAAAAATTAATGCAATAAAGCTATATTTTAATTAACTCAGCTTATAAATCAATTTCAGCAAGCGATATTCAATACCATTCCTTGCCAATATTTGTATTGCTAATCAGCCAATCACAGTCAATTAATCGCAACAGCTCAATGATTCGATTAATTCTTTTATTTCATTCACGTGCATGGTAATCTTTTCGATTGGCAAACTTTTACCTTAACCATTAGCTAATTTATGTCTCGATCAAATTTAATTACAGAAGAAGGCGCGGTCAGGCTTCGTAACGAACTGGCAGACCTTTGGAAAAATAAAAGACCTGAAGTCACAAAAGCAATAACGGCGGCGGCAGCCGAAGGTGATCGCAGTGAAAATGCAGAATATATTTACCGAAAAAAACAGCTGCGAGAAATGGATCGACGCATTCGCTATTTACAAAAGCGTACCGCGGAAATGCAGGTCATCGAACATTTACCAAACGATCAGTCAAAAGTATTTTTTGGTGCTTGGGTTGAACTGGAAGATGACAACGGACAAAGCATTGTTCATCGTCTAGTTGGCTCCGATGAATTTGATTTTAAGCCTGAATACATCTCGATTGATTCACCACTTGCCAGAGCTTTACTTAAAAAGCAGATAGATGATGAATTGACCGTGAGCTTACCAATTGGTAAGAAAACTTTTTACATTCAGGCTATCTGGTATAAAAACAAATAAAAATAACGCTGGGACCTAACAGGCCTCCAGCATATCTTCTTCGTCGTCATCCCAATCTTTATTCATCATTGACGTATCAATATCTTCAAGCAGAAATTCATCATCATTCATAGACTGCATATTTTTATCAGACTGAATCCAACTGCCAGCAATCGAAATCAAATGACGTTGATAAGATAAATATTTCCACCACACTTGAGTTTCAAAACAGTTATCATACTCACCTGACTTTATCGCTTTAACAAAAGCTAAATCATCAGTAGAAGGATCAGCAACTTGCTCTTCAACTAACGCTTTAAACAAATAACCTTTTGATTCTAACAAAGCGCTTTCTTTATAAGTAAAAACACCAGAGCGGGAAAATCCATAAGGAAATTTTTTATTGTCATAAAATGGTTTGCGACACCAATAAGCGCGATTTTTCATTTGATGTAACCTCTTTACGGGAGCCTGAGCCCAGGCAACTGCCCGCAAGATTACGCCTAACTTTTTACCGGTTTATGACAGGCAGACAGTTGGTTAATATTTAATATAAATGTAACGCTTAATTTAGGCAGCCCGTCACAAACATCAGTACTATAGACAATAAACGAAAAAGCAATAAATAAGAAAACAACAAATAAAAAACAATAAGTAAAACACGAAACAACAAACATCGCGCAATGTTATCGCAAGTTTTGATACAACTGATTTAGCGGGACAGAAAAACCATTATCTAAAACAATTCGTGCATGTTCGCGCGATAGCTCTCGCGGTTCTTTAACACCGCATGAGTGCGCAATTACGCCCACGGCATACATCATGTTTTTTGCATAATGCGCCACTCGCTCAGATTTTTCAGTAACGACTAACCCACGTTGAAGCCGCTTATCATGCGTTGTGATACCAGTTGGACAAGTGTTTTTATTACACTGTAATGATTGAATGCAACCCAAGGCAAACATAAAACCGCGCGCACTGTTACAAAAATCGGCACCGACACATAATGCCCACGCCACATCAGCAGGATTGACCAGTTTGCCCGACACAAACACTTTAATTCGATCACGCAAACCAAATCGTTGCAGTGCATCTACCAGCATTGGTAAAGTTTCTCGAATGGTCAGTCCCATATCGTCCATGAGAGTCATGGGCGCAGCCCCGGTACCGCCATCAGCACTATCTAAAGTAATAAAGTCAGGTGCGCGGGCGATGCCACGTTTATTAATGGCTAACATTAATTCATCAAGCCATTCAGGCGAACCAATAACGGTTTTAAAGCCAACCGGTTTATCAGTAACTTGTCGGATATGTTCCAACATGTCGAGTAGCTCATCATTATTTTTTATTTCGGGATGTCGATTAGGACTAATTGAATCCTGTCCAACTTTAATGCCACGAATTTTAGCAATTTCTTCGGTTACTTTATCGCCAGGTAGAATTCCCCCTTTACCCGGTTTAGCGCCTTGCGCCAGTTTAAGTTCGATAAGTTTAACCTGCGCGTGAGCCGCAACCGCTTTGAGTTTTTCATCGTCCAGTCGCCCTTCATCATCTCTGACTCCATATTTAGCCGTACCAATCTGAAAAATAATATCGGCGCCACCTTCCAGATGATGCGGTGACAGGCCGCCTTCTCCAGTGTTCATCCAAATGCCTGACTTGGCAGCCCCTTTAGATAAAGCCCGAATAGCTGGCTTTGATAAAGCACCATAACTCATTGCCGAAATCCCAAAAAAAGCGCTGGTTTTCCAAGGCTGGCCACACCCTTCGCCAACAATTATTTCACGTGGCGAAACGGCATCTTGGTTAAGTGTTGGATAAGGACTGTTAACAAAAAATATATTGCCCGGTTTTTTCGTATCCCGGCTTGAACCAAAAGCAATGGTATTATCGAGATCTTTAGCTGCGCGATAAACCCAACTTCGCTGCGCGCGATTAAAAGGCAACTCTTCACGATCCATTGCAAAAAAATACTGTCGAAAGAATTCCCCCAAGTGCTCAAATAAATATCGAAACCGTCCAATAACCGGATAGTTTCGCTTGATGGCGTGTTTGGTTTGTAATTTGTCGTAAATATATAGACCAATAGTCAGTAAAAGACTGATACCAAGAACGATAATAAAAATCAGTGCAGCCCACTCCATAAAGTTTATCACCAGCACTTGCGTTTTTTCAGAAAGCATTCGAATTACCTTGAGTTATAAAAGAGAGCATCCGCTCGATTAGCCCAAAAACAGTTTAAAGGCGATAAAAATCAAAAAAATCCCCATTCCCCAATCAAAATAATGGCCATGGGTTTGATACCAGTCAAGTACCTTCTTGCGTGAGAATACCCAAGCCACCACCACAAACCACAACATGATATAAACCACAAGCCATAACCCATACAGACTTTGTATCCACCATGGCGTAGTTTGGCTGACGATACTGGTAAACAGGGCAAGAAAAAAGACCGTGGCTTTTGGGTTAAACACATTGGTTAAAAATCCCTGATAAAACGCTTGATGATTTTTTAACGAAACACTTTGAGGCTGATAATTTTTCGCAGCTCGCTTAGCGCGAGATTGTAATGCCTGCCAAGCTAACCACAAAAGATATATAGCGCCAATTATTTTAATACCATTAAATAGCATTTCAGACTGGGACAGCACCACGGCAACCCCCAACACGGTATAAACGATATGCACCGAAATACCGCAGCCAATACCGATGGCAGTTACGACACCAGCCTTTTTACCCGCACTGAGGGTATTGCGCAAAACGACAGCAAAATCAGCTCCTGGGCTAGCGACGGCGATAATATGGGCGATTGTCAATAATAGAAATTCATTTAACATCAATAATGCGCTTTAATGATCTGATACCAGATTGATGGGTGCCATAGAGTCAAATAGGCTTGCGTCAGCTATACCATTCAATCATGAAACAGAATTTTTATTTTAATAGGCGGGTAAAGTAACGTTGAATAAGCTTGAGGTCAATCATTGGGAGATTAAATTGACCTCATTTTGAGAGAAGAGAATACAAGCTGTCAGACTTTAAATACTCTCTGACATCTCTTCTTTCAAAGACTCCCTCTTGAGTCAGGCACTACATACAGTGTCTTCGAACGCGCTTTTCTTCAAACACATTAGTCCCTGAACGTGTTTGCCCCTGAACAAGTTTAAAAACGGATGATGAATTTAATACTTAATACAGATATTTTTGGGTTCAGTAAAAAAGCGCATCGCTTCATACCCGCCTTCACGTCCAACTCCTGAAGATTTCACCCCGCCAAACGGCGTACGTAAATCTCTTAAAGACCAGCAATTCACCCACACAATTCCAAAGTCCATATTTCGCGAAAAAGTATGGCAGCGCTTAATATTATTACTCCAAATTGAAGTGGCCAGTCCGTACTCTGTGCCGTTTGCCAGCGCCAGTGCCTCTTCATCGGTATCGAAAGGCTGCAAGGTACAAACTGGACCAAAAATTTCTTCTTGATTGGTACGACATTGAATATCGAGCCCTTCAATTATGGTCGGCTCAACAAAATAGCCTTCGGCCAAACGGCCAGGTAATTCAACACGGCTACCACCACATAACACTTTACCGCCTTCTTGTTTAGCCAGCTCAATATAAGATAAAACCTTTTCCATGTGCGGCTTTGAAACCAGCGCACCATGCTGAGTCGATTCATCTAATGGATCACCAATACGCAGCTTACTGACTCGCTCTACTAAAGCTTTTTTAAATTTGTCATAAATACTACGTTCAATATAAATACGTGAACCACATAAGCAAATTTGGCCTTGATTAGAAAAAGCTGAACGCGCCACCTCTTTCACCGTCGCTTCAAAGTCGCAGTCGGCAAACACCAGCGTAGGATTTTTGCCACCTAACTCTAATGATGTTTTTTTCAATAATGGTGCGGCAACAGCAGCAATCGCTTTACCCGTTGCACTGCCACCGGTAAAACTAATTGCTTTAATAGCCGGATGCTCAACAATAGGCCCACCAATAGAAGCGCCCGTGCCGTGAAGTATATTGATCACCCCTTTAGGAATACCAACCTCAATACATAATTTGGCAAATAAGTAAGCCGTCATTGGGGTAATTTCTGATGGTTTTGCGATAACACAATTACCCGTTGCTAACGCTGGCGCAATTTTCCAGGTAAATAAATAAAGCGGTAAATTCCAAGGCGAAATACAACCGACAATACCAACGGGATCACGCAACGTATAGTTAACCCCAACAGCCCCCATGCTATGACATTCACTAGAAAACTGAGTTGTGGCGTTGGCAAAAAATCGAATATTCGCGGCGCTGCGGTAGCTATCAACAGCCTTGGCAAATGAAATCGGCTTGCCGTTATCGATAGCCTCCGCCTTGGCAATCTCATCACCCGCGTTTTCTATCGCATCGGCCAGTTTACTCAACAAGTTAGCTCGCTGCTCTGCAGGCATATCAGCCCATTCATCTTTCGCGGCCTTTGCAGCGGCCACCGCCATTTCTAAATCTTGATGGTCTGACTGCGGAATCTGTGAGTAAATTTGTCCAGTTGCCGGTTCATAATTATCAAGATAGTTACCACCGATAGGATCGACCAACTCGCCATTAATATAATTTTGTATTTTTTGCATGTTTTATTCGCTCTTGGTAACTAACAGATTAGAGGCTACTGGTACGGCCACCATCAACCGGGATACTTACACCAGAGACATAACTAGCAGCAGGTGAGGCAAGAAATGCGGCAACATTGGCAAATTCTTCGGGTTCACCAAATCGTTTCATTGGGATTATTGATTTTTCTTCATCAATAACAGCTTCAATGCTTTTACCGGTTTTGTTAGCTTTATTTTGAATAATCGCTTCTAAGCGCACGGTATTGGTTGCACCTGGCAGCACATTGTTAACCGTAATACCAAACTCGCCCAGTTCATTTGCCATAGTTTTTGCCCAGCTGGCTACCGCACCACGCACGGTATTAGAAACCCCCAAATTGGGTAAAGGTTGCTTAACACTCGTTGAAATCACATTAATAATGCGCCCATAGCCGCTGCTCTTCATGCCTTTCAATAAAAGCTGGGCAATTTGGTGATTATTGATAAGGTGCTGCTGAAAAGCGTCAAGAAATGCCTCACTCTCTGCCGCATTAGCAGGTCCAGGAGAAGGGCCACCGGTATTATTAATTAAAATCTGATATTCAGGCACGACCGATAATTGAGATTCCAACGCACGAACCACCGCTTGTGTGTCAGCGAAATCGGCACAAATCGCAAAGTGCTCTTGAGTCCCATCGTTAGGTAATTCGGCTTTAACTGCATTAAGCTTTTCAAGATTACGCGCAAACAATGTGACATTTGCCCCTTGTTTAGCTAATTGAATGGCAATTGCTTTTCCAATCCCTTGAGAGCTACCACAAACTAAAGCGTTTTTATTTTTTAGGTTTAAATCCATCATTCTCTCTCAGTGTTTTAAATTTATATCGTTTGATTGAATTTTATTAAATAATTCTCATCACATAATTGGCAGATATTTAAACTCAGCTTTTCATCTCAGTTATTAGGAGACACGTTTATTATTGAATATAAAATCAATTTTTAAGCTACTGATTTGCTGCAAATATTTGATATTTACTTTATAGTAGCTCATTCAATCAATCAATAGTCAATATTAATCCATTGATTGATTTCAATTAGACTATTTTAAATTATATTTATTTTTGTATTCAAAACGTAAGGGTCCTATAGGGAGTTTATTCTGTTGATGAAATTGGCATTTTGTCTATCCATTCTAGCCATTGTATTATTGACTAGTTGTAAACCTAAAGTATTAAGTAGTCTCCATCCAGACATTTCAAGTAGACTAACAGAGCAGACAAATTACTTATTAATTGGCTTTGAATCTAACTATCCAGTCAATTAATTATAAATGGTGCGAGAAAAATTCAGCTAGAAAACTTTGATCAGTATCAAGGAGTTAATTACTTTTTAGCAGCCATACCATCTGGGGAATATTTTATTGAGCAAGTCAATATTGATAATTATTTAGACTATGATTTAACAGACCAGAAAGAGCTGTGGCGATATACTATTTAAAAAAAACAAAATAGTTTGAGCGAGGACGAATCTACGCAGCTAACAAACTTTTTAATCTACAAAAGAAAATTTTAAGTAATAACTTTTTTCAGGCTCAACTTTTATTTTTAAGTCGCTTAATGCCAGAGTCCAACTTAGTCCAGGCTCTAGCCCAATAACATGCTCACCTGGAGTTAGCTCAACAAAATTATAACCACTATTTCTAAGAGAAAATTTTTCGACGCCATCGATTAGCACATTCGGATAAGTTCCACACTGAAAAAACCTATTCTGGCGATACATATAAACGAAAGCTTTATCTGGCGACACAGAAGTTAGCCGCGAATAATATGATCCCGAAGCGGGAGTTGCGCATCCTACAATGACAATAATAACATTTAAAGCTAAAAAGAATTTCATGCTGGGTTTCTCTTACCTCAACAACGCCACCTGTGAGTTGACTATACAGCGAGATGACTTTATCTAGGTCGACATATAGATAATCAAATAGATTCAAAGTTTACTTCTTCTGCTAAGATCGCCTAACGCCACAATAACCGAGCGGAGCTAAGCGTGGTATTGTGAGCAAAGCGAACCACGCTTTAGCGAAGTCCGGTTGATTGTTTTGTTAGAGATTGCTTTATGCTAGTAGGATTTACCATTACCAACAATTTCTTACTCTCTGGAATTAACGATGAGTTGTTTTTTAATGCCATTTCTGTAAACGAATTCATTGTAAATTCGATTATTGCTGTATCTATTTGACTAGAACCAGACCAATTTATTTCTTTTATTTCCCCCTGTTCAGACAGCTTATATATAGCCACATCTGGATATTCATCAAACGTTGAAACACTTATAAAATATTGGTATTTACAAACACCATGCGTTTCTATGAAGCAGTTTTCTTTGTATACAGGAGAACGATATAATCTGACGAATAAACTCTTTTCTACATTTATAGAGTAGTCATTAAGGTCAACAATTTCTCCAAAAGATATCGCTTTCGTAAACTCGGTATCGATGCTTGAACATGATGATAGTACGATGACCAAAAGCAACATTAAAAATTTCATTTAATCTCCTAATTGACTGAAAAGTGTATGTGATCAGCATGCCCTGAAACGTTGTGAGGATTTCCTAACTTTTTCTTAAACAGCGGGCCGAAATTCTCTCGCCTGTGAACGAAAGATTCAAATTTGTTCTGTAGTGCGTCTGTAATTGCTTTAACAGTGGAGTTTGATGGATAAAATACCGACATTTTCATACCGTTAATTCGTGATATGTCAACAGCTTTTCCTGCGCCTTGAACATGCCTGCTTGGAAAAGTATGTTGGTCATTGGCGGAAGATATATATACTTTGGTTAATATATGTCCTGATGCTAAATTTGTACTAAGAACATGTCTTAGTACATCTATTATTTTTTGGTCTACATTTTTATTTACATTTGATGAAAATTCAATCAAAACACCATTTATATTTCCTGGAATAGTTGGCACATTTTCTTCCTTCTGTATTGATCTCTAACGCCCTAAGCTGTAGAAAATTAAGCGCAGAAGCGGTTATTTTTTCTGCAGACTTTTATTGTTAACGATTTACATCTGAATATTCGAGAAGTATGGGTACGCAACGCAACCTGAAAGAAAAATCCTCACCTCTTTGCCTGTAGCGTAGGCCGACAGTAAAACACTTACAGCCGTTTTGTAACCGCTATCTGCCGCGGTAATCCTGTACCAACCGTTGTATTGGCAATTATCGGGATTAACTACAGGAGTATCTAGTTGAATTGAAAATGTATCGTTATTTCCTGAGTGTTGAGTCCAAACTTTGGTAATCTTCGCGGGGCCAATCCATTGCCCAGCTGCTAATAACTTTCCAGATAGTAATATCGTTAATATTAAAACTATGTATTTCTTCACTTAAACTTAATCCTCTTATAAAAGTTAACGCTTTGCTAACTCGTTAAATTGTGAGTGGCTTAGCGAGTAATTTATCGAGTTCAGCAATTTGTTATATTCAACCTATTCGACAACTAAATACTTGAACCCACGGATGGAATTAAAAGTCTGACCATCAAATTCGACACATCCATCAGAGTACCCTGAAACTTTCTTTCCTGACATATATGCTGCGAGCAATAAAGAATATGCCTTATCATAGTTTGAGTCTGAGCTTTTTAGAACTATGGCATCGCTTCTAGTACATTCATTTGGATTTGGCCAATTATCTGCATACAAGAAAAAACCACCGGTCTGAAAAGCAACTTTCGTTATTTTATTTGGCTGCAGACCACCACCAGCAACAGAAACACTACTGAATATAAATATCGATACGACAACAAAAGATTGAATTACTTTATTCATTTACAACTCCTAGTAAAATTTAACTTTTATTAATATAACGCTCGCGTAATTCGAGAGGTGCGCTTTTCGCCGAATCGACATTCACACACTTGTTATACATTTTTACTTCGCGATTGATGATGAAGAAATAAAACCAAATTCTTAACAGTAGTTACCTTGTTAAAGTAAGGATTACTTTCTGGTTCCTCAGTATCAATCCCGAGACGATCCGCAACTGCCCAATAAATGTAATCAAGCTCTTCAGTGTCTATCTTGTAGACATCTTCGAAAACATCATCAGCCTTAACAGGAAAATATTTGTCATTGTACTTTCCTAAGCATTCTTGTACTTCATTCCAAACTTCGCGCATAATTTTTGTGTCTACCTTTCGATAGTCGAATGAACGTGCGTATTCGCAGATATTAGGTTCTCCGCGTTCCAACGCTATTTTTGTCATTCGCTTCTTATCGATAATGCTCACCATTACTCCGACAAAAACAAACGCTAAGATAATATAAAGTATGTCCATAATTAGTATGTATAACGCCAAGCGCATTCGCAAATTTTCGTAGCGCTTTAATTTGTCAAATGCCACGTCTGCTTACATTTCATTTTTACTGGTCACTCAAAAGGTGAAGGTGTGTCCCTACGCATCCTGTGTCACCATCATTAAAATGAAACTTAATTCTTTTTCTACTCATCATCGCTGCCAATAGAGTTGAATATACTGCTTTATTATTCTCTACATCTGATTTTTGCCATTTTAGATACGTACCCGCAGGACATGTGGCATTCCCTGCATCCAAGCTAAAAACAATTGTACTTGGTAGATATGTAGGCTCCAAAAAAGTTACCTTTCCTGTAATATTTTCTAAAGCCCATGACGTAGTACTCAATGTTACTAGGATAATTGAAAAAAATATTTTTAATATCATTGTACAACTCTTCTTTTGTTGATGTAACGCCTAATTCAAAAATTCAGGTTGTAGTTTAACCTGAATATTTTGCAATGTATTGTTAGGATCCTGTAGATGTAAGCGCATCATCAGCCTCCTTCCACTTCGTCAAAGGTAAGAAACTAAAGGCAATTAAAGTACCAATCGGAAAAGTAATCAGCATAAGAACCCCAACGCCGACAGAGACTTTTCGGGAAATCTCACTCCCCCGTTTAGCTCCGTATGCGAGAACCAAATGTAAGAACGTTGGTAAAGTAAATGTAATTGGAATTCCAATTCTCCCTGAAGGAGTCATATCTTCCCACGTCCAATACATAAAAAGTAAAGCAAGAAGAAAAACTATACCTGCGAGCCACAGGTGAAATTTATATAGCTTTAATTGGTTTGGATGTACTTCGACCAACTTCGAGATCCTAACGCCTCAAGCAGAATTGCGTTGTTCGCATATGCTGCCTTGACTGGTTATTTTATTTTGCCACAATATGCTTTAGGCTCTCAGTTCCCGAAAACACGTCACATCTATCGTAACCACCCAACCATACATCTTTTTTAGACGCATAAGCCGCTAATACAACAGATAATGTCATCTTTCCAGACTCTGTGCTTCCATCGAAAGCATATTGATAGTTATTATTAGTTTGGCATTCAGGAGTATCAGTTGCTTTATTACTAACCGTAATTAAGACATTATTTCCATAAGCTGGCCCCACTAAAATTTTTGTAATCTTTGTAGGTTCTACACTACTGGCGTTTACGTTAAAACTAAACAGTAAAATTAGTATTAAAAGATTTTTCATTACTTCTCCATTAAAATAACGCTCGTTTAATTTGGACAGATACAAAGGCGATATTTGTATTTGAACTATCGTTAATCCACAGCTCTGTGACTTTGCCTTTAAGCGGAGGCGAAGCATTTACTAATGCAGGTACGAAAGTTATAGCAAGTGCAAATACTAGGTTCTTCATTGTTTCTCCATTTTTGATATTCTTGCATAATGCTTTGCTAAGCAGACAAAATCACATACAACGTAGCGATTGAAGGTCTGCTTGAGCTAATTGTTAAATTAAAGTGTTGGATTTATTACCATTATATACCCTGGCGTTGGCGTGTTACTGTAGGTAGGTAATGACGCACATGTTTGATTATTGGCAGAGTTATATTGAACTGTTATATTTAAATTATCTTTTACTGCAGTTAGCAAATAAGAAGCCCAAAGAGAACATTTAACCGTATCAACATCTTTTATATTACAAGCTCTTGTCCAATCATTTCTCCATTTAGCTTTGAATACAACATCTCCATTATTAGCTACATATACATTATCTACTTTACCTGTGCAATATATTGAAGCACTTGCAACACCACTTAACAAAAATAATAATAAAGCCAAAAACAATTTATTTTTCATGAGTATCCTTTTATATATTTAACGCCGAGTTTTGCAGTTCATCTGCAACAACGAATTGTTATACACCCTATGATGAAGATGGGTGAACTTGGTTTACTTGACAATAACCAGATGAACCTGACGCATATACTGTGACTTCTTTATTTAGAGTCCAAGCTGCAAGAGTCAGTGAAATCATTGCCGTTTTTTCTTGTTTAATCTCCATCCATTTAGTTGTAGTAGTGCAACTTTCGGGGACTTCATCTGCAGCTATGCGAACTAGGATTCCAGAATTAATACTTGTAATGTTGGTTATTTTACCTGTGACAGTAGTAGGGCCAACAACTGCATATGATTTTGTTGATAATATCAAAATAAATAATGTGAAAGTATACTTTACGATTTTCATAATTAAAGTTTAAACCTATTTTATTGTTTCATGTATAACGCTCGGTTGTGCGGCAATGAACGAGTTCGCGAGTGAACTGTCGCGACACCAACCGCTTGTTATACATTTTTAGGTACAAGAATATTCAATGTACCATCCATTTGCCAATTTATAAATTTCAGTAAAATCTTCGCCATTGTTTCGCTTTCCTCTATAAATTGGAATTTCACCCGAACTTTTTACGTATTCAGCCGAACATCCTGACACAGCTAAACCAGACCGATAGGCCAGCAAATAAAATTTTTCAGGCTGACAATGTGTAATGCGCTCCGTATTTGTTGCTTTAAATAAATTGATATATGAGTCATAACGATTAGGAGTAATTGAAACGTCTTCTAGAACCTGCTCTAAAGTCAATTTATTTTGGTAATTGCTTCCATAAGTCCATTCTCCTGACGACTCCCAAAAGCCACCTATATGATCCAGCCCAACGGAAAAACACTTCTGCCCTTGAAAATCCTCCTTAACCATTTCAGTCAGCTGAGTATAGTTACTCATTTTCAGAGCGAAATTTTGTCTCATATTCTCGAAGTCCGGTTCAGAGTGACATCCGAATAAGACAAGAGTTATGATTAAAACGAAAGTTTTCATGTTTCTTTTTTTGTATAACGCCGCGTTCACCGGCTTGTCCGGTGCAACGCTTTGTTAACTCATAGAGACTCTCGCGAAAAGTTTAAAATTTGTTCGCCGTACTGAGCAACGGCCTTCTCCTTTAATG
>NZ_JBFDAH010000031.1:0-49771 GCF_040719265.1 Aliikangiella maris | reverse complement strand
TGCTTTCGCTTTTCGTTGAAGCGGGGCGCGCATTATACAGCGCCTTTCGCCCTTGTCAACACTTTATTGAAATCTTTTTTCTTCAATAACTCGTTGACTTGCCAGAAGATTTTAGTCTTTCTCAATCTCCCGAAGTGGCGCGCATTATACAGTGCCTTCGCCACCTGTCAATCATTTAATGTCATTTATTTTTGCATTAAATCATTGCCTTTAAACTTCCAGTTCGTTTCTTCGTTTCCCCTCGAAGTGGACGCGCATTATAGGCACTCCTCACAACTTCGCAACCTTTTTATGAAACTTTTATTAAATTATTTTTATTCTGTTCAATTATCATTCTAGAAAACAATTTTTCGCTCAAAAAAGGTACAAGAACTGCTGTTAATTCGACCTTGGGAGATCATACAGAGTACTTTTTGAGCGAACAAACCTTGGATAATTTAAACGACTGCGCGACTGATTCGTTTAATAAAGATGTGAAATTTTTATTTTAATTCTCTAATTGTTGTTTTTTAATATCTAAACATCGCGATAAGCGCTAATCAATTCAGTCAATTTTCTAGCCTGGAATATTTTGGGAAAGAATAAACACGGAGGTATAGCTGTTTTATTAACCAGCCAACCTCTTTTTGCTTTAATTAATTATCCGTGACTTTTCGACAAACGCTTTTAATTGAATCTTTTTCAATTAATTTGGGTCTTTGGGAAAGAAAACCGACTGTTCTTCTCCGTTATCAGGCACATAAAAATCTCGTACATAGAATTTAAAGCGTAAATAAGTGATTTTTCTTGCGTCCCAGTTTAACCATGAAGAATCGCCCAAACAGTGCTTTATCTGCCGAGAAGCATTGATGGCTGTTCATATTGTCTTCAGCGCCCTTGGCTTCACCATTAATCTGTACTGCATTTCGACCCAGAGCATCTTTCACTTCTCTACCAGCTTTGACCATGCCACATTCCGCCAATAAGGTAGTTAAAGGTTTTTCTGCAAAATCAGCGGGTAGCTGACTTGTGGGCAACCCGTCTAGTGCAAGTTGCTCCAAATCATTTTCATTTAAATCTGCCAAAGTTCCCTGAAACATCGCTTCGGTAATACGCTGTGCAGCACTTAATCCTTCTTCTCCGTGCACTAATCGGGTTACTTCATTTGCCAAGATCCCTTGAGCTTTTGGACGTTCTCCTGAATTTTTATCCGCTTCTTCAATCGCTAGCACTTCACTTTCACTTAAAAAGGTGAAGTAGCGTAAAAACTTATAAACATCAGCATCAGCGGTATTTATCCAAAACTGGTAGAAAGCATATTGACTGGTTTTTTTCGGATCGAGCCAGATTGTACCCGTTTCAGTTTTACCAAACTTGGTACCGTCAGCTTTAGTCACTAATGGCAACGTTAACCCAAACACTTGCTGTTGGTTCATACGCCTGGTCAGATCAATTCCTCCAGTAATGTTGCCCCACTGATCACTGCCGCCAATTTGAATTGTACAATCGTGCCTTTTGTTGAGTTCGGCAAAATCATATGATTGTAGAATCATATAAGTGAATTCTGTAAATGAAATACCCGCGCCTTCACGCTCTATACGCTGTTTAACAGATTCTTTCTGGATCATAGCGTTTACAGAAAAGTGTTTACCGACATCTCTTAAAAAGTCAAGAACATCAACACCTTTAGTCCAATCAAGATTGTTGGCCACTACCGCTGAATTGTCGCCGCAATCAAAATCGACAAATCGACTGACCTGACGCTTTAAGCTTTCAACCCACCCCTCAACAACGTCTTGCGAGTTTAGCTGGCGTTCAGCCGCTTTGAATGATGGATCACCGATTAATCCGGTTGCACCACCTACCAATGCAATTGGCTTGTGTCCATATTGCTGAAAACGTTTAAGTGCCAGTAATGGGACCAAACTCCCAATATGCAAACTGTCTGCTGTAGGATCAAATCCGCAATAGACAACTTTCATGCCCTCTGCCAAATGTGCCTTAAGCTCATCTTCCGCAGTCATTTGCTGGATCATGCCTCTCCAGCCCAAATCTTGAATTAAATCTTGTTGTGCCATATTTTTACCAAAAGGAATTTATTCGAGTTAAATTTGTCAACATACTACAATTTTAATAAAACTCACTCAATGAGGAAATTTTATCATCGGATAACAGTCTGTTATGATTGTGCCTGATATCGCAATTTATATTTAATGTCGGTCTAAAGTAGATGAGCTGCCAGCAATATAAACATCAATATATCAGGCAAGATAACTCGTGATATAACAAGTTCATTTTTCAAAACGTTAAACTGACAATCCATACTCTAGCCATTGTGGCGAGTTAGATGATTTAAGCTGTATGATAAAACAAGATTACAAACCACAAAATAATAATGCGCTCTCTAAACGTTCGCATACTTTTAAAATACCAACCTGGATGACTCATCCGTTTTTGATTGGCGGCATGGCCGTATGTGTTTTAGCACTTGCCTGGGTGTTGTCAGTTGAACCGAGTGAATCAGAATCAATGTTAGTGGTTGAACAGGTAAATCAAGTCGTTGAAGAAAACAAACTATATAGCTCCCCTATCGAAATCGACCTCTCGTTAGAAAATAGTCAATCTTTTATACAAGCATTACCTGAAGACTCAGCCTCAACTCCGTTTATTGAAGATAAATGGCAAACAGAAACGATTAAAAAGGGAGATAATTTATCCCTGATTTTCAAGCGAATCGGACTCACCCCTCAACAGGTTCATCAAGTAATCTCGCTGGATGAAAATACCCAGTTACTGAAAAAGCTTATTCCTAGCAAAACCATTGCCTACAAACTTGATGATAACAACAATCTACAGGCATTAAAGTATATTATTAACATTCAGCAAACTTTGTACATCGATTCACAAAATGGGGAGCTCACCAGTAGAATTGACAATAAGGCTATAGAATATCGAACAGCCTATGCCTATGGCACCATTGATGATTCGTTATTTACCGCAGGTAAAAAAGCTGGGCTAACCGACTCTCAAGTCATGCAATTGGCAAATATTTTTGGTTGGGATATTGATTTTATTCTTGATATTCGCAAAGGTGACTCCTTTTCAATGTTGTATCAAGAAGAGTATATTGAAGGCGAAAAAATAGGTAATGGTGATATTTTAGCTGCTGAGTTTGTCAATCAAGGAAAGAGTTTTCAGGCAGTCAGATACATCGACAGTCGAGATAACAACAGTTATTACACACCCGATGGTATGAGTATGCGTAAAGCATTTTTACGTGCGCCGCTTAAATTTGCTTATATCAGCTCAAACTTTAAACCACGACGTTTTCACCCAATTTTGAAAAAGTGGAAAGCTCATCGGGGTATTGATTACCGTGCGCCAACCGGCACCCCGATACGTGCCGCGGGAGATGGGCGGGTGATTGCATCAAGCTATTCAAAGTATAATGGCAAGTATGTATTCATCCAGCATGGTCAAGGTATTGTCACCAAGTATTTGCATATGTCTAAGCGGGCAGTCAGTAATAATAAACGAGTTAAGCAAGGTCAGGTTATCGGCTATGTTGGCGCAACAGGACTGGCTGAAGCCCCTCATTTGCATTATGAATTTCTAGTTAATGGTGTTCACCGCAATCCACGGACAGTCAAATTACCCAAAGCAAAACCAATTGCCAAAGATGAAAAAGATCGCTTTTTAATCCATACTCGCCCTTGGATTGAGCAACTAGCTTCACGTAATCAATTAGTCAACAACACACAAAATATTGCCCCTTAATTATCCGGTATACTACTGAAATGATGCAACAGCCCAATAATATCGAAGCTGTTTTTTCACAAAGCTTGTCTACCTTATATACAGGACTCAACGATGCATCAACAAATTGATTCTCAATCAGAACGCTATATTGGTTTAATGTGTGGCACCAGTATTGACGGAGTGGATGTTGCGTTAGTCGATTTTTCAACAGGCCAGCCTCGCCTAGTCGATGCTTACTTACACCCAATTTCATCATCAATTAAGTCTAAACTACGTGCATTATGCAGCCTTGCCTCTCGTGAAAATCACTTACAGCAAGCCGAACACCGAATTGAGCTCCTTGGCGAGCTTGACCATGTGATGGGCGAAGTTTTTGCTGACTCAGTGAATGAATTTTTATTGCTTAAAAATATTGCCAAAGAATCAATTTGTGCCATTGGTAGCCACGGTCAAACAATTCGGCACCAACCGACCCTTCAATCCCCTTTTACGTTGCAAATCGGCGATCCCAACATTATTGCCTATCAAACCGGAATTATCACCGTTGCTGATTTTAGAAGGATGGATATGGCTGCTGGTGGTCAGGGAGCCCCATTAGCGCCTGCTTTTCATAATGCGACAATGCGTTCTTCACAAATTGACCGTTTAATTTTAAATTTGGGAGGTATTGCCAACGTCACCTGGCTGCCTAAAGATTCGGCCCAACAAGTGATAGGTTTTGATACTGGCACAGCCAATACGTTAATGGATGTTTGGTATTTACACAATCATCCGCAAAGTGAACAGGAATTTGATCAAGACAGTCATTATGCACGGCAAGGTCGATCACATCCCACATTACTCAAGCAACTACTTAAGGATCCTTATTTCGAATTACCGCCACCTAAAAGTACAGGCAGGGAATACTTTTCAATTGAGTGGTTACATCAACAGTTAAAGCAAGTTGGTGAAAATATATCGGCCGCCGATGTACAACGAACATTAATTGATTTCACCGCAATAAGCATTCGGTGGGCAATTGAGCAATTGGCGCTTCCTCATTATGAAATTTACAGTTGTGGCGGCGGCACACACAACCACTTTTTAATTGAACAAATAGAACAACAATTATCTCAAAAAATTAAGCCTACCGATGATATTGGTATCAGTGGAGATTATTTAGAGGCGATGACCTTTGCCTGGCTCGCCCGTCAACGGCTCAATCAACTCCCGGGTAACTTACCATCAGTTACCGGCGCTTTGGAAAAGAAGGTTTTGGGTGCGGTTTATTTACCCTAATCGATGTCATGATTTCCACCAATAAGTCGCTGAAAATTTGGTAGGCCACCAAGTCAACTGACGGCGTATGCTTAACTAATGTCAAAAGTTTTAACTTCACCTGAAACCGGGCAAGTAAACCTTAAATAAACTGAACGTAGCTGTAAATCTAGAGACTCAGAATCATCCTTAACATTTGCTACTGGCATTTGTGATTGGTAAAGACGATCACCAATAATTGGAAATCCGGCAGCAAAAAGATGCTGTCGAATTTGATGTTTTCGACCGGTTTCAATTTGCAGACGCAGCCAAGTTTGCTGCTTTGAATAGTCGTGTTTTATCTGTAAAACTCGGGTTAAGGCAGGCTTATTGTCAAGCGGCGAATCCAGCGTTATTAAACTTTCAGGCCAAAGACCGGCAACATTTGCCAGATAATGTTTTTCAACTTGTCGTTGCTCAAAAGCGTGTGCCAGCTGGCGGGCAATATTTTTTTGATGTGCAAGAATTATCAAACCACTGGTTGCTCTATCGAGCCGATGAACAAGAAAAGATTGGCGTTCAGGAAACTCATTGAGTTCAACCCACCGTGATATTGCCGAATGATCACCCCACTTTGTGCCTTGAGAAAACATACCAGCAGGCTTAATCCAGACACTGTAAGCGGCCTCATCGCTCAGTAGTTTAGCTGGGGGAACAGATAAAAATAAAATAGCCGTATCAAAATATAAATGAACTTCACTCCCCGCAGGAAGTACTTTTTTTGCGCGGCGTACACGCTGAGTCATTCGACCATTTGTTACCCAACAGGCACCATATTGCATAGCCAGCTTTAGTTTTTGTCGAGAAATCTGTGGCAGATTATTGGCAAGCACATCGATAGCTTGTTGCTCGTGTGCCAACACCCAGTGTTTTTCAAAACGCTCGGATTCCAAAATTCAGCAACCTGATGATGAGATTCTAATAGTATTAAATGAAGAAAGCATGGTGCAAATCAATTAAAATATTGCTCAATAAGCATTCAACGAGTCTCATGCTAGTCAATTTATACGATTGCCGAACAAGGCCAGCCATTGAAGTCATTAGCGCAGCGTTAAATGCCGTTGAATATAGAAAGATTAACGTAACAGTTAAGGTTAAGCTTTGTTGCTAAATTGAAAATGATGAGCCACAGCCACAGGTTGTTGTCGCATTTGGATTCTCCACAACAAATCGAGAACCATCCAAATCTTCTTTATAGTCCACTCTAGACCCAACCAAATACTGAAAACTCAGTGCATCGACAACTAACGAAACGCCATCCTTTTGAATAATCATATCGTCTTCGGCTTGTTTCTCATCGAATGAAAAGCCGTATTGAAATCCCGAGCAACCACCACCAGTTACATAAACTCGTAGCTTTAATGCTGCATTCTCTTCTTCGGTTATCAGCTCCTTGGCTTTTGAGCTGGCAGCCTCAGTAAAAATAATAGGACTGACTTTTGCTACGCCTGCATTTGACATTATTGGCTCTCAAATAAAATCGTGTCAAAGTTAATTATCGGAATTATTCCCTAAACATAAGGGTTTCGCAATGAGGAAATTACAGATCATAGCATTAAACTATTGATCTGCAATTTAACTACCAGAGAAGAATGAAAAATTAATTTTTTATCTCAAATCATTGATTACTGGCGTCAGCAGTAACTTCAGATTGCGGCTCACCCTTTATACTATCTTTTTTAGCGTCTTCTTTAGCACTCTTTAAATCTACTTTACCGTCTTTTTTCTGGTGTGAAATGAGTTTTGGCTTTTCTTCTTTGTGCAGCATTTGGCCGTTAACCTCTGCCCCCATCGCCATCTCAATCAATTTGTAGTAGACATTTCCTTCAATTCGCGCATCAGACATTAATTCAACATGCTCAAGTGCATGAACATCACCCTTAACGCGTCCAAAGATTAAAATATGCGGTACATTAATTTCACCTTCGATAAATCCGTTTTGCCCAACGGTTAATAGTGAGCTTTCAAACTCATCAGCGGTGACGTCGCCTTTTACATAGCCATCAATATAAAGCACACCTGTAAAATTAACATTACCAAGAATTTTGGTCTCTTTACTAATTAAAGTATCTGCCGCACCCGCTTTGGCGCGTGGAGAAGACTTTTTATTTCGACCGAACATTCGCTCTCTCCTAACTGTTCCAGTTAACTTGTTTTTGAACGGTTTGATTTTTGCGCAACCCGCGGGTTTTAGCCTGAATAAATACAGATTCTGCGGTGAAGCCTTCGGGCAATGAAAGCTCTCCTTCAATATTTTGAAAATATCGAAATTGAAACTCAAAATCTTTTGCTCCAAAAGCACCTAATTCATCAAATGTATATTCTTTATCAATACCTTGTAATTTACCGATAAGCCGAAGCTTAACTTCCCCTTTAAGAAATTGTTCCTGCTTTCCGGCCTGAGTAAGTACCAGTTTAAATTTAGGTACACCAGTCACCGTTTTATCAACATCAAATTCAGCAATTGTTAGCCCTTGAGCATCCAATTCAGGTGCCATAATGTTACGATAAAAACGTAGTTCAGACTCCAGTTCTTGCTGAACTTGCTGTAAATTTTTTACTGTTTCAACCAACTGTTGATTCGACAGGTTGTCGACTTTGGCTGATTGGGTCTGCATCACTAAGTGTTCATTGACTTCTTGATAAGCCTGCTGAAATTTTTTCAGTTCTTTTTCGAGGAAATTAGCTCTTTGACGAGCATTTTCCTGTTCAGCAAGCGCAAAATATTGTCCTAAATAGTAACTGATAACCAATAAAATCAGCGCGATCAAGCCAAAGCCAACGTACCAGCCCATAGTTTTTTGTTGGGTAATTATCAGCCCTGAATGTTTCATTCTTTACCTTTGAATATCCAAACTCGATATGTAACGTCTAAGTTTAACCTGAATAGCTAACAAAGCCTATGACTGTTCGACAAAAATCACATAAATTAATAGAATTCGCCGTTTTCATTTGTCTTTTTTATCAATAGGTTATATGCTCTTCTTAAAGTTAATTAGATAAATCATACATTTTGTAGTGATTTTTTATTTTTATTGTGACCCGTTGCGATAGCCCGTGCAGTAATAAATCGAACGATAAAATTTATATTTCGCTTTAATCCTGGACCGCGTCCCAAAAAAAATACGTATAATTGTTAATATTTCTGACAAAATCAACTTTAACAGACAAGAATTGTACAGATAACCAAGTCAATGCCTTTGATTGAAACCATAAGATTAAAGCTCGGCAGCCTAAACGCCCTCCCCATTCTGGCAGTCATGGGATTAGTCAGTGGCTTGTTGGCTGGTGGTGTGGTTATTTTGTTTCGACTATTTATCGAAAGCGGTGTTATTTTATGGCATCGAGGCGATGGCAATGAAAAGCTCGAGTTCGCACCTTGGTGGATACGCCTGTTACTACCGTTAATTGGCGGTTTTTTAGTCGGCTATGTATTACATAAAGTTGGTAAAGAACGCCGACAAGTTGGCGTAGGGCACGTCTTAGAAAGAATGACCTTTCACCAAGGCTACTTATCCTGGCGCAACGCTGTCGTTCAGTTTTTGGTGGGGGGATTGACCATCGCCACTGGCCAATCAGTAGGGCGCGAAGGCCCCAGCATTCACCTTGGCTCAACTGCCGGGAGCTGGCTCGGTCAACAAATGAATCTGCCCAACAACAGTATTCGAATTCTGGTCGGCTGCGGCACAGCGGCAGCCATTTCAGCAAGTTTTAATACGCCCTTAGCGGGAGTAATTTTTGCAATGGAAGTGGTGATGATGGAATATGCCGTTACCAGCTTTATTCCACTCATTTTAGCCTCGGTTTCTGCCGCCATTTTATCACGAATCGTCTTTGGTAATGATGTTGCCTTTATCGTGCCCTCGCTTGATTTAGTATCACTCTGGGAAATTCCCTACTTTATTTTTCTCGGATTAATAATAGGCTGTGTCGCCAGCGTATTTATTATTGCAACTCGCATAGTCGCCAGCAGAACCATAAGTTGGCCCAGTTGGCTAAAATGTGGTACCGCAGGGACTTGTGTTGGCATACTCGCCTTAGGCGCACCACAAATTATGGGAATTGGCTACGATACGGTTAACTCAGCATTGCATTCAGATTTGTCTATTCAAATTTTAGCCATTGCCTTCATTGGTAAATTACTCGCCACTATTATCTGCTCGGGTTTATCACTTCCTGGGGGAGTCATTGGTCCAGCTATGTTTATTGGCGCAATGATAGGTGGATTGCTTGGTAGTCTTGGTGGATTGATTTTACCGGAGTATGCCTCTGAATATGCTTTCTATTCAATGATTGGCATGTCGTCAATGATGAGTGCGATTTTACAAGCACCCTTGGCAGCATTAATGGCGCTACTTGAACTGACTAACAATCCTAATATTTTGCTCCCGGGTATGTTGGTGCTGGTTATCAGTAATCTGGTCGTTTCACAGTTATTTAAACAGCCTTCAATATTTCAGTCTCAAATGAAGGTAAAAGGGTTAGATTTAAAAGTCAGCCCTCTTTCTCAGTTTTTGCGCAGCGTTGGTGTTGCCGGATTAATGGAAAGAAAAGTTGCTGTGAGTAATCGCATCATTTCATATCAGGAAGCCGAAAGTCTACTTGATACCACCCCTCGTTGGATTTTAATCAAAGAGGACAATGCGCCAAAATCACTCATGGCGGCCAACGATTTAGCTCGATATTTTATCGCTCAAAAAGAAGCAGATGAACAAGCCCGGCAAAAAGCTGAGGAGCAAGAAGAAGAATTTAAGTCGGAATTAGGTGATATTGATTTATTAAGTATTCCAGCAGACAGACAAGATATTGCTTCAGTTTATTTACAAGGCAATCTGGAACAAGCACTCGACACCATGGAGCGAGAGCAAGTCGATGCCGTGTACATTTTTAGAACAACCACCCCAACAACGGACAAAATTTATGGTGTATTAACTCGTGAGGTTATAGAATCCCACTACAGTTACAAAAGTAGCTAACGTGATAAGATTAGCAAAATCAATTTCAAAGTGACGAAATCACAATGAGTTATCTGTACATCAAAGCCTTTCACATCATTTTTTTCACATGTTGGTTTGCCGGATTATTTTATTTACCCCGTTTTTATGTCAATTTGGCAATGATTGACAACGATACAACTTATCAACACTTATTGGTAATGGCGCGCAAGCTGTACCGCTTTATCACACCTTTTATGCTGATTACCATTGCCTTAGGTGTCTGGATGTTAATACTAAATCCCGGATTAATGAAAGCAGGATGGATACATGCAAAGCTCACATTAGTTGTCATTTTAATAGGCTATCATTTTTTGTGTGGTCACCATTTAACCAAATTCACCCGATTAGAAACCACCAAGGGCCATGTATTTTATCGCTGGTTTAATGAGTTTCCGGTATTAATTTTATTTGTGGTCGTTATTCTTGCCACAGTAAAACCTTTTTAGTCATAAACTTTTTTAATCAGCTTATCACCAGAAAGTGCCGCATTTTTTTACAATGCAAACTGATGTGTTTATTGGATTTGAGGCTCAGGGTCTTTTTTATACACTTCCAAGCGTTTCACTCTGACTCGATCGACCGGGATAATCACTTCACCACTCTTTTCTCTAACACTAATCCAAATGGTTTTTGCGGAAACTTTGTTCAATCGGCCTTCATATAGTGTATTATCATCCCGCAATAGTTTTGCACGATAGTCTATATACTGTCCGGCCTGTCTAACACTAACGGGTTGGAAAGAATAAGTGACAGTAATAATGTTATAGCGAGATGACTTTTCCGGATCTTTTTGGGCCAACTTTAATAATTCAATTTCAGCAATATTCGCAAACTTTTGACTGCTCCAATTTTCAACAAATTCTTCAACAGGTTGATTATTAACACTGACTTTTAGCCCGGTTTTGTCGATAACTTCATCCAACTTATAGTCTGCAATTTTGTGCCAGTTAAACTCCTCTTCTGGCTGAAGAAACCAGTGAAAAGTACTTTGTGGTTTAATCAAGTGAGTGTAACCACTTTTCAACGAATCACTTAAAGTCATACCTGCCTCAGAAAACAGTTCACTGACTTTATTCACATGACCTTGATAGTATTCATCAACAGTGACTTGCTGTTGCTTGGCACAATACTGTGCTTTTTTCTCAAAGAATCCGGCGTCTTTGATACGCAAATCAAACAATGACAAGCGCGGCGCAACCACTTCGCTGGTAACTCCCAGTGCATTATCCTGAACCGATTGCACCCAGTTAAGCACTCCCGCAATATTAATTTGATAACTAATATTTAAGAATTCTTCTATTTCTGCATGCCCATTTAATATCGCACTGCCACTATACTTATCGAGCATGTAAAAGTCTTTGCTGGAAAATGCCAAATAGTCATATCCCATTGCTTCAAATTCATTCATTCCTAAATGATCGATATCACCACAATAAGCTGCGTCCAAAATATCGATCGTTGTTGGATTGGCATCAGATTCAAAAACATTCATTAAGGCAGGTGTAAAAGGTATGAGTACATTTGAAATAAAAATATGTGCCTTTTGCGGGAGCTTATTTTGACGGATATCTGATTCAAAAAAGGCCAGATCAAATAAATTACCTGCTTGAAAAATGATTTCACCAATTTCAACTGTACTTGATAAAGAATCAATATACAGCGAAATAGAACTAATTTTGACTTCTCCCGACATCCCTATTCGCGCCGACTCATAGCGGAAGTCTGCATAGGGACTAATTACATCGGCAAATGAGCGGATATCCTTTTCAAGCTTCCATTGCGCAGTCAATAGGGTAATTGCCCCTAAAACGATGACCAACAATAAAAATTTTATTAGAAATCTAAGCATTTCAATTTAATCCTAATCCGCAATCAATTTTTCGTTATTAAGCGTGTTTCATTTTATTCAAGCAGTATTTATTTAAGCAATGTTTAATTCGGTCATAATGTCTTGTTCGACTTTAGGTTTAATTTCGTTTTCCCTAAGTTGGTGTCTTAAATTTGATTAGACAAAATTTAACCCGATAACATTCACTGTTTTATCACCGCGTTGCTTTAAGCTTGATATAATCGCCATCAATATTAGCTACCAACATTTTATCCTTTAAGCTGACCGATTTAACGGATTTCTCTCGTCAGATGAAATACGCTCTGCAGAATTCTCAGCTATGATTTATTCGATAGTTAATATTTTAGTATAACCAATTAATTATATTGAGTTTTTCTTAATTGGTTACAACATCGTACCTTGTTAGCCCAATAAATACAAAATTTGAACTTATCAGATGTGAGGATTGTGAAATGGGTAATAAAAATTGTTCAATCATTCTTGGCGGTGGATGCTTTTGGTGTATCGAAGCGGCATTACAGCGGCTTGAAGGCATATTACAAATTACCTCAGGTTATGCGGGTGGCTTTGGCGACTCACCCGACTATCGCAGTGTATGCAGCGGGCAGACAGGGCATGCCGAGGTGGTTTTAGCCGAATGGAACGCCGCTCAAATCTCTTTAAATGAAATTTTGACCTGTTTCTTTGCGGTTCATGATCCGACCAGTCTCAATCGGCAGGGTAACGATGTGGGGACGCAATATCGCTCATTTATTGGATATTTTACTGATGAGCAATTACGTGTTGTCGATGCATATATTGGAAAACTCAATCAACAGCTTAATGCTCCGATTGTAACCGAGAAACAACTTGCTCCCACTTTTTATCCAGCAGAAATAGAGCACCAAAACTACTATAATTTAAATTCTCAGCAGCCCTATTGCCAAATCGTCATCAGACCCAAAGTAGAAAAGATCGAGCAAATACTCAAAGGTTAACAAATCAGCGAGGCATCATTGGATAACAAGCAGCTATTTAAAAATTTAAAAGCACTGGAAGATGCCTCATTTCCTAAATATTGTTCAAAATGCAAAACTGAATTTGCTAATGAGCAAGACTATATTCAAAATACCATCCCCTGCACCGCAACCTCGGGACTATCAGCCTCTACCGACGATAAGGGACGTGCTTTTGTCAAACTCAAACGCCAGTGTCGTTGTGGCCAGCCTATTTTAGATCATTTCAGTGATCGGCGTGATGTTTCACGGCAAGGTGAGCTAAGACGTCAAGCATTTGAAAAAGTCATTCAAAGTTTACTCAAAAAAGGACTGTCACGAGAACAGGCCCGCAAGGAATTACTTAACTATATGAATCACAAGAAAAGTAGCATCCTTGAAAAAATGGGTATTTTTAATCGGTAAAATAAGACCGGCCACCACAAAATCGACAAGCAAATTGCGATTATGGCAGGTGAACTAGGCATTGTGATGAAAAGGTAATAGAATACCGCCAATCAAATCAGCGAGGTTTTTACACTTGAAACTAAAAGGTCAACACCTACTTTCCGTTAAAGATATCTCTTTAGACCTAATTGATGAATTATTTATTGTTGCCGAATCGATGCGTCCCTATGCCGGTCGACAAAAAGTAACTCGCGTATTAGAAGGTGCCGTATTAGGCAACATGTTTTTTGAACCTAGCACTCGAACCCGAGTCAGCTTTGGCAGTGCTTTCAACCTGTTAGGCGGTGAAGTGAGAGAAACGACCGGCCTGTCCAATTCAGCACTGGCCAAAGGCGAATCCTTATACGATACTGCCCAAGTACTTTCGGGTTACAGTGATATTATTGCTATGCGACATCCTAAAGCCGGCTCAGTTAAAGAGTTTTCACTCGGTAGCCGTGTTCCGGTCATTAATGGCGGAGATGGCCCTAATGAACATCCGACTCAAGCTTTACTGGATTTATTTACCATTAAAAACGAATTGGCCAGACAAAATAAATCGATCCAAAACTTGAGCTTAACCTTACTCGGCGATCTCAAACATGGCCGAACGGTCCATTCACTTTGCCAATTGCTCGCGCTGTATCGCAACTTAAAAATTCAGTTAATTTCACCTGCCGAATTGGCAATGCCAACGAAATATGTCGATCTTTTAGTCAATGCAGGCCATCAAGTTGAAGTTGGTACAACCTTAGAGCAAGGACTGCCACAAGCCAACATCATATATCAAACACGCATTCAAGAAGAACGCTTTAGCTCACAACAAGAAGCCAATTTGTATCGCGGATATTTTCGCTTGAACAAACAAATATATGCCCAACACTGCCAGCCAGATGCAGTCATTATGCACCCACTGCCACGCGACTCGCGTAACGAAGCCAATGAGCTGGATAATGATTTAAACGCCATGCCAGGACTTGCAATTTTTCGGCAAACAGACAACGGTATACTCGTGCGAATGGCACTTTTTGCCTGTATTTTAGGTGTCGAAGACATTATTCAAAATTATGAGCAAACGGTTAACTGGTATAGCGGCTTACGTAAATAATGGCCGAAAAACCCAACCGTTCACACTAGCAACGAATACAACAGAGACCAATTGAATGACCAAATCTGAATCTTTATTTAATCAAGCGAGTGAATTTATTCCGGGCGCGGTAAACTCTCCGGTCCGCGCATTTAATGGTGTGGGCGGCACGCCCGTATTTATTGAAAAAGCCGATGGCGCTTACTTTACTGATGTTGATGGCAAAACTTATGTTGATTATGTTGGCTCATGGGGCCCAATGATTCACGGTCATAACCACCCGAAAATTCGCGAAGCGGTCATTGCAGCAGCTAGCAACGGATTGAGCTTTGGCGCGCCAACCGAAATAGAGCTGATCATGGCTAAAAAAGTCTGTCAGCTTATTCCATCGATTGAACAAGTCAGAATGGTAAGTTCCGGCACCGAAGCAACTATGTCAGCCATCAGACTGGCACGCGGTTATACACAAAAAGATAAAATTATTAAGTTTGAAGGCTGCTATCATGGCCATGCCGACTGTCTATTGGTTAAAGCCGGTTCAGGGGCGTTAACGCTTGGCGAACCCACCTCGCCAGGTGTGCCAGCAGATTTTGCAAAACACACACTCACCGCAGAATTTAATAATTTGCAAAGTGTCGAACAATTACTGCAAGCCAATGCAAACGAAGTTGCCACGATTATTGTTGAACCCATTCCAGGCAATATGAATTGCATCCCTCCCTCCCCCGGTTTTTTACAAGGACTGAGAACATTGTGTAATGAGCATCAAGTCGTCTTGATTTTTGATGAAGTGATGTGTGGCTTTCGTGTTGGTCCAGGTTCGGCTCAACAACTTTACAATGTGACTCCCGATCTGACCACGCTAGGAAAAATTTTAGGCGGTGGAATGCCGGTTGGCGCATTCGGCGGTAAAAAAGCCATTATGCAACACTTGGCTCCTGCGGGTCCGGTTTATCAAGCCGGTACTTTATCAGGTAATCCAATTGCCATGACGGCAGGTTTAACGGCATTGACGTTATTAGAAGCAGAAAATTTTTACGCACCTCTTTATGATTACTGTGAAAAGCTTATGCAAGAATTACAGCAACTTGCCGATAAACATCAAGTACCATTTACCACAAATCATGTGGGCAGTATGTTTGGTTTATTCTTTACTAAAGAAAAACAAATTACCCATTTTTCTCAAGTTGTAGAATCTAATCAGCAAGCGTTCAAGCAGTTTTTCCATGCAATGTTAAATGAGGGGATTTATCTTGCGCCTTCAGCATTTGAAGCGGGCTTTATTAGTGCTGCGCATGATGATGAGACTTTTGAGAAAACTCTTGCTGCCGCAGATATTGCTTTTGCAAAAGTCGCCAAGTAGCCTTGTAATTTTTGTTAAATACCCACACCATTGCATGGGCATTTAACAAGGCAAAGTTGCTAATTAAATATTTGAATAATTGATTAGTCACCCAAAATTTTAGTGCTTAAGTTACAGCTTTGAGCAAAGACAAACATTAAAAGAGAGTGTACTTTAGCCGAGTTGAATAATCGCTCGGCTTTTTTACTATCTATAATTTACTTTAAATATATAACTTGCAACTCTGAAAAACTTATTATCTTGACGCCCCCAAAGTAATCAATGATACCGCAGAGCGCAATTAAAATATTTGTTAAAAGCTCATCCGATTAAGCAACAGAAAATCCTTCGGTTAATCAACACAAACAGTAAACTTTCAATTATCGTATATGTGATTCTAATCATTAGATTACAATTACCAACACTTTCCTAAATTACTTTCCTGATTTTTATTCCATCTGATTCATTTTTTCTGCGTTTACGGTCAAGTTTGCTTCTCTTTCAAAGACTTTTAGAAAATATTTGATCAGTCACACGTGCATATTTACATATTAATTTTGTGTACAATAAATGATTTATAGCTTATTTTTAAAATAAGTCGATCACCTTGATAGATTTATTAGACTTTTAATTTATTAATAGTGTTCAAAAAAACAAAAATAGAGTAGGAGAAATAACATGTTGCTTCATACAAAGCTTAATAAGCTTGCTATCGCACTGCTGGCATTAAGCCCCGGGTTAGTGATTGCAGGTGAAAAGCATTCCCCCCCCCAATCAGATAATTACCATTCCATATTAGGTATGCAATCAGCGCCCGTTAACATCTGTGGCACAGATAAAAATAACCAGGACTGGTCATTACTACAAAAAAATAATGCTAGGGCATTGGCAGACAAAGGGAGTTTTGCTAATAAAATCTTGAACCAATTAACGTCAGCTAAAATAAAATCGATGGCGGTTGCAGGAAATGGGGAACCAGGCAGATATTACATTCCCGTAGTTTTTCATGTTTATGGTTCAGAATTTAACTGTAACAATGGCGGGGTCTGCCTAACAGACGAAAAAATCATTGATGCACTAAAAAAAACCAATGAAGATTTTCGAGGACTAAACACCCAAGACGGACCTATTGATCCGCTCTTTCAAGCCGTACGAGAAAATCTTGATATAGAGTTTGTGTTAGCTAAAAAGGATCCTAACGGTAATCCAACCAACGGTATTGTACGCCGCGCAGATAAAAGGGGTTACGGTGACGATGAAAAGAAAAATAGCGAAATAGCAGCTGACTCCTGGGATAACTTCAAATATATGAATATTTATATTATGAAGGATCTTTATGATGATGGCTCAACTAACAACTCAGGGGTGGCCTGGTATCCTGATGTTAATATGTCGCAAGCAGGAACAGCTCGCGTCGTATATAACGGCAGCTATCTTGGCACCAATACCGATGAAAACTTTCGTTCGGTATTAACTCATGAGTTTGGTCACTGGCTCAACCTTCCACATACCTTTGATGGAGATACCTGTTCAGTACACAGCGAAGCTTTCTGTGCCTCAACGGGTGATAGAAACTGTGACACACCACAAATCAGCGCCAGCTTTATTCAAGATAACAAGCCTAACTGTGTGGGTCAAAAAACCAATACAGAAAACTTTATGCACTACTCCAATAACTATGCCATGTTCACCAAAGGGCAAGTATCACGAATGGTGGCAGCTTTACATGGTCCTGCCCGAAAAACTTTATGGAGTAATAACAACCTGATAGCAACAGGCTTAGAAGATCTAACCAGCAATTCCGATCACCCGTGGGATGGTTCAGGTGTCGATATCGAACCTCAGGGAACCATTATTCAAGAAGTTAATAATATTTCTGCACAAAAAGGTGAAATCAAAAATTTTCAAACCAATGTTCCTAGTGGAACCGAAGCTGTTGCCTTTTATCTTAGCGGCTATACAGAAGATCCTGATATGTACGTATCAAAAGGGACTGCCCCAACAAAAAATGGCGATAAGTGGAATGCCGATTATATTTCCTTTATGCCTACGGGTACGCCAGAACTGGTTGCAGTGACAGCACCGTCAGCGAGTGTGACTTATCACACGGCAGTAGATGCATTTTCATCATTCAGTAATGCCAATTTTAAGGTGATTTCAGCCGAAGATCCAACTTTATGCGATGGTTGTGAGCGTGTTTTCTTGATGGAAAAGTCTGGGTTGAGCGGTAACAAAGGCGATGCACCATTGAGATTTGAATTTGATATTCCCAGTGATGCAACTCGCACCGTAATCGCAATCCCCGGTGGATATCTAGGCGAAACGGCATCTGACGGCAGCGAAATCAAATATGGCGATCCTGATCTCTATGGACGTATCGGTCAAGCACCAACAACAACAGAAGGTGAATATGATTGCCGCCCTTGGGCCGCGCCAAAGTTAAGTGAATTCTGTGAGCTAGACTCCGCAGCTTCAGGTAAAACACTACATGTCATGATTGATCCTTATATTAATTATAAAGATGCCATGCTAAGAGTTTACTATGAACGCCCAATTACCTCAGGCTTACCCATAGCACAAGCTAATGGCCCTTACACTGTGGCTGCTGGTGATAGCTTGCAGTTAAGTAGCAGCGGTTCAAACGATCCTGACGGTTCAATTACCGATTATAATTGGAATTTTGGTGATGGTAATTCCAGTTCACAACCCAACCCTCAACATACCTACCGTCAAGCAGGTAGCTACAATATAAAACTGACTGTCACAGACAATTCAGGTAACCAGGCATCAGACGTTGCGTCTGTAACAGTAACAGCCAGTAATGACAAAGCGCCTGTTGCAGAGGCAAATGGTCCTTATAATGGCAGCATTAACAAAGATATTGCATTTAGCAGTTCAGGTTCCAATGATCCTGATGGATCAATTGTCAGTTACGCTTGGGACTTTGGAGATGGCGCAAGCAGTAATAGTGCTAATCCAACCCATGCGTATACAAGAGCAGGCAAGTTCACCGTTACACTAACCGTGACTGACAATTCAGGCAATACCAACCGAGATAGCGCAACCGTAACAATTACTGACACCCCCGAATATTGTGAAGTCAGTGGTAGTACGCAATATGAGTGGATATCCAAAGTTGTAATTGGCGCATTTGAAAATACCAGTGGTGCTTCGGCCAGCGGTTATGAAGACTTTTCATCTAAAACGGTTGCTCTAAAGGTTGGCGACAATGTGGCAAGTTTAACCTCAGATGGCGGCTATAGTGAAAATTGGACGGCTTGGATTGACTTCGATGGTAATGGCCTTTTTGACAGTAGCGAAAAAGTGCTCCAAAACCTATCAGGTCTAGGAGAAGTCAGTGGCAATATTTCTGTTCCAGCGAGCGCAAATGGCATCACAACCAGAATGCGTATTAGCATGACTTACCAAACTCAGGCTTCATCAGCGTGTGGTAACTTGGGCGACTCAGAAACCGAAGATTACACCGTCGTTATCGGTTCAGATACTAGCAACCAAAAACCAATTGCCAATGCTAACGGGAATTATCAGGCTAAAGAAAATGAGTCGATTCAGTTTAGCAGCCGAGGCTCAAATGATCCTGACGGAACAATTACACGATATGATTGGGATTTTGGTAATGGTGACATCAGTACACAGGCAAACCCCACTTATCGCTATTCAACGGCAGGCAATTATACCGTTACACTGAAAGTAACTGACGACAAAGGAGCCACCCACTCAGATACGGCAACTGTGACTATTGTAAAAAATGATACACCTACGAGCAATGTACCTGATGCCTGCGCCACAGAATCACCCATTAGCAGTGGTACGAGGCTTGTCGCTGGCCAGGCGGTCTGTTTAGGTCAACAAGACAGACTAGGTCTATACATTGCTAATGTTAGCGCTCATCAAAGTATTGCCATTACCAGCGCACATGGTCAGGGTGACTTAAAGTTAACCTATCGAAATGGCGGCTGGCCAACAAACACTAACTATGATGGCATATCAGATACGGCAGGGAATACAGAGTGTATCTATTTAACCGGTAAAAATAGTTCTTATTGGTCATATTTATATGTAGAAGGGAATGCAACAGGCGCCAGTCTAATTGTTGAATTTGACACGGATGCATGTCGCTAGAAGCATTTTAGTTTGCAACTAGCAATACCGCTGTAAAAAGAATACCAAGCTTAATTGACTGGTATTCTTTTTTTTTCTTTGAATAGTTCATCGATTGCAAAGGCTAAATACAGCCTCCTGTATGTAATATTGATTTATTTAATCGGAATATACACTTCAGTTCTCAAATTTTCAGGCTTGGTTCGACGCGGATCACGATTCAAATACTTTTCAAACGGTGGCAAATCACGCAGTTCATATTGGCTTTCGGGTAACCATTGATAAAACAAATATTGATAAGTCGAATTTAATTGAGCATAAGCCCCCTTCTGTAGCGCTCTGGCATAAGAACAGCTTAAGCAGGCAGCCTAAGTAAAGCTTAAAAATACCAGCAATATTGCGAGAATAAATCAGCGTTTGGTAGTACTGTCGATTTTGCAGTTCAAGCCGATTTTGCAGGTTATTCTGGCTTTGCAGTTCAATCTGGCTTTGCCGGTTTGGTTGGGTGTTTATGGTTTCTTTTTTCATAAGGCAGTGATGTCTTTGTTGGGTTGTTGGCTAAATACAATGGTGTTGCAGGTAATTTCGGCCAGCACTATGTGTTTGAGTTGTTGCAGTACACTGGCGGCGTTTTCACTGTAAATGGGATTGGTTGTGTTTATGCCCAATAATTGCAGTTGTTCATTGAGTTGTTTTTCCAGGTTAAAATAGTTGTTGGCTGTGGCATAAATTAATTGGTGATGCCTAATGCTGCGTGAGTCATTTAAAAACTGACAAATGCTTTGTGCGGTTAAACCAAAGTGGTCGCGTGATAAGGTGAGTGTGTCGATGAGTTGCTTGACATTACTTTGGGTTAAGCTAATGTGGTCGTAGTTTCCAGGCATAGTCTTGGGCTTCCTTTTGCATTTTTTTCAATTTAAATTTGAAATATCTTTAATATAAAAAACTGGCCGTACAACGGATGAAGTGACAAGCGTGCAATGGCGACAGGCAAACGTTCGCCGTGTTTTTAAAACGCATGATTTTAAACGCATGACTTTAAAAAACTTCATCTGGCCAGAAAGCTCGTGCTTTTTTGTAGCGCTTACGGCTTAACGGATTGTTTTTAACCTTTCAAACGTTCACCCAATTCCTCAAACTGGGTTAAAACTGACCAAAGAATTGTTAAGCTTTTAAGAATTTTGGGCATAACAAAACTTTATTTGAAATCTCAAATGTCAATTAATCAGCTTAAAAGTGATGGTTAAAATTAAAGAAAAACTACTTTTTCTTTAAGAAACAATAGGTTAAACGTAAAGCATAAAAAGAAGTGACTATAGAACAACCCCTAAAGGGTTTGAGAAACCGGGCTCGCGCTGATATTAGCAACGTTGTATAATTTAAAAACGTCATTGTTGGTCTCCTGTAGAGAGATTAACCTTGACCAATTCTTGAGGGAGTTGGCGCTCTCTCTTGAATGGCCGCTAACTGAAAGGTTGGCGGTTTTTACTGACCTGCTTTTCGCCGAAACAATTAAATTAAAAAATAATCGATTGATTCAGTTTTTTAATCAATCATTTTAATCAATTATTCCTTCACAAGTCGGCTTAACCTTTTCCAACCGTAAGCTTAGTTAGACTATCATAAAAAGCCATTTTGTGCATAACATTTTGTGCATAAAAGATGGGCTGAAAAAATAAAAAAGTGAAATGACTTTTTATCTTTTATTTTAAAAATATTGTTTCTTTTTTTAAACTTAAACACCTTAATTAAATTATGGATAAAATGAATTAAAGATTATCCAAAGGACTTAAAGTGCCAGTTGGATTTCTATTGAGTACATGCGTGTAAATTTGAGCCGTCCTCACATCTGAATGCCCCAGTAATTCTTGAACCGTTTTTTCTGTTTGGAGTGAGTAATTTAAAGCACGAATTTTATTTCTAACTTGGGTAAGTCGCTTGGTTTTTTGTTGACTATTCATGGTGAAACATCCTTGTTTTAGATTATTTTATACCACTTGAATAAGTTGTTACGTTCAAGCGATTGCATGATACATTGCTTAATTATTTTTTAACTGATTGAAAATAAAATTATATTCTTAAATGCGATTGTTGTTTATAAGCAGTAAAGCAACCTTTCCGCACTTTGCTAATCGGTTAATTTAAGGTAAACTTTTGAAATAATTAATGAATTTCAAAATGAAGTGAATGTCTATTGCAGATTATATTGCTTTGGTGCATTTAATAAGCGTTAGAAGCCAAAGAGACTATGGAGTAATCATCAAATGCCGATTTTCGACATGTCAGGAGACAAGCTATCTGCCGTAGAGCAGAAAAATTTTGCGCTAGAAAAGGATTTGCAGTCCCTGATTGAGAAAAACCTCGAAACGGTCTTCAATTGCAGATTCGTTGCCAGTGAATTTTCAACCGGTGCTCAACATGCAGGGCGAATAGATAGCCTTGCCTTATCGGAAGAAGATAATCCGATAATTATCGAATACAAGAAAGTCGAATCATCTGAACTTATTAATCAGAGCCTTTTCTACTTGCACTGGATTCAAGATCACAAAGGTGATTTTGAAATAGCAGTACAAAAGCAGTTGGGAAATGGTGTAAAGGTCGATTGGTCTGATGTTAGGGTTATATGCATCGCTCCAAACTATAAGAAATATGATTTGCATGCCGTTCAGGTAATGGGCGCAAACATTGAACTATGGAAATACCGCTTATTTTCAAACGACTCTCTTTATCTGGAAGAAGTTTTTCATACTGTAAAATCATCGGCAGTAAGAACTTCTTCGCCCACCTCTGATAATGGATACAAAAATCCTGTTATGGTCGAGGCGGGTAAAAAAGCCGCGCTAACCCGAGCCACGGCAACCTATACCTTTGATGAAAGGCTCGAAGGAAAAAGCGAGGAAATCCAAGAGTTAACAGCGATCATACGAGAGTTCATCATTGGACTAGATGAATCAATTGAAGAGGTCCCCAAAAAATTCTACGTTGCTTACAAAATCTCCCAGAACATCGCGTGTATGGAAGTTAAAGGTAAGTATATCAAGCTGTTCTTAAAGCTCAAGCCTTCGGATATTCCAGAGGGCACTAATAACTATCGAGATGTAACATCAATAGGCCATTACGGTACTGGTGATGTTGAGTTGACTGTATCTTCGGAGGCGGATTTTGAACCAGTTAAAGAGTTTATAACAATGGCATATAACAAGGTTGGTGGCTGATGGCTTCTAACAAGTTGCTGCTAGGGACAAACCTACGCTGCGTTTCGGTTTGCCCCAGAGCGGAACGTTAGACTACAAATTTTTAATTGGAGGGTATTCGAAAATATGAGAAGTATATTAATTAGTACGGCTTTAGCATTAAGTTTCTTATCCAGTGTTGATGCTAGTGATATGCACAATGCTGTAATAGAGAAAATGATGGTAGATACAGCTAATGGTGAAGTACTTTTTATAAAAGCTGCTGGTGATGTAAATGCTGCCCCTAGCTGTTCGACTAATCAGGGTTGGCAGTATGTTTTACCTCTTACATCTGATTTAACTAAAAATAATATGATGTCTTTGCTTCTAAGTGCTCGTATGGCAGGTACGAAAGTTAGATTGCTTGGTAAGGGTGTGTGCGATGCATATAGCTCAATCGAAACACTTCAAAGAATTGAGGTGTAAAATAAAGTCTAACAATAAATTGCAAAATATTCAGGTTAAAATACAGCCTGAATTTTTGAATTGAGCGTTAGGCAGTAGAACCTTCTGCAATTGATAAAACTAAGGAGATAGTATGATTACGTTAGAAGAGATAATAATTTCGAGAGGAGATTTGGAAAAAATATATCGTTCCAATATCTCGTTGACGTTATGGCGAGCGGTTAATAAGTCGGGAGCTCAACCATCAAATCCGCTTTACCCCGACTTGAAAGAAAGAAATCTACCTAATGGCAGAGTAAGATTGGCAGATGTAGCTACCTACTCAAAAGATGGAGTTCTTTACGTTAAATCTGAAGAAAGTCGAGGTACCTCCCTATCTGATAAAGAAGGTCTATTTGGCCACAAAAATTGGGATTATGTAGTTATACCTGCTGGTACAGTTGTTCCCCCAGAACTGGTAATTACAAAAGACCACTATATTCCCAAGAAAAAAAGTTGGCACTATTCAATCTCTCCAAATTTTGATATGCCGGTTACGAAATTCTTAAAGGCTCTGGATCAGCTGGCAATAAATGCCAAAATTAAACTAAGGGCTCGTTCACATGCCAAATATTGATATAAGAACTATTTCGGTGTGTATCCAAGCACTCGAAGACGCCATTCGTTACTACGATCTTCTTTCTCAGTCTGAAACAACCGACAGTGATGATTATGAAGAGTGTAAATACATGTATGAAGTGGAGCTAAGTAGAATATGTGAAATCTACTCAAAAGAAGAAGAAAAAGGTTTGGTACCTGTCCCGCTCAATAAATTACTAAAAAATGCCTAACACATATGAGCCATTCTCGACCCCTTTAACCGCAGAGCAACGTAGGATTCGAGAGCTTGAAAAGCAATTACGCCAAGTGGAATTGGAGAAAGACATTTTAAAAAAGGCTACCGCTCTCTTGATGTCGGACTCAATGAGAGGTTCCAAATAATAGTTGAATATAACAAATCAAATCACGCGGACTTGGTAAAGCTGTCACTTTTTTGTTCCAAAAAAGTCGCCAACTCTACCATTCCGGTGTTTAAGGCGTTGTAAGCTCTAAGGAAAATAAATGAAACTTTATCGCGATGGAAACATTGGAGCATTTCGCTGCTTAGGTAAAAAAGGTGTCAGATACCCCAAAGACCTTACAATTAATCCGGCCCTGCCAAATGTTAAGCGTCACCCTTACTTTAGTCAGGAATATGTTTGCGATTATCCCGGCATTGGGCAGATTGGTGTGCCTTGCCGAATGAATTATTCTATTTTAATTTGGGGGCAGCGTGGAATATATATTCATGAATGGCCAGGAAGAGCCACGTACGTGGGGAACGGAGGATCAACAGCAGGTTGTATTCACGTTGAAGTGGGTGATGCCAAAAAAATATACGACTGGGTTGATTCAAAAACAAGGATCGTAATTAGCTACCCTTGGTAATTGATTTTATTTCAAAAATAACCCGTTCGATAAAGGTTTAATCAAATGCTTATTTCCAGGTCTTTTATAGGTAAAACAATACGTATTTTAGTTGCTATCGCCATTCTAAATGGGTGCGCGACTACAAAAAACACTAGCATTGAGGATTATATTGGGCTGTATGAAATTGTAAATTCGGAATGTGAAGTGGCTCCAGATGGTTTCAATCCATGTAAAAATACACTATTTTTTGAAATATTGAGGGGGCAGTTTATAGGGGTTAAAAACGATGAATTAGCCTATGTTTTTTGGAGCGGTGATCCAAAAATAGACTCCGAACTTCAATACACATCCCATTTGATAAAAAATGAAAATTTAAAACGTATAAATAAAAATAGGTATTTCTTGGATAATGATTCTGAATCCCAAGAATACCTAGAATTTAATGGTGGGAGGTTAATTGGGTACTACGTTGCATATAACTCTGGAGATGGATATAGGCATCGTACTATTCACTACAAACTAAAACCTGTGCGACGTGGTAATTTGCCACAAGTTCGTCTGAATTATCCGGGGAATGAATGATGGCTTACGGCTCAATTTATCTGTGTGCAAGTGCTAACAAGTTTGTCAAAAGGACGCTCCTATCATCGCGCCTTTTACAAAAGCGTTAGATTTAAATACATATAGGAGAAAGAATGGCTACTAAAAGTGGAAAATACTGGGTTACATGGGCTAATGCCCATGCAAAAAACAGCAACAAAGTTGATGATCTCGAAGTCACATTTAGAGCTGCTGTAAAAGCGTTTATAAAAGCATTAAAAGATGCTGGTGCTACAGTGGATGTTTCAACAACAAAAAGAAGTGATAAAAGGGCCTATCTTTTTCATTGGTCTTGGAAGATTTCACAGGGAAAGTGTAAGCCATCCGATGCAAAGAAAATGATTGGAGTTGACATAGAGTGGAATCATGGAGACTTGGCCAAGAGTAAAGCAGGTGCACTTGAGATGGTGACTGGATTTGGCTTAGCTGTTCCACCAAGAAGCATCAATCCTCCATCTTTAACAAGTAATCATATAAGTGGTAAGGCTATTGATATGACCATAATATGGACTGGCACCATCAAAATCAAGAAAAAGGATGGAAGTGAGGTTTCAGTTACATATTCTCCAAATGTAAACACCAATACGGTACTTCACTCTATTGGGGATTCCTATGGCGTGAAGAAACTTAAAACGGATGCTCCTCACTGGTCATATAATGGACGATAAAATGAAATTAATTTTTTCCTTCGTAATAGCTATATTGGTAGCATCCTGCTCATTGGCACCAAAGGTGAATAGCGATAGTTTGGATAGTGAGGTTGGCTGGTTGCATGGAAACTGTCTTGCTATAAAAAATGCTAATGTCTTCCCTGGTTCTCAACTTACGTTGATGTATCTTGATAGCGAGAACATTTCTGAAAAGGCAAAAATTATAAAAAAAGCAACTGACAGCGAAGAGTGCTACCCACTTTCAGATGATAGAGTCAGCGTTAACAAGAGTGCTGGATATTTTTTTTATACAGTTAAATCAAAGAAACCTGTGAATTTAGCAATCGGAATATTTAAGCCGGAAGAAGTATCGGTATATAAACTTAAATTTTCTTATTGTAATACTACAGAGGGGATAAACTTTTCAATATCAAAAAGTAATTCTAAAATTTGGGAAGGTTATTATTATCTTGGGTATGAATCAGAGCCAACATGCACGCCTGAATAAATTTGAGTTTGCAGAATATAGCTTCTGTGGTGGAATAGATGATGGCTACACGATATTTATGTTTGTACATCCTGAAGATGAAAATCAAGGTTTTACTCTTTCTTTGAGGGATCATGAAGGTTTTGATGATCATGATGATGTCAATTTTGAAGGTGATTCGGCAGTGCCAGAATACTTGAAGAAAGGCATTCTTGAAAAGCTGAGAATTACGATGGAAGAGCAAAAGGATGATGAAGAAGTTTTCAATATCATTAATCGTTGCGTACTTGGAGTAAGTCCATAACAAAACGCGTTTATCAAAAATTTACACCACGTTTCAATTTCGAAAACGCTAAGCGTTAGTGATCAAGATTAAATATGGATAGAGATGCAATAACTCTACTAGTACTTGAAACTGCTGACCGAAAAGGTTCGGCTGATGTTAAAATGTTAAAGCATATGGACAGCGGTTAGATTCATGTGAATCCGAAGAACTATATTATGGACTGTTTCAGATATTTCTTAGCGATGATGGCGATTATTTTAATCGACAGCAGCTGGCTGAAAAGATATTGCATAAAATAAAACCTAGGTTACATTTTGATTTGGTGAGAGATCTTAAAAATTGTTTAGAGACATACAATTTAAGCATTGAACAGTTACCACTTTACTATCGTGATCTTATTGGAATGAAAAGGCTTAAATCTACAATAAATAAGGTGGAGTCTATGGTTCTCAATGAAAGAGAAGCCGCAAGTATGAACGCAATAAAGTTTTGGCTACGCTTACATAATAATCACTAATCGGGTAGCTGAAGCTCTCCAGTCTCCAAACCACCCTGTAAGCGGATCTGCACAGGACGGTTCATTTAACTTATCCGTTAAGATACTCAACATTTCAGAAAAGTCGCCCCAACAAAACTTAACGCATAACCGGAATATATACTTCAGTTCTCAAGTTTTCAGGCTTGGTTCGGCGCGGATCGCGATTTAAATATTTTTCAAACGGTGGTAAGTCACGCAACTGGTATTGACTTTCTGGTAACCATTGATAAAACAAATATTCATAGGTTGTATTTAATCGCTCATAAGGACCTTTGTGTAGCGCTCTGGCATAAGTCCCCCCTTGAATGATGCTGTTGGCCAACTCTCCCGAAACGGTTAATTGCTGATCATTTGAAACACAGGCATCATAACGAATATTATCAGGTTCGGTCACAGAAGGATCGTCGTAGGTAATACCAAACATCCGAGTCTGCTTTTGCATGTATCGATTTGAATACATAAAATGCATTAAACAACTCCATGCCTGATTAGCCGCAGTTGCATAGTCTCCTCGTCCTCGAGCAGAAATAATTGAAATGGGCTGTAACTGAATAATATCGACTTGCATTGTTTTTACCTTATTTGTCAGATGTGAAGGTGAACAATGTAAATTTTTTTGCTGTCGGCACTGAGTTGGTGTTTGCCCAAACATTTGCCGAAACGCTTTATTAAATGCTGATTGATTTTCATAACCGGCATTTAAAGCAATTTCAGTGATACTTTGCTGACTATGAACCAGTTGCTTAACGCTTCGTTCAAGCAACAAGCGCTTTTTATACGCATAAACACTTTCGCCAAAATAGGCTTTAAATAAACGATGAAAATGAAATACCGAATAACAAGCTTGTGCAGCCAGTTTTTCCACCGACAAATCTTCGTCAAGTGACCGTTCAATATACTGTTCTACTTTTTTGATGCGTAACAAAGTATTATTCATAAGCTATTTATCATTGACCTGAAAGTCGAGGTTAGTACCAATTAGTCACGGTTAGCCAAGGCTATCAAATTAACATTGTTCAAGATGTTTCAGTTGAAATATACCTTGGCAATCCATTAAAAACTTATCCAAAGCTGCTATTTTAAACAAGTCATTTATTAAGGTTAACCTTTTCTATTTGCCGAATAAAGCTTGACCACCTACCGAGTGCTAGCGTTTTATTTAACAGAAACAACAAATTTCTATCAGTTTGCATTGTCTATCACTTTGTTTTATAAGCTAATATTAAAAAACATTGATTTATTTGAAAGAAATCAGCTTTGTATTGGGTCTTTTACTGTGAACTGAAATAAATTTGAAACCAAAGCGCGACTAGTTAATCGCCTTCAAGGAGAAGCCATGCATATGAGTCAGATAACGCTATCAGGCCCCTACAACCATGAGTTAAGTTGGTAAACCGTGTCCAATAAAGATCAGCAATTTGAGAGTCTGGTAAAAAGCTTTTATCAACCGCTTTTTTGCTATGCTTTTTGGATTTGTAAAAATCATGCTGTAGCCGAAGATCTGGTTCAGGAAACCTTTACTCGAGCCTGGAAGAGTTTGCATCAGCTCAAAGATATTAAGGCGGCAAAGTCCTGGTTATTTACTATCTTAAGCCGAGAAAATGCCCGTCGGTTTGAAAGAAAGCAATTACCTGTGAGTGAATTGAATGATGATTGGCAACTTGAACAAATTTCAGATAACAATCAAGCCATTAATCAGATGTTGCTAAGAAGAGATATATTCAAACTTGATGATCACTTTAGAATTCCTTTAGCGCTACAAATTATTGGCGGCTTTTCTACTGACGAAATTGCGGAGGCTCTGAACACTAACGCCAATACAATTTCAACGCGCTTGTTTAGGGCGCGCGCTCAGTTAAAAAAGCAATTAACTGATTCATCCACTTCGCAAGGAGAAAATCATGGATGAGCTTGAAAAAAAACGTGCTCAAAGAGTTGATCCATTAACTCAGCAACAGCAAATTGATAATCAGACTTATCAACAAATGACGCCCGCACAGCAGCAACATCTTAGGGATGAGCAACGTTTTGAAAAACAATTACAGGATGCATTTAAATTTGAAATAAATCCTGCGCTTGCGAATAAAATTTTATTTAATCAGCACTTACAAAACCGTAAAAAGCTTGGTGTAAAATGGGCGATAGCCGCTTCAATTGCCTTCATTTCAATCATGACATTCTGGCAAGCCAGCAACATGGATGACTTACCTCCGATGCAAGTAGCGCAGCAAAATGTGATTTTAGAAGATGCCTTATTCCATGTGCAAAATGAAAGCGAGTATCTTGCATTAGAGTCACTTATGTCGCCCGAAGATATCAATCGTCAATTATCACGCTTAAATATTGAACTCACCGGCTTACCTGACAAAATTACCTTTGCGACAAAATGTAAAGTTGCCGGAAAAACAGCGCTCCACATGATTGCTCAAGTCGATGGTGCGCCGGTGACTTTATTTATTGCACCGAAAGCAGTCTTTTCGCCAACCGATTTGCCTCAATCATTTTCAAACCCAACGTGGCAAGGCGAACTGCAAACATTTGCAAACAACGGTATTATTGTCATTGCCAAAGATCGCGCTGTGATTAAACCGGTACTCGAGAGAATTAAAGACGTTTAAGCAAAAGTAGTTTAAATGACTCTTAGTTTCAATAACTCTTAGTTTAAATGACTCATAGTTTCAATGACTCTCAGTTTCAATTAGTCAGTGCGAATCAATCGATACTGTTGCCAGGTCATCTGATTTTCAATAAAAGTCTGCTCTGGCTTAAAACCAAGCTTGGTAAGTATGCGATGGGAGCCGATATTTTCATTCACAGCTCGCCCAATAATAGAAGCCAATTCGTATTTATTAAATGCCAACTCAACTGTTTTTTGTGCCGCTTCGGTTGCCAAGCCTTGATGCCAAAATGCTCGTTGCAAGCGATAACCGATATCGGTTTCGCCAGACTGTGCATCAAAGCGTAACCCGCAAAATCCAATATATTGCTGACTTTCTCTTAAATAGATTGACCAGCGACCATAACCATATTGTCGATAATGGGAATAATTTTCGATAAATTGCGCCGCCTCATCCACCGACACAAATGGCTTATCGCCCGTGTATCGAAGTACTTCAGGATCAAGATTCATTTGATAGAATCCTGGTGCGTCAAACTGAGAAAACGCTCTTAATTCTAAGCGAGGGGTAATTGCGATGAGCGGCATAGTTGTCAATATTTTTCAGCTTTTTAATACTTATGTTTAGTGAAAGGAACGTTTGTTAGGCAATAACAACCCAGCCAATTAATATTGCTGAATTAACTCTAATGTCGCACCTTCATTGACTAATTTGACCCGGTTAATAAACGACATACCCAGCAAAACATCCCCCATGGCAAAGTTATCACTGACACCTGCTCGTACATTATAGAGCTCGATATCGCCCACCCGAACACTATCAAGCGTCACGATCCAGGTCCTGACTTCACCATTAGCCGTCGATGCTCTGCCTTCGATTCCTTTTTGCAAATAAGGAATCCCTAATCGATTAGCAACATTCCGACTCATCGCCACATAAGTTGCACCAGTATCCACTAAAAAATTGACTAACACGCCGTTGATTAATCCTGGTGTTTCATACATGCCATTTAAACCACGCTGTATTTTAACTACTTTGCTGGTGCTAGTTGTAGATTGTGAATTCACCTTGTTTACCAAATCAGCATTTGCCAAAGCGGCATTTGCCACCGCATTGTCTCCACTAAACATCAACGGCTTATGCAGTGTCAGAATTTGTTCTTTACCATGAATGCTAAAAGTGGCGGAGTGTGTGTCGGCTTTAATTAATTGAATATCTGCATTAATTTTTTGCCCTGCCCGATACAGTTTTTGTTTACCGGCAAAGTCAACCATTGCGGCATTTTTAAAAAGACCTATCACGCGCAGTTCATTTTCTTGCGGAGATTGTGCTAAAATTTTTTGCGGAGCAAACAGTTGAAAGGCTAACGCCAGTATCAATCCAATAAAGTAGTTTGATGTTTTTAAGGCCATAATATCCTCAATCCATAAAGGCTAATCCAGGCAAAAATACCTGCAATTATATCGTCCAGCATAATCCCCACCCCACCAGAAACCTGTTTATCTATCCAGCGAATTGGCCAAGGTTTAACAATATCGAAAAACCGAAATAAAACAAAACCTAACATAATATTTTGCCAGCTAAACGCAACTCCTGCCATGGTTATCAAAAAACCGGCGAATTCATCCCAAACTATTGCAGGATGATCATGAACGCCCAGCGCATCAGCAGTATAACGACAAAAAAAGATACCCGCTAAACAACACACTAAACAAACCAGCAGATAAATAGGCCAACTAAATGGTGCAAGTAAGCAGTACAGCGGCACGACGGCAAGCGTTCCGAATGTACCCGGTGCAATTGGCGCTAACCCGCTACCCAGCCCCATCGATAAAAAATGTATCGGGTTGGTTAACGCTAACTTTAGCAGTGTTTTGTCAATCATGAATACTGGCTCAATAACCGCTATCAGGAATAGTATAGTGGCAATAAAAGTTGTGTTTCTCTGATAAGCTAAATCAGCGCTCAGACCAGCCAGTTATCTTAGCCAGCCATAAGCTTAGTCATATCAGCTAAAAATGGGTGTAACCCAACTCGTCAAATGTCATTTCTTGTTTGTTATCTAATATTTTTACGCCAGACTTTCCGGTTAACCGGCCAATCGGAATACATTCGTTACCAACGGTTTCCAATGCATGTCGTGTGGCTTCTAAGTCATCTTCATTGACGGTAAAGCACAATTCATAGTCGTCACCGCCTGACAATACCGCTTTTTTTAACAATATTTTATCGTCAATGGTTTGCGCTGCAGCTGATAACGGAATTTTATCCCAACGTAATAATGCGCCCACATTACTACTTTCACTAATGTGAAAAACATCGGCCAATAATCCATCTGAAATATCAATAACCGCGCTGGCTCGGCCTCGCAGCGCAATACCAGCAGCAATTTTTGGGTATGGCGTAAAATATTTTTTGAGTAACTGACTGGCAACATTTGGAGGAACCTGCAATTCATTTTGTGCCACTTTCAATCCTAATGCAGCGTCACCAATAGGCCCTGTGACACATATTAATTGACCAGGCTGTGCTCCACTCCGAGTATGAAAAACCGTTTCAGGCACAAAGCCGTGCGCTTGAATGGTGATTGAGAGTGGTCCGCGGCAGGTATCGCCACCCACAACTTGAACACCAAAAAAATTAACAATCCGTTTTAATCCAATATGAAATGATTCGAGCCAATCCTCATTATATTCTGGCAAGGTCATCGATAGTGTGATCCAGGCAGGCTCAGCACCTGCGGCTGATAAATCACTTAAATTAACCGCCACCGCTTTGTGTGCAACATCGGCAGCATTGGTTTCTGGTAAAAAGTGAACGCCCGAAATTAAGGTGTCCATCGACACCGCTAAACGCTGGCCTCGCGGAACTTTTAATAAGGCGCAATCATCGCCGATTCCTTTTAAAACATCTTTTCTCTTGCCACTATCAACCGCAAAATAGCGATCAATAATTTCAAACTCGTTCATGAATATCCTTCAGAATAATAAACTGATTATCGGACCTTCTGATACGCTGAGGATTAAATAATAATCGACTTCTTTGCCAATCTACAGCAGTGATAAACAACATGACAGCTCAACAACATTCGTGCTCTATGTGTCTATTTTGTCGGTTATTTGTTACCCATAATTTTTCTGGTAAAAATAACCGACAACAAGGTCAGATAAACTATCTTTTGATTAGGTGGGTTTAGCTTCCAAGGGCCTGGTTTTTCGGGCCAACTTATCCAAAATCCCATTGACAAACTTATGACCATCAGCTGCGCCAAAAGTTTTGCTTAATTCCAATGCTTCATTAATAACCACTTTGTAAGGTATATCCATACGCTCTGTCAACTCATAACAGGCTAGTCGCAAAATGGATAGTTCAACGGGGTTTACTTCACTAAAGTCCCGATCTAAAAAAGGTTTAAGCTGTTCATCCAGCTGATTAATCAGGCGCAAAGTATTGACTAAGATCTCGCGAAAATACTCAACATCTACCTTTGCCTGATTCATTGACTCAAGAAATTGCAATTCAATTTCTTCAATCCCGGAACCACTCATATGCCATTGATAGAGCCCCTGAATCGCATAACGTCGCGCTTTTTTTCGAGTTGATGGTTTTTGGAGCATTTACTTATCCAGTTCGTTAAATAAGTTAACCATTTCTAATGCGCTTAATGCGGCTTCTGCGCCTTTATTACCCGCTTTAGTGCCTGCACGTTCAATGGCTTGTTCGATGCTGTCTACGGTTAACACACCAAAGGCAACAGGTAAGTTATGATGCAGAGAAACTTGCGCCAAGCCTTTAACACACTCACCCGCAACATACTCAAAGTGAGGCGTACCGCCACGAATCACTGCGCCAAGCGCAACTATAGCGTCGTATTTTTGTTTTGCCGCGATACGCTGTGCAGCAATTGGCATTTCAAATGCGCCAGGTACACGCACAATATCAATATCTGACTCTGCAACACCGTGTCTTTTGAGCGCATCAATTGCTCCTTCAACCAGACTTTCTACAACAAAACTATTGAATCGGGCTACCAACAATACAAATTTGCCGCCCTGACCAATCATATCACCTTCAAATGTCACCATTTTCTCTCTCTTTTGTATTTGTTTTAATTACACCCGATTAAGGGGTTAGTTTAAAACTGAATCAAGTTAAAACTTGCGATTGCAGCCTGCGTAGGCTGTATTAATCTGTTGCTGCTTTTATCCGGTTTGTATCATTGAGCTTAAATCATTAAACTGCCTGATCAAACTTTGTCATTCAACGTTATTATTGGTCTTCAATGTATTCGACAACTTCCAACTTAAACCCTGACAGAGCGATAAACTTTTTCACCGGACTGAGTAGACGCATTTTATGTACCCCAAGCTCCATTAAAATCTGTGAGCCAATCCCGACCGTGCGTGATGCTCTGCTGGCTTTTGCTTGTGCTTTTGGACTAATAACTTGTTTACCTGAAATTACGGCAATGCGATCAAGTAGCATGTCTGGAGAAGCATGATAACCTAAAAGTACTACCACTCCCTTGCCTTCTGCTGCTACTTTTTCAATTGCTCGGCGCAGGGTCCAGTTACCAGCATCGCGTTTTTCTCGAGCCAGCAAATCCGAGGCAACATCAGCCACATGCACGCGTACCATCACCGTTTCATCAGGTTGAATGTCACCTTTCACTAAAGCTATATGAGTTTGTCCATCAATCTTGTCGCGAAATGCATGAAGTTTAAACAGTCCAAATTCTGTGGGCCATTCAACACATTGAACTTGTTCAATAGAGTGTTCTGTATTCATGCGATATTCAATTAAATCGGCAATCGTACCGATTTTCAAATTATGCTGCTCAGCAACTTTTTCTAGATCCGGACGGCGAGCCATAGTGCCATCTTCATTTAAAATTTCAACTATCGTCGCGCTAGGCTCGAGCCCAGCCAAGCGCGCTAAATCGCACCCGGCTTCAGTATGTCCCGCTCGATTTAAAACACCACCAGGCTTGGCCATAATCGGAAAGATGTGTCCCGGTTGAACAATATCTTCGGGCTTGGCATCCGCCGCAATAGCAGCCTGAATAGTTCGTGCACGATCTGCCGCAGATATACCGGTAGTAACGCCCTGTGCGGCTTCAATCGATAAGGTAAAATTAGTTTCAAATGACGCAGAATTCCGTTCTACCATTAACGGCAAACGCAATTGTTCACAACGTTCCTGAGTTAATGTCAGACAAATTAATCCACGCCCATAACGTGCCATAAAATTAATATCTTCCGGCCGAACCATTGTCGATGCCATCACCAGATCACCTTCATTTTCGCGATCTTCATCATCCATCAAAATGACCATTTTACCGGCGGCGATATCCTCAATTAGCTCTTTAGCTGTATTTAATTGCATTATTTAATAAACCCACTTTTTACCAGTAATTCATAGTTTAGTCTGTCAGGTTGAGATTGCGCTTTCCCCTGTAACAAACGTTCCAGATAACGCGCCAGCAAATCGACTTCTAAGTTGACTCGATGCCCCACTTTGTAGTGGCTGGCAGTAGTCTCTTGGAGTGTATGTGGCACTAGATTCAGTTTAAAAATATCCTGCTCAACTTCATTTACAGTGAGCGAAACTCCGTCCACTGTAATCGATCCTTTTTTGGCAATATATCGCGCTAAATCGGCGGGCGCTTGAATATCGAATTGCACACTACGTGAATCATTAGCAATACCGACAATCTCACCAATACCATCAACATGTCCACTAACAATATGACCGCCTAATCGAGAACTCGGGGTCAATGCCTTTTCCAGATTCACCGGTGCACCAACTTGTAATGCGCCTAAGGTGGAAAGTTTGAGTGTTTCGCCAGAAACATCTGCAATATAAGTGTTTTCATTAAAATCAATTGCCGTTAGACACACCCCGTTACAAGCGATACTGTCACCTAATTTAACATCGCTCATATCGAGCTTACCAACATTGATTGTCAATACTTTATCGCCACCTCGCGATTCCATTTTGGCAATTTGCCCTGTTGCTTCAATTATTCCAGTAAACATTTTTTCACCCTGTCTTATTCACTTGGTAGATCAAACGAATATCTTCACCCAGTTGGCGAATATCTTGCAGCGCCAATTGCGGCGTATTTTGCATGTGTTCAATATTGAGTTCAAATAATCCTTTGGCGTAATTTCCCATGAGTTTTGGCGCCATATAAATATGTAATTCATCAATTAATCCCTGTTGCAAAAACCCCCCCGCTAACTGATGACCCGATTCCAGCATTAAGTAATTCATCCCTTTTAAAGCCATTTGTTGCAGCAGTGAATAAAAGTCAGACTGATAATCCAGTGTGTTCACCTGTTGGCTAGCGTGTTGCTGTTGCTGCTGGTTAACCCAATATACTGATGCATCATCATTAAAGACTTTTGCCTGTGGGCTCACTCGCGCCTGAGGATCAATAATCACTCGAGCAGGCTGTTTAAATTGCAGCTTATTGGTTGAGTGCTGCATAGGTAAGTCAGATAACTCAGTCAACCTGACAGTTAAACTGGGATTATCAAATGTCACTGTGCCTGCACCTGTAATAATGGCATCTTGGGTTGCGCGTAAACGATGTACATCCTGGCGGGCCGCAGCGCCGGTTATCCATTGACTTTCTCCGGACGCCAATGCAGTCCGGCCATCAAGACTCATAGCCAACTTGCAGGTAAGCCAAGGAAGCTGACGCAACATTCGAGAACAAAAGCCTCGATTGAGTTGTTGAGCCTGATCTTCATATAAACCATATTCCACGGCTATTCCCGCATCGAGTAGTCTTGCAAAACCTTTACCTGAAACCAGCGGATTTGGATCTTCCATTGCACAGATTACTTTACCAATTCCGGCTGCAACTAAAGCCGTGGCACATGAACCCGTTTTCCCCTGATGAGAACAAGGCTCAAGAGTGACATAACAGATTGCTCCTTTAACATCAGCTCCGTTAGCTTTAGCAGCAGTCAGTGCATTGATTTCGGCATGTGCCATGCCTGCTTTTTCATGCCACCCCTGGCCAAGTATTTGGCCATCTTTAATAATGACACAACCAACTAACGGGTTTGAGCGCACGGTATAACGCCCTTTTTTTGCCAACTGTAAAGCCAGCGACATCCACTCACGATCTTGAGTAGACCATTGTCTCGTATTTTTAATGAGTAAGTGTTCAGGCTGCATGATTGGCTATAACGAGTGTTTAATTAAATGGCACATTAAATCATGAATCTTTCGATTCCAGGCGAGCGATTTCATCTCGAAAATCACTCACATCCTTAAATCGTCGATATACTGATGCAAACCTTACATAGGCCACCTGATCGAGCTTTTTAAGGGCATCCATCACCATTTCACCAATCACTTGTGCTGAAACTTCGCGTTCCCCTAAGGCTCGTAATTTCGATTGAATACTGAGAATTGACTTTTCGACATCTTCAACAGAGACAGGACGTTTTTCTACTGCTCGCAAAATACCCGCTTTTAGCTTGTTATCGTCAAACGGTTGGCGAGTACCATCACCTTTAATGACTTTTGGCATCACCAATTCGGCACCTTCAAAAGTAGTAAACCTTTCTCCGCATTCGTTACATTCGCGGCGACGGCGCACCTGATCGCCTTCGGCAACCAATCGAGAATCGATAACTTTAGTATCTTGAAAAGAGCAAAATGGGCAACGCATGGGTAGCTCCATAAAAAACGTACAAATAGAAATAAAAAAAGCCATTCCGACTATGTCGAAATGGCTTTGCTATTATAACACTAACTTAAGACTAAATTACACGCTTAGTCTTTTTAACGCTATCTTTTTAACACCGATTCGCGTCAACTTACTTTGCATATACTGGGAAACGCGCAGTTAACTCCAGTACTTTTTGCTTGGTAGCCGCAATAACTTCCTGGTTAGTAATATCATCTAAAATATCACAAATCCAGCCAGCCAGCTCTGCCGCTTCGGCTTCTTTAAAGCCACGAGTGGTGATTGCCGGGCTACCTAGACGTAAACCGCTGGTTACAAATGGCGAGCGAGGCTCATTTGGTACGGTGTTTTTATTAACCGTGATATAAGCTTGACCTAGTGCAGCCTCAGCATCTTTACCAGTAATGTCTTTATCGATTAAATCTAACAAGAACAGGTGATTATCGGTACCACCAGAAACAATTTTGTAACCACGCTGCATGATAACATCGACCATTGCACGTGAGTTAGCCAGTACCTGCTTTTGCGTTGCTTTAAACTCATCGCTTAATGCTTCTTTAAAGGCAACCGCTTTACCAGCAATCACATGCATTAATGGACCACCTTGACCACCGGGGAATACCGCAGAGTTAAATTTCTTTTCCAGCTCTTCATTGGCACGCGCTAATATCACACCACCACGAGGACCGGCCAGGGTTTTATGTGTTGTAGAAGTAACAACATCTGCATGAGGAACCGGATTAGGATACAGTCCAGCAGCAATTAGTCCGGCAACATGTGCCATATCGACCATAAAATATGCGCCTACTTTATCCGCAATTTCACGGAAACGGGCCCAATCAACAACACGCGAATAGGCAGAAAAACCCGCTAAAATCATTTTAGGTTTGTGCTCAAGCGCTAATGCTTCAACCTGCTCATAATCGATATAACCTTTTTCATCCAGACCGTACTGAACAGAGTTGTAAAGCTTACCCGAAAAGTTAACTGGTGATCCATGAGTTAAATGACCACCTTCGCTCAAGTTCATACCTAAAACGGTATCGCCAGGCTTTAGTAAAGCCATATAAACAGCCGCATTAGCTTGAGAGCCAGAATGTGGCTGAACATTGGCATAATCAGCCCCAAATAATTCTTTTACTCGGGCAATGGCTAAATCTTCAGTCACATCAACAAATTCACATCCGCCATAATAACGTTTATGAGGATAGCCTTCGGCATATTTGTTTGTTAACACAGAGCCCTGTGCTTCCATTACTCTGGCGCTGGTATAGTTTTCTGATGCGATCAACTCAATATGTTGTTCCTGGCGTTGCTTCTCCGCTTCAATGGATTGCCATAATTCTGAGTCATATTCTGCTAAAGATTGTTTATTATCTAACATGAAGCTAATTCCTAAAGTTGTAGTTTTAAAATTCGATGTTTGAAAGCAGCGTTCAAATTTCGAGCGTATTGTATAGCAAATCATTTGGTGTGTCGCTGATTCACCTAGGGATCGACATACCGATTTCGCATTAGAACCAAAGTGACTATTGTTATGCACTTAAGCATTAATTTTAAAATTTCTTAAGCCAAACGTGTATTTTATCGATCAAAATTAAGAAGACACTAATTATTTCTCTAGTTTAGCCATAAGTGGCCGATTATTAGCGATATTGATAGTTTATCGTCTGATCAAAATTTTTGTGTAACGGTTTACCCATAACGGTAGCGGCGATGTTTTATTAGTTTCAATATCAAACCAACTGTTAATAACCAATTGTTATTAAATAATGAGGACGAACCGAGTGTTAGCGGCCATAATTAGAAATAACAGAAAAAACTCACATAGAGATTAATCGAATAAGGCTGTAAGTATCGATTAAGGCAGTAGTTAAAAGTCAGGAGATGGCAATTATGCCCCGATTGAATTTATTGTCGCTAGCGATTGCTGTTTCGCTGACGACACCAACAACCAATTTGCTTGCCATTGGTTTTGGTAATCCCGATACTGCGGCAATACTTAATCGGCCACTGAATATCAGCTTGCCGATCATTGCCACTGAATATGAATTGCATGATATTCGTGCCCGTATTGCCAACGAACAACAACATAATCGATTTGGTCTGAATTATCCTTTATGGATACCTAAACTCAAATTTAATGCCGTTGAAACCAATTCGGGGCCAATGTTGCAAATTACCAGTCACTATCCAATTAAAGAGCCTGTCGTTAATTTTGTCGTCGCCATTGATTACAAAGGCACCACTATTTTCAAAGAAATAGCGCTTTTTATGGATCCGGCGGAATTGTATGCCAATAATCAACGCTTGGCGAATGTGACCAATTCGCAGCAATCCACCGCAGCGAATGCTCAGACTAATCGAATTACAACCAATCATAACCTGGCGAAAGATATTGCAGTCAATCAAGATACGCCGAAAAATACTTCGATAATTCCCCAGCAAACGCGTTTAAATCAGCCTTCAATTGTCGTTGAGCAAGGACAAAGTTTGTGGCGTATCGCTCGGAGTTGGGAAGTTGAACACTTGACCCTAACTCAAAAAATGCAGGTGATTTTTGACAATAATCCTCATGCTTTTTTAAATGAAGATAAAAACCAGTTAAAACTTGGGGTGACCCTGTATTTAGATACAAATGCGCTCGACTCGCATAGCCCCAGTGTAAACGAACCGAATTTAAATAAAACCAATATAAATACACCAGTCGCTAAGCAACAGCTTGCTGCAAGCAGCCAACCTGTCGATCAACAGCGATTAGCAAACCGCACCGTATTTATTGAGCAAGAATTATCTAGTCTGAAAGCCGATATAGAATATGAGAGAGCGCAAAATGCGCAAATGAAACAGCAACTGGCCAAATTGGAAGGCTTAATCGCTCAATTGCAAAATCCACAGCAAATGCGCCAATATACAGCTCAAATCGATCCCATGCCTGCCTTTAAGGCTATAAAAGATTTGTCTCACTCTGCTTTATCGGTCATTAGTGAATCTTCCGCAGAAACACCAGCAGAGACAGATGGCAGCAATAACCAATCAGCCACTCAGCTTAGTACCAATGCTTCGACCAAAGCAGAAACAGTCAACGACAAGCCGCAAGTCGTTCAAATTGAAAATGCGGAAAATACTACTTTAAACAATAGTAGCAATAGCGCGTTGTCAAATCGGAATAATCTGGTACCTTCTCCAGCCAGTCAAAATTCTGATCAGACATTGACAACTTCTACTGATAATGGGCCATCGTTTTGGCAAACTTTCAGCTGGTTAGTTATTGCATTACTTCTGGCATATTTAGGTTCACGCTACACCACTCGGCGCAAGGTTAAGCGCTTTACTCAAGAACTTGATGATCAACTGGAAACCATTGCCAGTAACCAGCAGCAAGATCAATCCAAGCCACCATCGGTACGTGAATTATCTATTCCTAAAAATGTGTCGACTTCGGCACAGATTAAATATCTTCGCTCAGCCGCTGACTTTTATTTGAGTTGCAATCGCTACGACCTGGCTAAAGAATTAGTTAATGAAAGTTTAATTCAGTATTCTGGCAACACGCGAATTGTGCAAGCCTTACTAGATATCCGTAAAAATATTTATACCGAACTAGACAGTAACTTAAAAACCAATATAGTCGCAAAACTAGACACTCACGGCAAAAATGATCAGTCTATCGACAATTCAGGCTTAGTATTCACCGACGATGAAGATGTTGACTTGGATACACTCAATGATGAATTTATTCGAGAGTGGAACGAAAAAGTATCCTCTTTTAAATAACACAAGCGCCTGCTTTTCAAATTTAGTATGCCGGCGAGTCTATCTCGCCAGTGCAATTTTTAAATAACGATTTGGCTTTCCATCAAAATAAATTAAACGGATACTGGTACCACATGGTTATCCCACTTGAGCTTGATTTGCTGTGAGCCAGTTAAGGATTGAACTCCCGCTTGTTGCCCACCATACTTGGAAGAATTTAAATCGCGAATTGAGGATTGCTTACCTTGTTGTGGTTGATGTGCGTATTCATAAATATTACCATATCCATTAGTCAGCAAGAGCCTGTCACCATGCCGATCATAGGCAACACCAGCAGAATCTTTTAACTTCAATGAATCAACCAATGTTTTATTGGCAATATCCCACACCGTAACCAGATTACCTCGTGGTGCAGTTAACACCGCTTGATTCGCTACCGGATTAATTGCCACACTGGCAACATACTGTCGCATAGCCATCAATACTTCAGGGGGCGCCTTCATAATCTGTAACTGATTTTCACCTCGATGGGTTAATGCCAGTGGGACTTGATGAAAACGATCGCCCTGGTATTGGAGTCCCATTACCACCGTATCATCAGTAGATACCGCTAAATGACGAATGCTTAACTGGTGATGTGGAGGCTGATAGCTATCAATAATTTTGCCCGATGCCAGCTCAAGATAACTCAGATTGGGTTGCATCGTATCCAGATTAAGTTTTTTTCGACCTTGTTCTGGATGGGTTAATATACCGCCATTAGCAACAACCAAAATATTATTTTGGCTTAATGGGGCCGACTCATGTGGGCCAATACCTCCACTTTGGTATTCAGCGACAACCTGATAAGTTTGGCTATCGCGAATAACCATCAGCCCCTGCTGGTTAATATAATTATTTTCAGATGTTATCAAATATTTGCCATCTTTAGAAAAGCAGCCGTGCCCATAAAAATGATGTGCTGACTGAGCATTAATTTGTTGAATAACTTCACCCGTTTGTAAATCAAGTTCCAGCAAAAATTGTCCTGGCCTTCGTGCAAATACGATTGCCGTTTTATTGACAGGATGTGGGGCAAATCCGTGGCAACGCCCCGGCACTGTCGTCTTAAATTGAATTTCACCGGCGTGGCTAAACAGAGCGACAAAGTGTTGATCTTTTCCTTGGGTGCAAGCACTCAAAAAACCATTTACCGATTGCGATTTTTGTTGAGTATTACAGCCAACCAGGCTAGCAGCAGCACCTGCCAACAGCGCTCGATATATAAATTCTCGACGGTTCATCATTTCTCCTGACTTGTTCAGTTCGATGTAGACATTTGCTTGTTAAACTAAATTTCTTTTAACACAAACCTTCAAACTATCAATCGCCATCATTACCATTAAAACCAACAGTTGCATTCATTGCCTTGGCTAAGTCACCTTCCAGCTTTACAATCAAAGACTGCATTAACTCAACCAGCTGACTTATTTTTTCTCGTTCTGTCTGCGAAGCTAATGCCTGCGAATAGGTTCCTTCTATTTGCTCACTGATATCGACTAGCTGTTGTAATCGCTCTTGCATATTGGCATCTAATACATCGGCTTCAACCACTTCATTTAAATATCGGCTAAATCCGAAGTTATTTTCACCGTAAACAACCTTAAAGGCTTTCAAATTATTCACCAGATTAGCTTTAGAATACTCGCTACGCCAAGACTCAGCCGCTTGTGTATAACCAGGAATATTATCACCTAAAGGCGCTTGTAATTTATTTAATAAAATAAACTGGGCTTGCTCGATCAAAGTATTGACGACATCACTGACCATCTCATCCAGCTTCGAAGTATCGCCACTACCCGCAATACCTTTTCCGGTAAAATCACTGATAAAATCTTCACCCGAAGCCAACCATCGGTCGACCAAATCAGCCGTAATAGTCTGCAGGTTTAAAGTAATAGCATTTAACAGCTGGCAACGGCGAGCCGCAGTATTACTGTCGCTAAATTCAGCAAGTACTTGCTCATCTGCTTTAAAGATCAAATATTCGATAGCAGGTAATCCCTGTGCGCCAACACTGGTATTTGCCACAACTGACTCGGTGATAACCTGTGTACCAGATAACAGGTTTTCAATATTATTTGTGACTGCATTATTGTCATCTGGCCAAAACTGAATTCGATATTGGTAGTTATTTTTTACGATCGGACCAAAACGCATAATTTGTAATAACTGCCACTTATCCATAACGGTTAACCAAGCATGTCGAAGTTGGCTCAATTCGGTTGCACTTAAAGATGACGAACTACAAAAAACCTGAGCACTATTTACCAGCTCAACAGAGGCCTGGGCAAGTGATTGATACCCAGGAACAAACACATCATTACCAAGGTAACGTAACAGCGCAACTTGCTCATCAACTTTATTACTGCCTGCGGTAAAATCATCATCATTTGGCTCACTACCGCCACCACCACCGCAACCATATATAAAACTCAACATGAGCAGAGCTGCAGCCAAGCTCATACTGCTGACTAAGTTTGCACGAAAATTAAACATAAAAAACTTCCCCAATTAAATCGAATTTAAAAAATATAAAAGTGCATCTCTTTGTGATTTTTGGCTACGTATAAATTGATTACGCGCATTAAGTGCTTCGCCACCATGCCATAAAATAGCTTCGCTTAGACTTCTCGCCCGACCATCATGCAAAAAGGCATTTTGTCCAGTGATTCGCTGTTGTAAACCAAGTCCCCACAAGGGGGGAGTTCGCCACTCTCGACCGGTTGCCAAATATTCGCCCTGATTATCTGCCAGTGCATCTCCCATATCGTGTAACAATAAATCGGTATAGGGATAAATCACTTGTCCATCAGCCAGTTGATAGCTGGCAACATGACAAGCTTCACATTGCATTTGTCGAAATAGTTGTTGCCCTTGCTTAAACTGTTTACGCTGCTGATTACGCAGCGGCGGGACTCGCAAGTTTTCCGTAAAAAAAACAACCTGTTGTAATAAATCGTCAGCAATGTCTAATATGCTGTTTTTTGAAGCTAATAACTCCCTGTGTTTTTGCATCTGGCAACCAGTTTGCTGGTTAGTACATTCTTCTTGCGGATACAATGAGGAGGTTATTCCCATATCATGGTTAAAGGCAGCAGCAGTTTGCTGTGCCACACTCGGCTGCGCCGCTTTAAAACCAAAACGTCCCAAGGCTAATTCATCGTGTTTAATTGAGCGCACCCAATTTGCTTTTCCCGAGATTCCATCTTGGTTTTGATCCAACAAATCTTGACGTTTTAAAATTTGCTGTGCTGAAATTTGTTGTAGCAATCCCATGCCAATCAAAGGTGGAGCTAAACGCGGAGAAATTTGTGTTGATGATTTCATTTCGCCATAACTTAAATGGCTCACCTGATAGCTAGGCGAACACAAAGAATAAGCTTCGCCATCAGCAAAGTGTCCAGATTTAATGTCACAAATTCGCTTAACTCGTCCCTCGGCCAGTAATACTTTTTTATCTGACAATTCGGCTAAATGATACGTTTGCTCATTTGCAGTCAAGGTTGGTTCTGGTGCAATCCCCTTGGCAATCTGCCGATGAATACTGCGCAGTTGCAATTGGCGTCCATAAACAGGATCGCCAATATTACCTATCTGTTCATCTCCTTGCTCAGGACCGAGTTTTAACACCAGCGCAACGGGTAAATCTGATGTTTCATCAGGCAACGCACCGCGCCCCCCGTTGATATGGCAGGTGATACAAGAGCGAGCATTAAATAAAGGGCCAAGTCCATCGCGCGCAGTTGTTGTTGCTGGCGCGACCACCCAAGGATCACGAAAAAACGATAATCCAACCCAAAACGGCATTTGCGCTTTTAAATCTAGCTTTACAGCAGGTTGAATAAATGTATTGTTACGGTATCGTGGTACAGCAGTATTAGACTGAATATAGGACGATTCCTGCGCGGCGTTAGGTCTCGGTTTATTGTTTGAATTTTTTTCTGCTTTTTTTTCTAAATTATGTTGTGACAGATCCGCACCATCATGCCAGAAAGTCTGCGCAGAAAAACACACCCAGCCAGACCAGCCGATAGCTAATATAAAAATAACTTTCACCAACTGGTCTAATACAGGCATTTTACATTGACTCCAAAAAGGCAATTACAGCGGCCCGCTCATTTTTATTAAGCAGTTTAAATTGTTCTAGTGAGGTTTGAGCCTCGCCACCATGCCATAAAATCGCTTCTTCTATTGTGCGAGCACGACCATCATGCAAATAAGTTGCTCTGGGGTTAACGGTTTTCACCAGACCTAATCCCCATAATGGGGCTGTTCGCCATTCGCTGCCGCTGGCTAATCCTTCAGGTCGACCATCAGCTAAACCATCGCAACGCAAAACATACTCACACATTTCACCGCCCGAGCAAGATTCTCCGGTAACTAACTCTCGGGTTAATGGCTGACAACTTCCCCCCATATCATGTAACAACAAATCGGTATACGGCCAGATCACTTGTGATGACAAAGCTTCAATTGGTGCTGCATCAGGTGTTAATTGGTTTAATTGAATTTCGCCCAACACACTGCCAGCCGCCTCTCCGGTTTGATGCCGTGGTACATGGCATCCAGTACAACCAATATTGAAAAACTTTTGCCGTCCTAACCAGATATCTGCTTGCCAGGTTTCACTAGCAGCATCATATCCTCGCCGTTTTGGCACCGCTAACGTGCGCGAATAAAACTCAACCAAGGCCAGTTCAACATGAGTGATATCACTCCCTTCATTGCCGCCATTTGGCTCATCCGCGGCTTTATCAATACAGGCTTGTTGCAATACAGTGCAAGGCTCATCAGGCACAATACTGCTAGTTATTCCCATATCACCTCGATAAGCCATAACAGTCTGGTGCAATACACTGGTGGTGAAAGCTTTACTACCAAATCGCCCGAGTTTAACTTCATCCGATAAAATGGTTTGTTGTTGGTTAACTCGACCAGAAATGCCATCATTGTTAGCATCATTTGGATCTGCTAAGGCACGAATATCAGTTTCAGCAATCGCACCCAGTAAACCTAAACCAAAGAGTGCAGGCGCGACTCTTGGCGATAGCAAACTGCCTGGGGAAATATCCCCATAAGATAAATCTTTAATTCGATAGGTAGGCTGACGTAAAACGTAATTTTCACCATCGGGGTATTGCCCATTAATCTCAGTAAACTCAATATAAACATAAGCTTCACCCAAGGCTTCACCCGTATTAATAGCACCGTTATATCTGGGGAGCCCAGCGGTTGGATCATTGCCTTCAAATGAAGCAATACCAAAAGTCTGAATTTGCCCGCCATAAGTTGGCTCATCTTGTCCATCTACCGCACTTATTTTGATCAGCATCGCATCCATTGGTTCACTGCTATCCATTGGAATATGTCCACGCCCATCTTTTACATGACACCCTTGACAAGTGGCCGTATTGAGAATCGGGCCTTGACCAGCATGAGTATTACGAAATAACATATTTCCCGCTTTAAAGTTGGCATCGAGATTAAAATCACTGCTTACCTTTGGCGCAGACTGTCCGAATGCATCTTCATCACTACGCGCAACAGTAACCTCACCGCCAGCATTAACTTCAGACGGGTCAACCACATCTGCCGATACTTCGGGCAGTTCATTTTTGGGTGGCTCAATGACAATTGGTGGATCTTTAATTTCTGGTGGCTCAGGTTGAGTCGAGCCGCCTCCTGAACCACCGCACGCAACAATTAAGCCTAGCGATATTGCACCGGCAAATGGTGCTAAGCGACTAATCCACTGCAAACTTCGCGGCTTAAAAATTGGCATAAGAAACTGTACTAAGTTTGTTTGCTTCGTTGGCTTTTTAGTCAGCAAATTAATTATATTTTGTTGCTTACAAGAATAATTTTTCATTGGTAATTGCTCTCCCATCCCCCGATTAAAATGAGCAAATTGAGCTCGATTACCCTGTTATATTTAGTAGCAAAAAACCATTGACGCTATTGGTTGGCCAAACTAAAAAAAGTCCGTTAAAAAAACAGACTTTTTATCAGGGTATCCACAATCATTTAGTTACAAGCGTTACCAATATTTTCTTCGGTATCTTGGCATAGATCACCCGTTGCAACATTTAATGCTGTAATTGCTTGTTCAATCACTGATGTTTGTGCCACTAATGCGTTAATTGAGGCAGTAATGTTAGGTTCGTTTATTCCCAGTTGAATCTGATTATCAAATGGCAAACCTGATTTAGCACGGACATCTATAACTCTGACTTTTGCCATCGTATCTTCCAGATGTGCGCGCAATTGATTAGCTAATTCAGCGTGACCGTTAACGACCAATAGATCATCGATCCCCGCCCCCTCGACCAGTTGTCCGTCAATTCGCGTGTATTGACCTAAAAAGGTATTTTGAATCCCTAAGGCATCTAAATAAATATCACGGTGAGTATTATCGCTAAAGCAAGAGTGTTCATCTTCTTGTGAATCAGTTAGTAATGCAATATTCATTCGCTCACCGGCTAATTCGCCGTAACCAAGACGCCCCATCCCTTCAAGAATTTTTGCTAAAGAATTGTCGCCACCAGCAACAAACGAATGATAATAATTATTACTACCTGATGGATTCCAAGCGTCAACCAAACGTTGTAAGTCATCTACCAACAAGTCTGCTGCTGCCATTAAATAAGCTGCGCGGCGAACACAAGTCTCATCGGCACTGCCTTGGCCTGCACCACTGGTACATTGACCTAAATGTCCATTATCTTGAAAATAATAATCAGAAACCGGACGCGTGCCGCTGCTGGTATCGCGCGGTCCACCGCCACTGCCATCTAGATTTAAATCTTGGCCCCACAATAAAAATTCAATCGCATGATAACCAGTAGTGACATTTCGCTCATCACCATTTAATTCAAAATTATCTTTTAAAATTGCTTTATTAATTTCAGGAAAGTTAATGCTGTCAGCAATAATATTAATATTGATGTTAGCCGTTGAACTAATATTTTCGGGGTTAGGATCGCCATCAACAGCGTTAGCAACATAGTCAATGATTGCTTCGCCAAGTGGCCAGGCATTAATTTGACCTTCAGGCCCATCACCATCTTCCCCCATTGTGCCATCATCTTTTAAAGCATCGATTGGTCCTGAACGAAAACGATAAACTTCAGTTTGTAAATAAGGTTCACGCGATTCAACCCAAGCAATTTTTGCCTGATTCAATGTTTCTTCAGTTGGATTTTCAATTAAGGCTTGTAACGCACTTTTTAAACTGATTGCACCAATCAGCGAATCACCATAGCTGGCGTATGCAATATTCGCATTGGTTTTAAGCACATCTTGTTGTGTCACTAACTGACTAACACCATCGGTCCCATTCTCTCCAGCAGGCCCTTGTACACCATCGGTCCCGTCTTTTCCATCGTCGGCACAACCACTCAAAACAAGTGATGAAGCCACGCCTAGTGCTAGCCAATAAGGCTTAAGATTGAATAAATTTTTATTACGCGTTTTCATTTTATCTCTATTTCCAATACTAACAAACATTAAACCAAATGATAATGAGATCGCTTATCACTTTCAATCGCATATTTAACTATTTACTGATCTAGATCGTATTAGTAAAAGTAACCCTTTGATTTAAAAGATATAATATTTCATTTCAATTAAATGAATTTGATATGACCACAGAGATTGTGTCGTTTTAAGCCTTAGAGACGAAGAGGTTCAGTTAAGTCTGCAAAGAATATTGCACTAAAACGGTAGTCACATTTGATATTTATTGAGATATATAAAGGTCTGACATGTGAAAGAAATCACAAAATTAGCGAAACCACATTATCGAATGATTATTGTCGGATATATTTTATCCCGCAAGAGGACTACGACAACCATAAGCTATTAGACAAGGATAACAGGATTTAATGAATGATCTAATAGCACTCTTCATAAATGAATAATCTACCCAATTAGTAGACGCTTTATTGCTTTGTTACAAAGCTGTTTTGCTGTGCGTCGTTAATCACATGTTTGATAGTGTGCTCTTGCCGTTTTAACGCTCAAGGCTAAAACGTTCGAGGCGAATATGTTGGCTAATCATGGATAGATTAACGTTGAATCATTGGTTTTCTTAATCACTTTATTAGTTAAGAAAAAAGAACTTATTTAACTCAACCGTTTAAGGAAGT
>NZ_JBFDAH010000030.1:0-51728 GCF_040719265.1 Aliikangiella maris | reverse complement strand
GCATGCCGAAGTTGTAAATTCCGAAGGGAAATGACGAGAAAATTACCCCGTTTTTTGGGTGTTTTTTCGAGAGAAATATCAAATTCACTGCTCAGAATTTGAATTTCAAAGCGCTGGTAAAGGCAAATATAGCCTTTAAAAAATTTCCACCCGGCGTCTCAGCGGTATATCTGAGGCACTACGTCAAACTTGCAGACGATAAAAAAGCAAGTAACAAGCGAAGCCCAATCGCTGGCATTTTTGTGTTGAACAGTGGGTTAAGTAACTGCCAAAACTTAAAATTAACTGTAATTATTATTAACTTTAACGAGGAGTATTTAATGAAAACTCAACAAGATAAAACTTCAATAACACTTAAATCTCATAATGGAGAAATATCATGACAGAAAAAATCGACAGAGAAACAGGTGAAATACTTACTGAAAATAAATCAACAAATATTTTAGATGATTTAACTGAAGGTAAATTATACAAACTAGTAAATGGAGAACTTGAAGAGCTAGTACTAGATCCTAATGAACTTAGGAAAGTAAAAATTACCGATGACGCGATTTCTGCGGCAACATCGGTACAAAAGCAAATGCGTAATTTATTGAACGGTTTCAAGCCTGACATAACTACGGTTTGCAGTGCGTTAATTAAGGCGCAAGCTGAGAAACCAGATGCTTCGAAAGTTGTATCTGATTATTGGCTCCAAAAAGCTCAGACAGCAGTAAGCGCGATAAACGCCGAAAACTAATCTGAGAAAACGAGAATGGCAGTTGTTTTATCTACGATAAACACGTTATTAGTCCAAGCGGGCTATCAATAGGGAGTAGTGTCCCACGCACTTTTTCGGCATGCCGAATATTAATGACCAAGGTCTTAATATGTGCATAAACACTTACCGAAACTTACTACACTAAACTTAATTATGCGCGAACTAAATTACGATTTAAAAAAAATGTGTGCTAGAAATAAGGACGGCTCTTATTCTACTCAATCATCTAGAGGAAGACGACTACAAAAAATAGCAAATATTCTTCACGAAAAAGGCTATCGGAAAATGAGTGCACAATCATTAAAACCAAAGCATATAGATGCGTTAATTGAACATTGGAGAGCGGAGAAAACATCAGTTGGAACTATTAAAAACTACATGAGCAGTCTGCGTTGGTGGGCAGAAAAAATAAATAAACCAGCAATCATTGCCAGGGACAATTCCCATTATGGAATAGCAGACAGAGTAATGGTATCCAATTTAAACAAAGGGCAATCTTTAGATATAGAAAAACTATCAAATGTTACAGATGAACACGTAAAAATATCTCTGCAATTACAAAGTGCTTTCGGATTGAGAAGGGAAGAGAGTATAAAGTTTATTCCATCTTATGCAGACAAAGGTAGTCATATTATACTGAAAAGTACTTGGACAAAAGGAGGAAAGGAGAGGGAGATAGAAATAAAAACTGATTATCAAAGAGAAGTATTGAAAGCGGCACATAAACTTGCTGGCAAAGGGAGTCTAATACCAAGTAATCGAAAATTTATTCAACAATTAAAAATATACGAAGGCCATACTATCCGAGCAGGCCTATCAAAACTACATGGATTAAGACATAGATTTGCCCAAGAAATGTATTTAGAAAAAACAGGTTGGAATGCTCCGGTTTGTGGAGGTCCTAAATCAAAAGAATTATCTAAAGTACAGAAAGCAATAGATCGCCAGGCAAGATTAGAAATATCTAAAGCACTGGGCCATGAGAGAGAGCAAATAACAGCAATTTATTTAGGTCGCTAGTTTCAAAACTGACTCCTTGGCAGTATATCCAAGGAACACAAGTTTGCTGAAACTATAAATCAGAAAAGCGCCTAAGAGGACTCAATTTCTGAGCGGCGATTTAAAAATCCTTTAATTCAAACCTTCAGGGGATGCACTTGTCCCCGTGAGGGATAAGCGTATCTCATAGACAGGAGATACACATGTTAAATTTTGTAGAGATCATTAGAACAACTTGGATATTTCTGTTCAATATACTTTCAATTGACAATGAATCACTGCGCGAAGATTCCAGGAAAGTAAGTATCGCATTAATACTTTCTGGTTTAATCGGCTACATTCTAAAGTCTGATAAAGTGAGTTCTGAGGAATCGTTAATATTGTTTATAGTAGGGCTGTTTCTTTGGATAGCTTCCTTGCTAAAACCAATCAGTAACGATGATCTAAAAAACAAGTAGGCTTGCAACAGAAAGTCATATTTTAGAAATAGAGTAGGGAGTTCTAATTTTCATCGCAAAAACAAAAATAAGTCACAAGCGAACTTATTTAGTTATAAAAAGCTAGCCCCAAAAGGGCTGGCTTTTTATTATTATTGGCCAAAAAAATTAACATCTATCTATAGTCAAATCTGTCTATGCCAGCTGTACATTTACAACATAGATAAATCTGACTATGCTTTATCGAGTAATCAAATAAAACAATAGGCTATAATTCATGAATTATTTAGGCTCAAAGGGAGGTTCAGGAGTTTATCAAGCAATAATAAATTTGATGCCACCGCATGATACTTATATTGAGCCGTTTTTTGGCTCTGGTAGTATTTTTGAGAAAAAAGCACCAGCTTTAAAAAGCATCTGTATCGATCTAGATAAAGAAATTATCAAGCGCAAAAAAAACACTGAACAAGTAGAATTTATTTGTGCAAATTCCATCGAGTGGCTAGCGAATTTTAATCCAGTAGACAAGGTCTTGCTATATGTAGACCCTCCTTATGTTCATAGCACTAGAACCTCAAATGCTCAGTATAAACATGAGATGACTGATAATGATCATCGACAGTTATTAAAAGTTTTAAAAGACATTAAAGCTTATGTCTTGATTTCTGGCTATCGAAATTCAATTTATGATGAATTAATTGGTGATTGGTACAATATGGATTTTCAAGCGATGACCAGAGGTGGTGTTCGCACTGAAACAGTTTGGTGTAACTTCAATCCAGGAGCAATTCATTATCACACTTATGCTGGTAAAAATTTTACTGATAGACAACGCATCAAGCGAAAGGCGGAACGCTGGTCAAAGAAATTTCAATCATTACCAACTGACGAACGTCAAGCTGTATTGGCTGCCATTCTTGCAACTAATATTTCATAGTTAAATTTATCTTTGTTTATAGGCATAGTTGCAAATAACTATATCGGCCGCAGTATTATTTTATAGTTCATGATCACTCGATTTTTAAAAAAGAAAAAAGCAATTTCTCTTTCCTTATTAACTTGTTTTCATATGGTTAGTTTGATTACTTTGGTGGGTTGCTTGTTTTCACAGAAATCGAGTTTGAGCGTGGATAGCGTTTTTTGCTATCCAGGCGATATTATCTCGACACCAAGAGCTTGCGATTGGATTGCAAGCAATTGAGTGGACTTTCAAGTTTTATAAAAAATATCGATTTATCGATGCTTTATAAAAAACAGTTTATATCTTATTACTAATAGTATCCTTTGCGGAGCATATTGCGCTAATAAAAGAATAAAAACTTAGAAAAGCGAAATCCAATTTTAAGACATAAAAAAACCCTCAAAAAAGGGTCTAAATAAGCGATTTTTAAAAGGTATGCATAAGAGCGCAGGGTAAACTCAATTACCTTGTAATCCTTGCTTAGCGGGGAGGGGAAGAGCCCAAAGCATATGCATAAACGGGATGTCTTCTAATTAGTAAATCCTTAAGCTCTTGTACACTTTTATCGGGATATGACTTTTGTAGTGAAGCTAATAATTCTATTGCTTCTCTTTTAAATTCTTGATTACGAAGTTTGTCTTGCTTAGATTTAACTGATTCTTTCGCCTGCTGTTTTTTTCTCTTATAATTTTCTTTCTGGATAACATACAAGTGACGATTAGCTTTCTTTGCCATAGCTCTGGCTTTCTCATGCTCTATTGAATTGGGTTGCAAAAGTCGTCTTTTATCGTTCCTTTTCTTTCTCTCTATTTCACCATCTAACTCACTTCTGCTAACGCCTGCTAACTCAAAAGCTCTTCTAGAAATAAAAATCTCACAATATTTTCGCTCTTTATTCCGATTACTTTTCTTATATGTAACACGCAACAGATCTGTTTTTCTGTACAGTTCTAAAAAACGAGAGCCGCGAGACAAAGATAAATAGCCAGTCATTTCCTCGACACGCTGCAAATTAACATAACACTTAAACCAGTTTCGATCGGAAACAGCAGTTAAATTAACAGTGCTAAATAAGACTATCCATGCAGCAATATCTCTCTCTATTCCTAATCTGGTTCGATAGCAATACCCTAACGATTCATGTATTGCATTTGTATGATTAGATTGAACAACCTTGGAACTGTTACTAATAGCTCGTTCCATTACATCCCCGTAGAATGCTTTGTTACCAACAAATCGTCGAGCTCTTTTCCTAACATCTTTAAAATCAATATTGGGGTTGTTGCAGGGAAGTGCGCCTGCTGTTCTTCCTCTTGGCCGACGATTAACTTTGAGTTTCTGTTGTTCAGAACCAAATTGAAAATTATCAATTAAATCGCCAGCCCTTTTAGAATAAAGCTTTGACGAAGAATTATCCCGGTCAATCACTGATTGAACGCTCCCATTTTATGCATTTTTTATTTGCAAAGGGAGGTTGTTCGGATTACAATTGAATTGTATCGAATGCGAACACCGCCCCAACGAATGCGGTTATGTAAAAAAACCTGCTCCCACAAGCGGGTTTTTTTGTGCCAATTAATTATTAGTCAAACAATAGACTTACCTCTTTAAATCCTATCTTTGCTGCGTCCTGCTTAGCACCATTGTCACGCTTATATATTTTCATATCTTTAGTCTTTGTACGGGTAAGTGACTCTCTAGAGCCATCTCTACGAACTAACACGAGAGTAAAACCTCCGTGAATAAGTACAGGTTCAATACGAGCTTGTATTAAATCTCCCGCTTTAAATAATTCCTGTGCTATTGCCAAGTTCATTGTGATAAACCCCGAAGTAAAAATATGAGTTGTTATTACAATTCTATTAAATTTAGCAAATATTGACAAGAAGTGCATTTGCGTAATGCCGAAAGCGGATATTCGGCATTCTAAAGTTAATTTTCGGTATAATCTTAAGATTATTTCGGCATTTCTTATTTCATGGTTTCGGCACTTTGATTGGCTTGTTCTAATTATTAATAATTTATTCAGACACGTTATAATTGTCTTAATTGTTGCCTTCTTGATCGGCAAGCTTATTTGAACCGGAGAAATAACAATGGATGATCTAGTAATTTGGTGGGACGGAGCCTTATGCATAATATGGCTTTTGTTTTGGGCATTCAATGTCCAAAAATATCTTAAATTTGAAATTCTAGCACCGGGTATTTGCAAATTAACTTCTGCGGGTTTTGGAATGCGAGTAATTGGAGGATTAGATAACATAGAAATCCTTAGTTACATCGGAAGTGCAACAGTTTGTATTGCTTTATATAAAATATATAAAACAATAAAACCAAAAACAGATAAACAAACTGATGTAAGCTAATTCTCATATTAAACAGCAATTAGGTTCTTATGTGCACATTTATCTAAACATTTACAGTAAATAGGTTGGTAATCATCAATAAATGACAGCACTTCTTTTGTTAAAAGTTCAGGCTGCTCTTCCAGATTGATTCGTTTAAAAGGGTAGGGAGAGGTTATTTTTAAAACCCCCCAAGAATATGGATCCATAGCTCTACCATTAGGATCATTAGGCCAAGCACCAACTAATAAAGCCTCAGATGCTTTTTTAGTCAATAATATTGAAGCCTTGTTTGGACCATTAATATATGCAGTAGTATTTTCATCTCCTAATTGAAACACCCAACCTTTCGGAAGGTTGTTTGCAACCGTATTTGAAAATTCAACTAAAGAAATGATCGATTTGTGCATAGCCATACTTTTTTCCTTAAAGTAAACAAACTCACCCCAACCATTGAACCAAGATTTAACTATTTTATAAATCATGTTAATCTCTCAATTCGAGCAAGCCTTAAAATGTAGATGTCAACTACATTTTAAAATTTGGTAAGAGTTAGTTTAGTATCAAAAAAGCATAAAACGTGACACACATCACAAACCCCACCCAAAGATATGTTATCGAATTTCTCTCACACTAAAGCGATATTACATTTCCGCTCCCTGTAAGCATGCAGTAAGAAATAAACTAACTGAAACTCAATGATAAGGTATAAAAACACTTTGTCAACAGTGTTTAGTGTTGTTCTGATAAAAAAAATGTGCGTAATGTTAAAAAATAACTTACAGAAATTTCTGTGACGAGTTTATTTTGTGTTATTCAAGAGATATTGTTGGATAATAACTCGATGAGTGTCAGAAATATCAACCTCTTGTGAAATTTCAAAATTAACAAGCATCTTAACTGTCTGCTTCATTACTTCTGCAAAATCGTAATCTGCGGTATTCAAATATAGGGTTTTAGACTCTTGGGCAATAACGCTAGCTGCAATTGGAGAAAGCTTGCGAAAGGTCACATCATTAACTGTTGACGTAAATGGACACGGAATAACGCTATCACCATAGCGTAACCAAGTTACCACCCTGGCCGGAACAATAGAATCACCGTTTTGGATATGTTTTAAAAAGAAACCAACAATCCTAAACAATGTTGCCTCACCTGAGCGATCACGCTGACTACCATCCTTTGGTGGCTTGTCTTTACTTAACCAATCCGAGGTTGCAGGTTTGCTAGCACCAAACAATTCAGCTAAAAAAGAGACTCGTCCACCGTCAATAGGAGGGACTTCCGCATCACTTATATCAATAAGCCTGTTGAAACGCTTAGAGAAGCCATCATATATTTCGGAAACATGAGCATCTTCAGTAGCATCAAAATCAGCTTTCAAAGATTGCTTAATGTCAATGACAGTAGATTGCACTGTGATTCCTTGATCTGATAAGTTAAGGTTCTTAAAAAATGTAACTAGTATTATATGTTAAAATAATCAATGTGTTAATTAAATACTTACAGTATAATTGTGTGATACTTTTATTACAAGCCACGTATTTTCTGAGACCGGGGCAATAACAATGAAAAATATATAAAATTGCTAGATTTCAGACAAATAAAAAAGCATGACGTACTGAGGTTTTTTTTAAAAGCCTCAGTTATTGTAATTTTTTTTCTTACTAAAACAGCAACAGCAAACCACATATTCATTGCTCAGACAGATGATATTGGTGAGCGAGGTCAAAAGTTAACCCAACAATTAAAACTCGAATCCCAAAAACTAACAGATTTACCAATAGATGTAATTTCTGCAAAAAGTGCCAGTTTTTTAAAAGAAAATGGCGTAATTATAACTATTGGTAGAAAAGCGTTTCTGGAATCAATTCGTGGTAATGGTACTACGCCAATTATCAGTGTCTTTGTTTCACCGGATGAGTTTGAAAAAATAAAACCAACAAAAACAGAAAGACAAGTAACCGCTATATTTTCTGAGCCAGACCCGTTAAAACAATTAGCATTAATAAAAATTATATTAGGTGAGAATACCAAACCCGTTTTAGTTAGATCTAAAGATTCTAGCGTAACAAAAAGATATAAAGAATCGGCCATATTACTCAATGTAAATTTGGACATAGTAGAAACCAAAGATATAGATTCCTACGTTGATTTTATTAATAGAACCAAAGAATCAAGTACGTTGATTCTAGAAAAAGATAGGGAGTTATTCGATAAAGTAAGTCTTGATAAGATTCTCCTGGGCAGTTACGAAATTAACAAGCAGGGCGTTATTGGATATAGCAAAGGTTTAGTATCTAAAGGTGGAATGGCTACTACTTACTCTACGATTGAGAATATAGCTTTTTCGATAATTTCCATTTTCAACAAGCTAGAATCCGAAAAAAAACTGAAAGAGCCAGCCTACACTCAAAAATTTAAAGTAGCTATTAATAAGTACATTCTTCGCTCATTAGATTTAAAAGGTAGAAGCGAACAGGAAGTACAGAGCAATATTGAACTAATAATTGGTGGGGTAAGATAAATGATCGCGATGCTTACCAAGTTACTCCAAAATAACCTAACTCTTAAAGGTAGGTCGCTTTTAATATTCCTTCTACCAGCGTTTATTTTCAGTGTTATTTACTCTGTTGTAACGTATTCAAACTATAAAGCAATAACAGAAGCAAGATTAATAGAGCTAAAAACCACAGTCGAAAGCGCTCTTTCAAATGCTTCCTCTCAAGCACTCAGAAGAGGGGTTAAGGCAGATCTAGAAACTTTAGCAAAGATACTGATAGATGAAACAGAATTGAAAAGTGTTGCTGTTTTGGATCACGAAAACAAAGCATTCATATCGATTAACGAAAGTAAAAACAACACAAATGAAAATAGGTATGTAAAGCAAATCTTCCATAACTACACAGTAGTTAATAAAAATAGTGATATTGATTTTGGAGAAGAGTTATCAGAGGGCGAAGCTAAATACCTTGGTAGTATTCTTTATGTTATTGACGAAGATAGCATTCATGGAGAATCGCTATTAAACGTGCTTACTAACTCATCATTATTGTTAATGATAACTTTTATTGTCTGCTGGCCTTTATTTGTAGCTCTATATAAGTCCTATAGTAAGCCGCTTACTGAAGTGGTTAGAAATATAATGGACTTTGAAAAAGGTGAGCTTTCCTGGAAAGATGGAATTACAGAAGGTGACAAGGAAATAGTAAAAATAAACAGCGCTTTAGCTGACGCTGCGGAAAAAATAATTGAGCAAACAAATCAAATTAAGCTAGACAAACAGTCACTAGAGCAAAAAGCGAAAGAACTTGAAAATCAAGTAATGATAGCAACAAGCGCGAGGGAAGCCGCTGACAAAGCTAACGAGCAAAAAGATATATTTGTTAAAAATATTTCTCACGAAATGCGTACTCCATTAACGGGCGTAGTATCCGGTGTTGACTTGCTTGAACAGAGCCTATCTGGACTACTAATGCAGTTGATGGAAATTAAAAGAAACTCTCCAATCAATATTAAAAATGATCTTGATAAAGTAGTAAGCAACTTCAAAGATTCGGTATCTTGCCTTGATATAACCAAACAGAGTTCATCGATATTAACCGAAATGGTCAATGATGTTTTAGAAAGTGTTCAGGATATGTATCAAGATATATCTTTACGAGAAACAGCATTCAATTTAACTCGTTCAGTTAAGTCGCTCTTAGAAAGCTACGAACCTCGAATTAAGAGTAAAAATATTAGTTATGAGAAAGTAGTATCAGGTGATGATGATAAAGAAGGGATTTTTGTAAAGGGTGACTGGATAAGAATAAGCCAAATCTTTAACGCTCTAACGGATAACGCGATCCGTTTTACAGAAAACGGACGCATAAAAATTGACGTCAGACTAACTAAATACAGTAATGATGTAAGAGTGCAACTATCTGTAATAGATAGCGGCATTGGTATAAATAGTGAAGAACAAGTTTCAATATTTAACCTCTTTCATATAGGAGAAAACCCGACCGATAAACGGGCGGCTGGACTGGGAACCGGTCTAACGATTGCCAAAAGAATTAGTGAATCTATGAACGGTAAGCTATGGCTTGAAAAATCAGAACTAGCTAAAGGCTCCATATTTAGGTTTGAAGTTCTTCTGCCGCAAGCTGAGCTAGAAATAGAAATAGAGGCAAAGGCAAGACAGTTCAGTAAGAAATTAATCAAACCGCCGACATTACTATATGTTGAGGACTCGTCAATCAATCGTCATATTTTCCAAATGTATTGTAGTCGCGCTGGAATAAATTTAATAACGGCAGAAAATGGAAAGGAAGGTTTACAACGATACAAAAGACAATCATTTGATGCGTTAATTGTTGATTGTGCCATGCCTATACTAAACGGTTATAAATTTGTTTCTCAAGTCAGAAAGTGGGAAAAAGAAAATAATAAAAACTCTTTAATAATAGCACTAAGCGCTGACGCATCAGTGAGAAATAAAGAGCAATGTTTAAAAGGGGGGTTCAATGCCTTCTTAACAAAACCCTACACACAAACAACAATAGATTTCATCCTAAAACAAATTAAAACACATCAAGAAAAAGCCAACATATAATCGCACACAGAGAAAGAATATTGTTCTTATTCCATTTAATTGAAATCGTTAAATTCTTATAAGAAAAAAGAATAAATAACATACAGAAAAGATCTATTGGTTCACATATCGATTATCGTCTTATCGTGTTAAAATTTTTCTCCACAACTTGAGTCCTACGGACAAAAATTTAGCAAAAGGGAAATTATGAGAAAGACCATGTTTTTATTAGGTACATTACTTGTATTAGCTAACAATGCTTACTCTTCAGAAATAGAAGATATTGAATTTAATGAGCTAGAAAGTATAGAGTCAATTATAACCGCAACAAAACTAAAACAGCCAATAAAAGATGTGCCTGCTAGCGTAACAATAATAACAAGTGAACAACTAAAACAGTACGGAATAAAAAGAGTGCCTGACGCTTTAGAGCTTGTTCCTGGAATGGCTGTAGCAAAAGCTAGTGGAAATGATTATAGAATTTCATACCACGGGACTAATGGCCTGTCACCAAGAAGAATGCAGGTGCTAATCGATGGAGTTTCAATTTATCGTTATGGCTTAGCAAGTGTCGACTGGATGCAAATACCCGTACTTATCGACCAAGTAGAAAAAATAGTTGTAACTAGAACTCCATCTGGCACTACTTACGGTGCAAACTCATTTTTTGCAGTAGTAAACATCATAACTAAACACACATCAAAAACACAGGGAATCAACGGTTTCTTAAGTTACGGTTCGCTGGATACTTCAATGGTAGGGTTGTCAAAAGGCGGTAGTTTCGGTGACACAAGTTATCGAGTAGCGATAAGCCACGATGAAGGCGAAGGGTATGACGAAAACTATCTTGCTATTGATCGTCAAGATGCACATTCAATAGATCGCATTTCCTGGAAAAGCAATACAATGTTTGATGGGGGTACGGAACTAAATACCGGTGTTTTCTATTCAACGGGCGACATAGCAAATGAATATGCAGATCCTTACCAGCAAGAATATCCTCATATCGAAGTAGAGGATTTGATTTCTCATGCAGGTTTAGCGTTTGATATAAACAATAAAAACCGAATGGATCTTTCATTTAAATACATAAGAATGGATCGCAAGCAGGAATGGCGAACCTGTCCACCTACATTGGCCTGGGTATCTGAGCTAAGAGACTTACATTTCGCAAACCCCGAATTGGCAGCAATGTTTGCTGCGGGAATTATGCCAACTGAAGTTCCACCAGAAGACCAGCCATTTGTTGATGCTCTGCTAATGAGACTATTTATGATGGGGAACTCTGTATATGAACCTTTATGCGGAGATTTAAATCAAAACTATGTCGAAAAAAGATATGTTTTTGAAGTCAATGATACTTATGTTTACTCAGATAATTTCAGACTGGTTACTGGATTGCATTTTGCGGTAGATAGATTTGAAAGTGAGACATACGCCTTCGAAACAGGCAAACTATCTTCAGATTACATATACTGGATGACAAACGCTGAATATAAGCCTACCGAAAATCTTTCAATAAACTTGGGTGCTATATTTGAGCATTCGAACCGACTAAGAGAAGATTACTATGATTCCACTCGTATTGCTGTTAACTACAATTTAACACAAGAGCAAACGATTCGTTTTAGCACTGCTAGCTCAATTAGAACCCCAGACCTTATGGAAAATGACAGGAATTGGAGTTTCCTGGGAAGAAATCTAGATCAGGAACTTGATGGCAGTAGCGAAGCTTATATTTATTTTAACTCGGTAAACGCTGATGAATTGGAACCAGAAGAAATTCGCTCTACAGAAATAGGTTACTACGGAAACTTTAGCGATATCGGTTTAAAACTCGATGTAAAACTTTTTCACGAAGACCTAACCAATTTAATCTCTGAGCGAATCGATTTTTTTGACCTTGCAAGCTTAACGAACGGTGGTGAGGCGAGATTGAAAGGGTACGAAATTCAAGCCGAATACAACCCAAATAAGCAATGGTCGGCAAGGCTAGCTTATGGATACCTGGATTCTGAAACCGAAGAGTTCTTTGAGGAAACACTTTACGCCAAACATAAAGGCTCAGTGAATCTACTTTATAGATTTGATGCAGGAACTACAATGTTAGGTTATTATGGTTCAAGCAAACTGTCTTCAGTACCCTATCGCCGATATGAATGGGTGACTCGTTTACCATTCAAGTTAGGTGGTTCAGACTTGGAAGTAGAGTTTAAAGTTACCACCCATTTTGGAGATTATGGTTATATCGTAGACCCAAAATTTGCAGTAGAGAACAAGTTTGATGACAGCACTCACTACCTGTTATCGCTCGAATACGCTATAAAATAAGCTTAAAAATACGGTCTTAATAGGCCGTTTTTTTAATAAATAAATTTGTCTATGTAGTGCCGGAGTTAATATGTTTTCCAATAAATTTTGAAATAATCTCAATTGTTTTAATATGATCTGGTCCTTCGTGTTTTCCTTTATATACGGCCAATTCACTATTAGTGGCTAGACCGTGTAATATTTCCGCTTGCGCAAACGGTACAAGCTGATCTTCTTTGGAGTGCATTATTAGAATTGGTTTATCTAATAATTTAATTCTATTCTCAGTCTCAAATTTATCTACAACCATAAATTTTGGGACATACAACATTTTTGAAATAAATCTTGCAATACTTGAAAATGTCGATTTTAGTATCAATAAATCTATTGGCTTCTTACCTATCAATAAACCAGCTACGCATCCACCTAGCGAGTTTCCATAAACTATTATATTACTAACCTCTTTTTTGCTTTTTACCCAATCAAAAGCTTTCTCCACAAGCTCTTGGAAAGAAGCTTCAGAAGGCTTTCCGGTACTTCTACCGTATCCTGGGTATTCAACTACCATTACGTGATAACCTTTTTTTTGGAGCTCCAAAGCGAATAGGTAATTCGTTTCTAAAGTACCTGAATTCCCATGAAACACCATTATCACCGGCCTCTTTTTCCGATCACCAAAAAACCAAGATTCTACATTCCCGCCACGAACAGAAAAAAAAACTATTTCTAAATCTTTAAGTTGTCCTGGTTCTAGTTCCTTAATAGAAACTCCAACAGAAGGGTATAGCTGTTTTTTTTGGTAAATAACAAAAACAAACCGATATAACAAAAGATATATCAAATAAATTGATGCAAAGATAAAAATAATTCGACCAAACTCTTCCATTTTTTATTCTTCCTTTCGATAGAGAACATGGCTTAATAATAAGTAGTTTTCAATTATCAGTGTTATTTCTTAGTCTTACGCTTAAAAACTAATAGCTTTGCATCTACATTTTCATTTTTTAAGTCTATATATGAGTCATAAACCCAATCGCCTGTAGCCTGTTCAATAATCACCTGTTGCAGCAACTTCTCAGCTTGAGTAGGGCTTCCATTAAAATAAATAGCTTTAACTTTATATTTTTGGTTGCTTTGTTGTTTGGCTACTTTCAAAACATTGTCAAATGTTGCAGAGTTTACAGCGGTAGACATCGAAAGATAAATAAGAATTATCATTAAAAGCGACATGGAATTCTTCATAATTTTTCTCCATTGATAGTGATATTCAGATATTACACATATCTGCACACTTGTGTTAGTTATCTACAATTATTTAATTTGACATACAGGTTATTTAACATAATTTATTATTTGCGAACCGAAAAAGCGTGTGCATAAAATCACAAATATCAATTTTTTTTCTGGTATTTTGAAATATTATTGCTTAAGCACTCAAAAGCATCAGTGAGTGCTTTTTCTCTTGTTCCACCATGATCTTCTATTATGCTTTCTATTTTGCTTTTTTTCTCCAATGCTGTCATTTTATCATCATCATTAAAACGTACTGCTGAAAAAGTTGGTGTTCCTTTTCTTTTTTCAGCATATTTTTTTTCAGCTTTTTTTTGAGATGTCAATATTTCTTTACTTCTTTTTTTCACTTTTATAACCTTTATTCAATTAAATACTCATGCCGATATTCAATGTATATTTTTTTGAGATGTTTTTTTGTCGAGTTTAGTAAACCATTCTCAATAAGATATTCACACGCTATTAAATAAGCATCATATTGGCGTTTATTTTTTCCAAAATAAAAAGATTTAGGGCTCGGTTTAGTAACACAATATCTACTTAATTCATATCCCCTATCATTTTTGGTTCTTCCAATGCTCAACCCTTTTATACCTGTTACATTAATTTTTCTAGCCATATCAACCATTTTAAGTTAATAAACATACTTCTATTATAAATGGGCGCGCCAATAATGGCTAGTATAAAATATGGAATAAAAAAATAAATCACACGTTAAACCATATAAATCTCACAAAATAAGTTGACTAGATATTAGAAATTGATAAGGGAGTGATGGTAATTTTTGGCATTTTAGGCGGTGGTATTTTAGGTGCCTGGGTAGCAAAGGCTCTTAGCGTGATTTTTCAAGCATTGTTTTTTTTAATCGTTGTTCTTTATTATGCGCAAAGAATATATAATTTTTTGGTTATGACTTTGGGTTAATGTTAAAGTCAATCCGAATATAAATAAACTCGGATTGGCTTTTTTTGGTTTTTAACAAACTTCAATTGATTTTATAATTCCTTTTGTATTCAATCCTAATTTTTCACAATGGGAAAATGGTTCAAAATAAAGATTGTTTATTTTAAATTTATATCTTATGTTTTTTGATTCGCTAATATTTGCTTTACTTAAAAAGCCAAAAAAGTTATTCAGGTTACGATCAGCAAGAACATTGATGTATTGATAGTTAAGTTTAGATCTACCATCAATATTTTTCTTTCCTGCGATCAAAGAGATATTAACAATATAAGAATCGTTAAATTTTTTAATTTCTTTTATGTATCCAAATGCTTGAGTTGATGATTCTGTTAAATCTGTTTTATCAGAAACATTTTTTATTAAATCGTGAATTAAATTAACTATTACCTCGCTTGTCTTTTCTTCGTCATAATTTAACTCGCTATCTTTAGAGTTTGTTAACATTAACAGCATTTTTGCTAAAAGCTCTTTATTAGAATTGATGTCGCTCATTATAACTTATCCTTATTGCCAGATATAAAAAATAATCGATATTGTAAGAATCGAAACGATAATTAAAAAAGAAGCAAGATAAGTTATTATAGTATCAATAACCTTTAGTTTTTTAAAATTTTTGCATCGTTCGCAATTTGAAAGTTCCTGAAGATATTTTAATTTTTCATTTTCTTTCATTTCGTTTTTATTATATTTGTTATGATAATATTCTTGACAATAATATACATCTCGTTTAATTTCTTTATTAGACATTTTGCGCTCCTATTGGTGTTTATGTTTAGATAGTTGTCAAAGTTGCAGCTTTGACAGCTATCGAATTTACTTTCTATTTTTTATGTTTTTAATAGCCTCCCTCTTAATTAAAAGGGTTTAGATCTTCAATCGTAAGCTCCCTCGTTTCAATAATTGAAAATTTAACGCCTTGAAAATTATAGAGTAGAGCGTTTTATCTTTATTAACCTTCAAAGCATCCTAAATCTTTATTGTAACTAGCTATGAAACCAGAACAAACACTCTCATAAGCTGTCCAAAATTGACAATAATCAAAAACAATTCTTCCGTTCTCTCGATCTTCGAAGCACCAAAGATAAGCGCCGTTTAACTTTGAATTTGTTCGTTTAAATAACAACCCGACTTTTTTCGCCTCTGTGCGAATTGTTTTTTCTGCTTGCGAACGAATAATTTTAATCTGAGCATCTATACTTAATTCTGACATTTTATTTTCTCCAGTTTAGAGTTTAACGAGGTTTTAATAGTCGGGTTCCCCGACCAACAGATTACAATTATACGCGGTAACGCGTTACTACTCAAGTGTTAGAGCGTAGTTTTTTGAGATAATTATCAAGTTTTTGTTCTTCTTCTTGCGTTACCCATTTTCTATAGTCAACTAATCCTTGTTTTTTTCTATCATCTCGTAATTTTTTCATTAACATTGCTTTTGATTTTGCCATTCTCGATTACCAATTCTCTTTTGTAAAGTTGTTCTATAAATTTGTCGAGCGCGTCACGAGGCATTTCTCTATAATTATCATTCGGAATTCCTGTTTTAATCAGCCATGATTTTATTTTACTGTTCGAAACTTTCACTTCTGCATCACAGAATATTTCCGCGATTAATTTTTTGTTTCTATAAATCCCTAATAGATTTGTTATGTGAAAAAAAACGTCATTTGTTGGTATAAATTGCATATCAAAAATCCATCTCAAATACAACATCTATGTCTCTATCAAGAATATATAATTCTACATCATGCGCGTTTAATGGAAATCCGATAATCCCTGTTTTTTCTTTAAATATTGATAAATCTGGAAGCGAATTAATTTTTGCATTTTGCCAATCATTTACTATTTTTTTTGATTGATTGATGTATTCAATAATTTTTTCCTTATTCTCTATAATGTAAGTTGGGAATTCATAGTTTGAATGTGATTCGGGTAGCAAAAATGCTACCCCGTTAATAGTAATTTTAATTGCTTTCGTCATCTTCTATCTCTGTAATTTCAATTAGATGATGAAATTTAACATCATCAGGTTTATCACGATCAGGTCGATTAAAATTCATATCGTAAAGTACATCAATTCCTTTTGATTTTAAGCCAATACTTGCTAAATTTTCTTTTGTTTTTTTAATAATTTCCAGTTGTTCGTCATACTGTTCGCGAGCAACACGGCCAACATTATGTATTAATCTTGCCATATTTCTTTGAGCGTCGAGTATATTTTCTATTCTACAGGCTTTTTCTAAAAGCTCTTTAGCTTGAGCTTGTTTTTGCAGTGTTATAACTTTCTCATCATTAAGTTTTTTTGAAAGTAAGTCCAATTCATTTTTCGCTTCGCTCAAAACCCAAATCGACTCTGACAATTTATTTTGAATACCTTTTTCGATTGCTAATGAACGCTTGATTTTTTCCAGTTCTGAGCGCAAGTTGAATAATTCTGTTTCTGTCATTTCCAACGCCTCAGTAACTTCAATATCTTTAGCTAGTTCTTTAGCTTCATCCATCCATTGATCAAGTCTCTTTTTGGAACGCGGACCAACTTCCCAGCGTTTACTATAACGATTCCATTTAGCGCTTTTGAAAACAGATTTAAAGCTATCTTTAAGATCAAAAGGAAAGTATGCAGCATATCCGTTTTCTATTTTTTCTACTTTAAATGTCATTTTATATTCTCCAGTTTAGAGTTTAACGAGGTTTTAATAGTCGAATTCCCCCGACCAACTGATTGTAATTATACATAGTAACGCATTACCCCGCAAGCTGTTACTTGAGATATATTCGCTTTAAGAATTTTCCAGCAAAACAACACCCAAAAAAATAAAAATACTATCATAATCTCTTAATTAACCATATTCTCAATGCCTTTCAGCTTACTACTCTTCTTTTAAAAATTCGCGTTAAGGGTTTGTGTGTTTGCGCTAAAAGCGCTGCTCACATGCCCCGCGACAGAGGCACTCAGGCGCTAGGGAATCAGTCAGGTAAAATTACGGAGTGTCTGCGACGATAGGAGTAGAAACCGTCATTTTACTTGACTGAGGGGTGGGTAAGAGCACCCTAAGACAAGTAGCTGACAGTAAAGTCAGCTAAGGGAAGTGTTGGTGAATATTCACTAGCATTATAAATAATATAGAGCTAAATATTTAGCTCTATATTATTTTCATTAAATCTTATTCTATTTAATTTAAGTGATGAAAGTTCCGAAAGAACTTCGAACTCTAACGAAAGTGAATTATCGATCAAAATTGGTTTGGTAAAAACAATCTGTATTGATAATCTTTGTTGTCCAAAAATACTTTTATTTATTGTTATTTTAGAAACGTTCTTTGACTTAAAAATGTGGCAAATTTGATTGATTGTTTCTTTATTGCTGTTATTTAAAAGTTCAGAATTTTCTATTTTGTCAAAGTTTAAGTTCATGTTATTTACTCCGTATTTGAATTTGCGAACAAAAAACGGAGCTGTTTAAAATAATCTACTGCATCACGTAAGCCGCAGCTCTCAGCTTTAAAAGCTGAGAGAACGGGTGTTAAGCGGGATGGTTTACGAACAGTAGATTATTTTAAACAGAGAAGTATGGTCGCTATAAATATTCAAGTACGGAGTAAATAACGTTGGACGTTATTACAAAATAGAAAATTCTAAACTGTTTAAAAAAAATAAAATCAATTAATTCCTTTTTATTTTAAATAACACCATTAATCACTTCAAATCATCTTTAGATAAAACACCTGCATTAACAAATTTAACACAGGATTTAATATAATAATCTTCAAATAAACACCCACTGAGGGCTCTTTTTATTTCATTATTTGAGAAAGATTTAACATTTGCAATTTTTAGGAGAAAAACTATATTTTCTATTATTTTATTTAGGTTTTTCTCTACAATTTCAGCCAATTCCTTGCTCGGGTAAGCTTCAGAAAGCTTACATCCGTTTAAAATAGATACAACCACCCATTTACCTGACATGTCAATATTTTTGTAATATTCATCGTGGTTAAGTTGTCTAATTTCTAATTTTTCCATTTTTTTTCCTCACTAAAGTATTATTTATAAAATAAAACACCTGATAAAAATCAGGTGCAATAAAAAACAATTAAATGAACTTTTAATTGAATAAAGACGGCCCAAAACTTTCAATATGAATATCATTTTCATTGACATTTAGTGAAACCAATGAAGATTTAACTGAATAAGAAAAGTCAGGTGTTCCGCATATAAAAAAACTATCATCACCTGTAAATTCCAATTTAGAAATAGATTCCTTGTTTATATACCTTTTATTTTTATCAGCATTATTTTGAGAGAAATATAAATATGTTTTAAGATTTTTAATTTTTGAAAATTCTTTTACAAAAAAAGAATACGGGTTATTTGCATCATCTTTCGATGCGTACATATGAAACATATTAACATCCGCTTTATTGTTTATAAGCGTACGTATTAAAGAAATGTGCGGAGAAATACCAATACCTTGACTGAACATAAATATATTTTTATTAAAACTAATCTCATAGCCACCAGATGGCATACTTACTAAAACCTCACCTCCTTCATTAATATCAAATAAAGACCTACTAAACATACCTTCTTTTTTTACGAGAATTTCGAAATATTTTGGATTATTATCAATTAGTCTGTATTGACGTCTACCGACTAAATGTGGAATTACAATGTTAACAAATTGCCCTGGCAAAACATTCGGGAGCAGAGCACCATCCTTATTTGAAAATCGTATTATGCAACTATTAGAATAAATAGATTTTTGACGATATGACAAAATCATTGGCTTAAAACCTTCCCATCCATTATTCTGATTTGACTTCAAATCAAAATAGGCTTTTTCTATAGCAATCATGTTATTAGCTAGACGCCAAAAAGCATTCCCCCATTCTCTAATCAAAATTGATTCATTATTCTGCTTGAAAACTTGACCAATTGCATAAAGCAAAGATTCTGCAATATGCTCATAAGCTGATTCAACGATACCATGAGCACTATGAAAATGAATTGCTCTACTAAGTCTATCTATAACAATATCAATGTTATCAAAATTTTCGGCATAAAAAACAAGACTTGCAGCAAGACTATGTTTTTGTGTACCTTTTTCTTGATTCGACATATTAAAAACACCCACATATTCTGGGTATTTTTCAAATAAATGCTGATACATTAAACCACTAATTAAATCAGAATTTAATTTAAAAAATGGTAACGATTCAAGTATTACCCTTTTTGTATTTTCATTGACTTCCACATTCTTATACATTGAAATTTTCTCCAACTTGTTCATAAGTAACATACAAACCATTTTCTTCAGCAGCAGTACGCCGAATTAATATAGAAATTACAGAATTTTCTCTTGACATAACTTCAGAAGCTTTGTCACCCTTCATACCCTTCCATTTTTTCAAAAAATTCATAGCATTATCATCGGTAAAACCTTCGGCGATATAGTTTGAACAAATACCAACAACAACACGCTTTATATTATTCATTTCTTGCTGAACCTCTTTAACATCTTCGCAACTATCACTACCCTCTTGCTTTAAAAATGCATAAACACTTGGTCCTTCTTTGATAACATGCGCTTGTAGCATATCTTTAAATACTGTTAAGTCCCTCACTGCTTCAACATAATGAAATTCTTTTTTTTCCGAGCTAGAAGCCAATACCTTTTAAAAAATCGACCACTTTTTCAAATTTTTCTTTTAAAGTTTTAGTATCCATAGTTTGTTTCCGTTTCTTAATTAACTGTCCTTATTATATAATGTGACCGGTCACAAATCAAGCTTTTTTAGGTGTTTTGTTTTCTTTTTTTCAACCAATATTTTCACTTCTTCTAAATCATCATCATGCACATAAAACTCACGTCGATTTAAACCGACACTTTTCATTCGTTCTCGCTCTCGACGCTTACGTTCTGCCGCTGTTAAATCTTTTTTTGTCATATCTACTTCTTTTTTTAGTTACAAGGCAAGGATGCCGCGTTAGATGCGCAGCATATTAAACTTGGATTGTTACTCACTTAATTTTATATCTGCACCCACCAGCACAGACAGGCTTAAAACATTCACTTCCACCCACTCTAATTAACCGTTTTTTTAGGTCTGCCTCTTTTTTTAGGCTTTGGCATAATTTTTTTGGCACACTCTCGAATATGCTCGAAGTTTATTTCTGTATAATGCTTTTGTGATTCTTCAGTTCGATGATGCAAAAGATTTTGTATAATCCGTCTTGCATCTGGATCGCTTTTCTTTTCATAAAGCTCTTGAGCAAAACGCCCCATCGAGTGCCTAGCTGAATGCGATGACGCTTTAGGAAAACCATATCCTTTATAAATTTTTGTTAATAAATTTTGAACGGCTGTAGCAACATGATATTCCTTATCTTTTGTGATTTTTCGTGTGAGAGAAAAATTCCTCCATCGTCCATGATGTTTACTTAAAAAAACGTGGCTCTCTGGATCAAGTCCACGGTATTCATCATTAGAATTATCAGACATTCCAATTTTATATTTAACTCGTGCAGCAAACCACTTATTAAGAAAGTCTCTTTGTTCTTTAATCACAACAGGTGCAATTGCTGGATAATTACCCTTAGTAGCATCTTTCCTTAATTTTGTCATTTGGCAAATATTACCAACAGGTGATAGGGCTTCTTTTACTTTCCATTGGCTCACTTCAATAGCTCTAAAACAACTAAAGTATGTCATAAGCAACATACATTGGTTTCTGAGAGCTATCAAAGGATCTACCCGTTCATTATCAATCCTGATAACTAAGTCAAGGAACTCTTCAGGAGAGAGCGTATCAGCCTGCTTAACTTTTCTTAAATTGGGTGCCTTCCACACCCATTTAAATTCTAATTCTTTTGTCATATTTTAATATAGGAAACTTAGTTTCCCATATAGTAGCCTATTTGTTAATCGCAGGTCTACAAGTACTATGAGATATGACCATATAGGAAATTCCACCTTAGTTTTTCTAATCCAAATTAAAAGTAACCGAAGTTAATCCGATTTTTTTTGCTTCTTTAATTAATGCATCTGCCCGCTTAAAAAGACGCGGTTTGTCGCTTAGATAAGTTGAAAGCCTTTTGTTTTGACCTCCAATTTTTACAAGCTTTTTATCTTTACTATCAATTTCGACATCTAAAAAATAGCCATCAACAACACCATCTATTGCAACCGCAGATGCATGAATTTTTTTACCTGATTCAACTAGTTTTGTTAAATCAGCAACATTAATAAGTGGTATATCCATTACGATAAGCCCTCTTTATTTATTTCGTGACGCTTCAAAACTTCCTCTGCTAGAGAGACAATTTTTGCAGTTAAATAGGTATCATAATTATCTTGGTCAATTCTCTCTTGTCGCTTATCAATATAGAACCGTCTATAAAAAAACATCCCCATAATAACTGCTAAAAGAAACTGTAAATAACCAACTACAGTAAAAAAAAACGATATAGTCTGCAATAATTCTTCTGCGCTACTCGCTTTAATCAATTCAATCGTAGCAACATCTATTACCGCCAGATATATCGTTGCTACAACAACAACGTTGATAAAGAACGCATGGACAAAATAGGAAAAATAACGCCACAAAGAACCACCTAAACTTATCGCCTGGCTTACTTGTATTTTATGTTTATCATCTTCCAATTTTTCATCAAGCTCACTTTGATACTCTTTGATGATGCTATCTGCAATTTCTGACATAATAACCCCTTGTTGGTAAATAGCCTATATCGAAATATCACTATAACACAAAAACGCATTTATGCAATAACGCAATATCACTATAAAGCACAATGAATATAAACAGCTCATCGGATTAATATTTCTTATATCACAAAAAAGAAATAAAGTTGTTTGATAGGAAACCACTGTTGAATTTGTCCACATTGTGGGTAACTCAGAGCCACCAAAAGCGGCGAGTTATCCATCTTCTTGTGGGCATAATTCAACTGACTAATTCCTGTTGTTAAGTTCACAGCGCTTAGGAAAAGGATAGAGAGAAGAAATCAAGGGATTTTAGATATAAAAACCCTTAAAAACAAAGGGTTTTTATATCTATGCTACCTATGTGGCAGTGTATATATCTGTATTGTATTTTTTTCAATTAAAATAGTTAAGTTTAATTTGAGGCTTAAATTTATCTGCTAACTTTTTAATATCATTATCTTTTATATTTATTCCATTTTCGTTGAAAAACCATTTCAACATATCAATCAAATCGGGATAAATAAACTGTTCAACAACATTATCAGATAAAGCAATCTCTTGTTTTTTCCAGCGATAAAAAGTTGTTTTATTAAATTTTTTATCGAGTTTTTCATTTATTATTTCGATTAAATAGCTTTCTGTTTCGCCATGTTGCTGATCTCTGTATTCTAACCATGTGTTAAATATGTTCTTCGGATAATCCGATCTCTTAAAGCCCATTACATAAACCAACAATAATCAATTGGTTAATTATAACAAACCGCAAAGTTTTTTTGCAAATCTGAAAACCTAAACGGCATTGAGGGCATCTTGATAGATTTTCAAAATGATATATATTTGGTCAAGGATTATACCTAAATCAGACTATGCGCTTTTCTGAACTGTCTTTAAAACATTAAATCTATTGGATACGATGAGAGATTTAGATTTTGAAGCAGGATTAAACGTTAAAGCACCAAGCGGAATCAATGATTTACGTTTGGTAATCGACGAGTGGGCTGTTAGATTCCGACTTTAAGAGCCGGTAAACTATGTTCCTGTTTTTATAGTACAGGAGAACTAAGAAAATAAAGTTTAAACCTATTGTATGAGATAATCAAATTTTCATGCTGAAAAGCCCTATATATCGACCTTTGAATTTCCATTCAACTTTTATTGCTGTTTCCCAACACAGAATAAATACACTCATTTGGAATGCATCCTGGCGCCTTCATAATAGAAGGCAGGTAGTTTTTCAGAACTAGCAAGAAGAATTGAATCGTGTATATCATCTAACAACTTATTCATTTTTTCTTCGCCGCCATTAGTAGCCAAATAAATTCTATCTTTTAAAATTTTTTTGAACTCTATTGATATTTCATGTAATCACAAAGGTCTTAGTGTGCATAAGTACCTTATGGGCATCGCTATCAATGTGGAACATTTCACTGGGCAATACATACCGCCTCACCTTTCACCATAGGCACCCCCTACCGCGAGAATTAGCAACCCAAACCTGAGATTCAGGGTCAAATTGATAACCCATCATTTTTAATCTTGCTGCTCTTAATTTTTGTAGTGGCTTTTCTTCAATATTAGGAAAGCCCACATTCAAATTTTCTAAGACATTATCCATCTGGTCACCAAATATTAAACTGTCAAAATCTGTTTCTAAAGGGCTTTCAAGTAAATCAAGAATTGCCTTTTGGGCCTGCTTTCGCCAACGACTCTTAAGTTTTTCGTTTATCATTTTTCCAGTCATTCAGAAACACAATCTATTTAAGTTTAAGCCAAATATTGATCAATCATCCAAACGAACTCAACTTTAATCCGTAACTGTTTGATTGGCGGCTTAAAGGTCTTCATATGCTCGAAAATGATCTCTCCGATTCGAGCATAAACAGAACTGTAACGGCCAGCCTTACCAATTTTTTGATGACTGGTAAAAGGGCTGTGTATTTCGCTTATATATCCAGAAACCTTTCAATCAGCACATTATTTCTAAATATGAAATTGATTAATGAGTTAAATTGGTGTATTTTTATTGAGCAAAACGAGAAATGTCATCATTTCAACTAAAGCTAACTCTAATTCAATTTTATTTTGGCAAAACATTATCATTATTCCATTTTTACGCCATAGATAATTGAGTGTTTCCAGCAATGAATCTTGGTCTGCATAACCATTTTGGATTGCACTCTTAATAAGCGTTAAGCTAGATTCATGTGATATTTTTCGTTTTTCTTGGTCAAATTGCCAAGGATGAAGAGTAGCCTTTGTTCCTTCTACTGTTATATGTCGTTCCATTTTTTATCCGCTGAAATTAATTTAGAACCTGTTCATCAAATATTTAAAAACTAGTCCTTTTTTTCTTCAACAATACATTCAATTTTTTTACTATTTGAAACCGCTTTTGACTTTGTATCCAGCTCTGCCAATGGAATATTGTACCAAGCTGTATACAAACCAATTCCACCAAGAATAGCACCGGGAATTAGGGTTAAAAGCCCGTATTTTTCACACAAGTAGAATAGAAAAAAACCTACAGTTAATACAAAGAAACTTAAAAACAATTTGAAATAACCTTTCGTTTTTCTAACCCTTTTATTTTCAATCAAACTCTCGTACTCCATGTTCTTTGCGAGCTTTTATTTTAGCTGCTCTAATTAGACCAAGAAGCCAATCAGACTTTTTTATAGCCCGAATACGCAGCAGTGGAGTACTGTGGTCTGACGTTATTAATTCGATATTACCAAGACCGAAAATACGCAAATAGATTGGTTTGTGGACTGTTTCATCTTTAACTTTATACATATCGCAAGGGTCGCACTGCGAAGATAAAACACCGGTAGTAATAAAGATTGCATCCGAATTAACGGTATATTTATGGTATTTAACTGTCATGTATTTCCAGAGTGGATATAGCAACATTATTCCACATACTATCAATATGTTTTTTGTGGAAAGATACTTTATAAACTCGGCAGGTATATACTGCTTGGCTATTGGTGCACAATAAAGAACCAAAGCAATTGAAACAATCGTTTTTAGAAATGGAAAGAAGTTAATTATTTGAGAAGGCCTACCCTCCCATATAAGCTTGCTATCTGGCATTAGACACTCGGCTTGAGTTGTTAGTTAAACCCATGAAAACACATAAATATGTTACGAGCCAGATTAAACTGTAATTTTATAAATTACGGTTTTTTATCTAGAATCAAGATAAATATGCCGTATAAGATATACGGCAATTTTTTGGTAAACTAATGTGGCTTGTTTGACCGTGTGTATGTAGGAAGCTGTTTATTTCTATTCTCAAATATTCTCTTTTTTGTTCTGAATAAAGCATCTTTGAAGCTTTCTTTTTTGGGGTCGAAAACAAATATTGTTTTTTCATTGCAGTCAACAAGTTCAACTCGAACAGGTTGAAATAAAGAAGCCAGTTCCAACTCGGCCTCCTCAATTGTTGAACAGATTACATCACCTTTCGGAAGTTCGAATAATTTTATGTTCACAAGTTACCTCTATTTTTTTATAGCAGCATTTTTAGCTGCGTTCATACCTTTATTTGCCATCTTTTGACCTGCACTTGACATGCCACCCATAAGCGTACCTGAACTCATTCCCCTAATTACGTTGTATCCAGCCCAGCCAGATATTACCGTAAATAGTATTGGTATCGCTATATATAAGCTGTTGAGTAAATACAGTAGCATTTCGTTGGTATTGACATCAATATTAACTACAACTGGTATTTTTGTTAATGAACCGGTGTCAGGATATAAGGCAGCTATGGTGTTTTGGTCAATCCACCATGCAAACATCCAACATGCAGTCAAGAATCTGAAGCTAAAAAGAGCCCAAGCTATTGCCAAGACTGATGACAAACTATATCTCGATAAAAACAATACGAATGGAATAAATATGATCGTAACCATCATTAATAAAGCTTGGAATATCGGAGCAGCATTCAATGTCATGGTGACATTAACAGAATTACCAACCCTTTCATAAAATGAAGCTAAGCTAGATACAGTTTGCTTAGCTACATTCTGTGCCCCCCCCAAAAAACCATCGTTCCCGTAACCTGTATTCGCGTATGCGAAATCGTAACCTCGTGGCGCGTAGGTGATAGGAGACTGATAGAGAGCGACCTTTACTAGCAAGTCTTGACGAGTAGAAAAATTGAGAGCTGACTCAACTGTCGCACTGAGATTTTCTATGAATGAAATTTGGTCTATTACACGATCTCTTAACCCGATATTTGAATCAGCCCACCAGTGGTCACACCAAGGACGGCCATTTTCAGGCAAATTCGGGTCTAATGGGTCCCACTCTACATCTCTAACAGGATTGAAAGGAAAACCATCAATGACTGTCTCAGAACGTAATGAATTATAATAACCCGGTATAGTTAAAAAAACATGCGATCCCATCCAATATGGGTCTTCAATTCCTTCTTCATCAAAAATTGTCTCAATTTGGTCAACATAAGGACCGGTTTTATTGGGCTTCTCTTCATTATATTTACTAAGTGCTTTCGTATAACAATCTCTTTTAAAATCGCCAAGTTCCTTTTGCAATTCTGGGTCTTTAATAGAAACCTCCTTTAACATTTCGGTGTATCTACGTAGGTCAAGCGTTGAGGGCAATCCCGCCATTACAGAATGAGTCAACCCTGTTGAAATATTATGCACTGCCCACCAAACAACAGGAACCCTTACATCAAGCGGATAATTACCAAAGGCCTGGCCTTGACCATAAGTTGAAGTTGAATTAGCGGAGTTAATATCATAAGAACTTTCTTCAGCAGATGAATTCATAGCGGGAGGAATAAAAACCAACTCAGTCGCTTGAAAATTCATAAATGGAACGCCACACAACATAATGACTCCCAAAGCCATCAGTAAATCGACCGCCAATCCTTTCTGCGCGAGCTCTTCAGAATCGCCAGCTTCAACGCCCCGTTTATATTCAACCATATGGTCGAGAACCATACCGATGAAAGGAAGTAACAATAAACCTGAGTCTTTCAATACATTCCAGAGATTGTTATAGAATAACCAGCCAAAAAGAGTTGTATATATTTCTAAAAAACTGTCTACATACATAACTAGAACCCAACCTGTTCAGCCAAATATTTTGGCAAGTTAAATACTATTAAGAGTTCGTAAACTAGTACAGCAATAACTAGCAATTTTATTAGGTAAGACTTTTTGGGATTTTCCATTTTAAAGTTAATCCAGGTAGCCAAACCTATATATATTAGAAATCGAACGGTTCGGAGTGCCCACTGTAAGAATGGGCTATCAGAAATTATAAATAAGTCACCAGTTCGAATGCTGTAATAAAAGCTATAAAGAGAAAACACAATCAATAGCAATGAAAATGCAAATGTATAGCGGTTTTTGGCAACAAATTTACAAAGATTTTTGAACATAGTTATCCTTTAATTTTTAACGCTACCATCTCTTAGTTTTCTTTCAGATTGAGGATGAACTGGCACCTCAAGCAGACTTGTGGTTTCTTTTGCTCTAACCATATTTAACAAAAGAGGAACAGACTCACCCAGCAATTTCTTTCTAACTTCGTTTTCCTTCATGACTAAATCAATTTCCTTGTCAATTTCTGAAATTGCTTTATTTGAGTGTTTTTGAACCGAATTATTAGCAAAAAACTCAGTTTCCCTTTGGCCAGTAGCCAAAGTTCTTCTAACGAGCAACGCTGAATCAATAGTGTCAGCAACACCGACTTCGTCAGCTATTCGAGCCATGAAAATTTGTGCATCTTGAGGCGAAAGAGTACGCATTCCCTCGATAACCTGAGCGGTGATTAATACTCCTGGCGCTGAAACTTCTTTTAGGTTCGCCAATGTTAGGTCTGAACTTCCTTCATAGAGGTCTTCAAGTTTTGCATATACTTCGTCTTTCCGAGAATTTATTTTTGGTAATAAACCTGCTCCTGGTGTTGAGCTTGGGTCTCCATTAACACTAACATCAACACTAACCTCTCCAACAACTTGATTTACCCATGTTCTGACTGCACCAGGACTGTTAAACTTTTGAACCAATGGAGGAACAGAAGGAGTAACGGTTATGTTAGATGTCAAGCAAGCTGACCGATTTAGCAAACGGTTGTAGCCGACTTCTGAAACATCACCCAAAACTTCAAAGTTTGGTTGGTTTAATCCACCCGCTCTGCCGTGACACGGATGTGCCAGTCCGTTATTTCTAGCTTCACTTTCAGCTTGCTCTTCAAGGTCAACAATATCTACTCCATTTGTCCCAACCCCCGCCTTCCATGTATCACCAATAGAAACAGTCATGAACTCCTCAAAAGGGTCTCCACCATTTCTAATTTCTGCTTCAATTTTTTCACATGATTTGGTAGCTAAGGAAAATCTTGTCTCAGCCTGTGCAATAGAATTCATAAAGAGATCATATAAGTTAGGGTTTATCTTACTTAAAATGTAGCCTGGCAAATTAGCAACGGCTGCAGATGCAGCCGCTTCCATTTGCGCGTACATATCTTCTAACCCATCTTTTACCCTATTCATAGTGTTTGCAATAGTTACTTTTGGGTCAAAGCCTCCACAAGTCAATCCGGTTAGCGTACCTCTTAGACTGAGATTGATCGTTGTAACCTCCCATCGAGGAACAGCTCGAAAAACCCGACCTCCACCAAGGCGATAGTAAAACATTGAATCACCTGTTGGCGAAGTTGCTGTTGATACCGGTTCAACAAAAGTCGCGCTCGAAATAAACAATACGCTTAATAAAAATATCTTTAAATACTTATACATTGGGAACACCTTTAAATACAGACTTGTACTTGAATTGAAAACAGATAAGATTGGCCTTTCTTCTTACAGCATTCGTAGGGCCGCCATACGTTATAAACTGAATCTGATTGATTGTCTGACCATCTACCCTCTGACCAGGTGTCATTGTTGACATCTTCATTATCAGCCACACGATCAAATACAAGGCAGCTATCTTCCTTTTTAGGATGAATCATTTGCCAAACAGTTTCATCGCTGTCAACTTCGAGAGGTGCAGGTATTTTAAAAAACCGTTGACCAGAACTGGGAGTACCAGTAGCAGAAAAGTATATTCTTGGTTCTGTGCTACGGCTCGCTACGTGAACAGCTCTCATTGAAAGTAAAGCATTAGCTTTAGCAGGATTAAGCTGCTTAACAAAACCTGTTCGCCAATAGATACTTCCCCACTCTTGTAGATAAGGAATTCCAATAACATCAGTAAAAATAAATGGCGTGTACAAAAAATCTGTCACGCCGGTTCGCCATAAAAAACCATCAAATGCGCTTGAGTAATGTGGAACAAAACTAGTCGTATTATTCCCACAATACAGCTCATCACTGATATCAACAAAGTCATAGAAATAACCAACCGCATCAACTTCTCTAAATGTAGTTGATATTGTTTGGTCACCTCCTCCACCCTGACTGGGGGTTGAGACACCTTCTCCTCCACCAACAATCTGTTCTGGCCCGCTTCCAAGCCAATTGATAACTTGTTGCCCAATATCCTCCTGAAGGCCCTGAAAAAGTTCTCTAAACTCTTTCCAGGGGTTAGCGCCTAACTTTGGATATGAAGAAACAATTAAGTCAGGGTTTCTATGGCTAACTCGAAGACTGGTTTTAATGCTACAACTAGGTGGGAACGCTTTACATTTTAACCAAAAGCAAACCCCCTCAAAACAATAATCAATACAAGAGCTATTAGCGGTAATGGGATCTACAAACAAGTCTTCAATAGTTACGTCGCCTGGCTCTGCAACTGCTGAAAGAGAAAGGAAGGAAATAAGTATCATTATAACTAGCTTCATTGGTTTTCCTCCATTTCCAGGTACGCATTTAACGCATTGTTTAAATTAAATTCTCCATAAACGACAACAGAGTCATCGAATATAATGGCTGGATATTTTTCTAATTGAAAACGCAAGGTTAGTATCTTTGCTGCATACGCTTTCATAATCATCTGTTGAAGGTTTTTCTCTCCTAATTTGTCATATTTTTTTTTAATTATTTCTTTTGCTTTTTCTTCATCTGCCGGTAAGCCTTCTGACTGTTTTCTCTCAAAATTATTTACATCATCGAGAGAATATATCTTGAAATCAGCATTTTTTTTATTAAGGTAATTAGAAACATCCACTACCCCTGTTAGTTGAGATTTTTGCTCATCATTTACGACAACTATCATTTTATCTGGCTCAACAGCCAGCAAGTTTTTAGAAAAAATCAATAAAATTATTAAATATATTTTCACAGTGCAGTCCTCTTGGTGCTAATTTGTTTAGCAATAATTTCTACTGCGCCCAACTCATCGACAGAATATTTTTCCATTATTTTACGGCGCACAGTTTTTTCATCGGGGTCGGTCATAGCGACCGAAAGAGCGAAACTCGGAGGCACATTTCTAAACAAAGCGGGAGGCATAGACTTGCTCAAGACAACACCTTCTGTATACAAGCCTCTCATCTTATGACAGCTCATCATTAATTGTTTTTGGTTATCGTCCAAATCTCTAAACTTTGAAACTTGTTCTACTTCTTCTTTTGGGCAGTCCATTGCGATGAACCATTCAAACATAGTGAGCATTTTTTTTGATTCATCTGCCCAGTCAGCAAGGTTTTGAGTAGCTAACCAAGGCCAAGTATTCAACTTACGAAACATTTTGCAAATCTTTACCATATAAGGAGCTAAGAGTGCATTTTTCAAAAATAGATGCGCTTCATCTCCAATCACAATGATTGGTCTACCCGAATATTGGTCTCTCTCAGCAATCGAACAAATTTCTTGCATTTGAGTCATAAAGGTTAATGCAAGTTGCCCCTCATAACCCTCGTTAGCGAGTAAACCAAAGTCCATTATGGTTACATCAACTTCTGGCATGGATTCCCCACCTCGATTAAAAAGGTAGTTTTCAAAGCCATCCATGTAACGAGACATAGATTTAGCCATTGCCCTTAATTTGTCTTTTTCAGCGCTGCTATCTGGGGCCTCATCAGATAACTTATATAACTCCTTTACTACATGTACTGGTCGAACAAGCTTCTCATTTTCCTCAAGATTTGGATCTGCTTTTATTTCGGCTATTCTAGTTATAGCTGCATTTTTTATTGCTTGTCGTATAGCAACCTTGTGCTCAGTGCGTAAATCATACTCTTCTCGCTTTTCGCCAGATGTTATCATTACCCTGGCTAACAGCTCCATTTCTCCTAGCCAATCGCGTTTTTCATCGATATTTTCATCATCTTTATATGCTTCTGTATAATTTTCGTTGTCCAATTGAGATTCAGAAATTTTCGTGTTTACACAGCCGAAATCTCCCTCTTCCTCTTCAACCATTCTTATTGCATTGGCGAATGGAGGTAAGGATACTTTAGCACCTGGTTTTAGTGTGCAACGATTAACACTAAGCCCCATTTTCAAGAAAAATTGACCTAACAATTTGAAGCTGTCACCTTTTTCAAGAATGAAAAAGCGAGGCCTATATATAGCCGCCCACATCCAGATCATAAAACAAAGAAGAGCAGATTTTCCCGAACCTGGTGGACCTAAAATTCCACCAAAGGCATTACTTGACCTGTCTTTTAAAATATCAAAAGAAAAGTCTTCAGCACCACGATTAAAAAATACCAAACCTGGATTACCGGTCCCTCTCGAACGTCCATATAACGGCAAAAGTTTTGATATTTGTGAAATGAAAAGTAAGCGTGATCGAATGTCTTTCGTATCATTCTTAAAGTCATAACAGAATGGCAATTGAGTACAAAACGAATTTAATGGTATAAGGTCATCTCGTGATTCTATAAGATGAATATCATTATTCATTAGTAGTGATTTAACTGTTCGAATGTTTTTGTTCAATTCTTCAATAGTGTTACCTCGCATATAAACAGTCGTTACTACTGGATATAAAAAATCATTTTCTTCTATGTGGTCCAATGCGGCATCAGCTTGTTTCTTAGCCTTTCTTGCTTCGGCACTATCACCTTTTGAAGAGTTTTTAATATCATTTATATAGAATTTTGTTGCTGAAGACTGTTGAATAACAACGGTAATGTTAGTCATTGTTCCACTAGGAAACTTATCGAATACTGCATAGTATTTTTCAGAGTGACGTCTCTCTGCCGACAAATGACCAATTTTTGGTATTTTGCGGTATGCATTAACAGTATATGCCTTACTTAAAGTTTTCCCGAAAGACCAAGTACCTTGCTCAACATTTGACCTAGGCTCATCCAAAAATAATAGTTTAACTAAGTCAGTGCCAAACGGTAGGTTTTCGTCCCCAGGATAAGGGTGTTCTTCTAATAATTTATCAACAGAACCATCAAATTCGCTAAGGTCATTAAAAAATGGAAAAAGCCATTCGTATAATTCCTGCTGCCCTACTCGTTTAGATTTTACACCAATACCATTTAAGCTTTTTATAAGGGTTTCTGACACTTCTAAAAGCTCATCTGTTGCCGAAACACCTTCTTCAAGTTCTTCCAAAGAATCTAGTTTTCGATAAATGCAGGCCTTTACGTTGTATGTTTTGGCAAACCATAAAGAATCGGTAATATCTGAGTCATGAAAAACACCAGTATTTTTTGATACTAAGTCAAGATGCTCTGAAAACTTATTTATGAAATCTTGTGTTAGAACGGTATCCCTGTGCTCTTTTGGTATATGGTTATAAATACGAGTTCTCAATTCTCTAAGTGACTCCTCGTTGTAAACAAAAAATTGAACAATAAAAGGGGGATCAGTTTGAGGAATTGCACTAATACATGTGTTTATTGAATCATCGATTTCTTTTAGATACTGTTCGGGCCTTGCTTCACATGCCTTTGGTTGAATATCAATCATAGTACAAACAGAATGACCATCTTCAAGTAACCATAATTTACTTTTAGGTTCGTAATCAACCCAGGGCAAAAATTCATAGACAGATTTTCCACCCTTATAAAGTGCTCTTTTATCCTTTGCTTTGACACTTGACTGGCTGTCAAAAAACTTTAGCATCGCAATTCACCGTAGTATTTAGATTGGAGTAGTTCCTATATAATTAAGATACACAATATCCCTATTACACTCTACAACCGCAATGTTAAACCGTACTTTTGCATTCGACGCTTTCTTGAATTCAAAAAAAAGCCCTAGTTGGGGACTAGGGCTAACATGCAACAAAAATATTTTAAGGTTGAAAATTCAGTAAACCAACTATAAGACTATTCAAATCCTTGTTCCTCACCGGGCATTGCAAAATAATCCTTGGGTGACATTCTAAAAGGAATACTGTAAGCCGGTATTGGAATCCCATCTTTGGTTAAATGAGGATAAACGTAACCAACTAATATAGGATTCGATATTCGCTTGAATAGGATGTTAGTTTCATTATTTGAATCTCGCGTATAGCCTCTTAAATCAACAACGCCCTCTCGAATGATACGCTGGTTGTTTTGGTGTTTTGTGCTGTCTTTATTTGATATTTGCTCATTGAAAGTACCATCATAAATATCCTTCATTGTTTGGCCATTTTCGTCAGCAAAATCACTCATTTTTGTTGCACAACCAGAAACTATCAAAAGAAGTATAATCATGGTCGGTAGACTAGTCATTTTGGATAACATTTTTCTCTCCTAATTTAATCAAGGCTATCTGAATCAACCAAACTAAAATGATAATCAATTTTTCTAGCGGCCTCATCATAGTCTAGTTGAATATCTCGGTTCACATGTATCGATACCTCTGAACCAGACTTTACAACAACGGCATCCACACTATTAGATTGCCGATCTAAAAACCATTTGCGAATATCTTCAGTTGCACCTGTCTCTACTTTTCCCATTACATACTTGCCTTGGTCACCTGTTACAGCAGATGTACCACCACCCAAGCTAGTTGTACTCGTTGTTGTTTGAGCAGCGGCATATGCCTCGCCAGCAGCAGAAAGAGCAGATAGACCAGATTGTATAGTAAGAAACTCCGCAACATTTGAAACAAACTCACCGACAACACATGGTAAACCAAATGTATCTGATAAATATGCTAGTGGTTCTTTTCCTCCTTTCGCTTGAGGCTTTTCTCTGTAAGAGACTTTTCGACCATCTTCAAAAACAAAAGTGTACGAGTTCATTTCCGCTCTAACACATTTTAAATTCATATCACCTGTCGCATACCCTGAAAAGATCATCCCTTCGATTCCAGGCAAGTTATGTCCGTTAGCGATCAATATTTCACTTCCAACTATAATCTTAACTGGATATGGGTCGGCAACTCTTCCACCCACGGGTATTCTTCCAACGAGATAGGTAAGAGCTTTAGCATCATAAATAACCGAATTATCTGCGATTGTCATTGATGGGTAGACCTTTAGATTCTCTTTGTTACTATTTGGGTTTGTTGTAGTATTTTTTGCCGTATGTGATTGAGCCTTTAATATAGGTGCAGTTTCTATAGGCATAATCCAACCGGCATTAGGGTCATTCTTTTTGTATTCTCTAGTGGCGTTTTGAGGTTGTCTGTTACTATTTCCAAATTTTGATAGACCTAGACCTTTACCAAAATCAAACTTTTGGTCTAGTTGAAAGCCGTTATCATCTTTATTAGGATGAAACTTATTTTTCTTTGGGACATATTGGTTCGTCTTTTCAATCAGTTTTTGCTTTTCTGAATCGACATTGTTTTTTGACAAATCTTTCTCGAGCGGTGGATTGAAGTCTATATTTTTACCTTTTGAAATATTCTCTCCGTCAATTAAAGATTGACGTTTAGCCAATTGCTCCATTTGCACCTTCATTTGCTTAATTTGTCTTTGGAGAGATTTATTTGTTTTTTCAATTTTATTGTTCTCTTCAATGCCTTTATTAATGGTTTCCTGCAAAGAAGCGTAGCTATCGGCTGTTGTGTCACCTTGTAGACTTTTCACCGGCTCAATTCTAGTAGAGACTGGTCGCTGTTCAACTTTATATGCACTATTACCTGCATCATCAGTAGAGAAGTAAAGTATCATTAAAAAAACAATTGCTAACCCTACCCCTCCATAAATAAGTTTATTGCTATTCATAATAACGACTCCCAAAATGGCCTCTTTGAAATAACATATACAGTTGTAATATTTTTCTGTCTATCTGCATGTGAAGCTAGCCAACTGTGCTGAGGAGTAAGAAACACCCAATCTCCTCGAAAATGTATTCGTGGGTCTATTTCAATTTTCTTTGACTCCAAATTCGTGATCTTTACTGCGGTTACGAAATACCCAAATCCTTTCCATGCTTTAATCGGGTTTGCGATTCCATTAAACGAAATAAAGTAATTCGCATTACCTTCTTTAACCCTGACTTCACGAATACTTTTAGATACAGGAGCATAGCGTAGAGGGTAGTACAGACTCATTGATGCATGTTGAGTGAGTGATACATATGCATTCCCTTTTGATTTAACACTACGCTCACCATCTTCATTAGTATCTGGTAAAAGCAATCTTACATGTCTTGGGTCACTCGATGTGTTAGCAGATATGTTGAATATATAGATTTTTTCTGTCTTCAGATCCTGAAAAACAAACTTTCTTGAATCAAACTCTCTTATTGCATTAAAAACTACTACGTCATTAGTAACCACAACTTCAGCATAATTAAGAAAGTCGTCTTTTAATCTAACAGGGTTCGGAAAATAAATGTATGAATCTTTTTTAACTGATGCAATCATGCTAACTGGTTTTGCAGAATAGTAAACATCATCAATTTTTCCACCTGTTTTAGAATATGTGTTTGAGGAAAATAAGAGCACTATAAAAAGTAGGATTGATGGTGAATATTTCATGATTCAGGTACCTCAGTATATCTTTCTTCTAGCCTATGGTCTTTTAGAATTTGTGGCTTTTTATAATAACAATCTAGCGCTAAGCCCTGTCTGTTTTTTTCTGGGTCAATATTGAACTCTACTATTCTCACAGGCCAAAAAACATCTCTATGCTTAACTACCTTATTATTGATAAATTCTTTAAGATTGAGGCTTAAGTCAACATTCCACTCACCTCGTTTAACCATTCTTACGCTATTGTCTTCATGGAACCCTACACCAGACATTTCTTGAATGATTCTTAGTCTATTACGTAACTGGCCTGTACTATTCTTTTTCTTGATATCTTTACTTAAGAACTCCCGACAATGAGGCGTGATGTAATTTTGTAACATATTAAGATTTGCTTGATAATCGTCACCACCATCTTTTTGCCAGTTATTTATTTTCTGAACAATAGTTAAAGCAAAACCATAGACGAAAACATTTGGTATTTCCCAAGCTTTTCTAACAGTGCCAGACCTTAAGTCTGACTCAAAACGAATAGTAAGCTCCTTTCTAGCCAAATCAATTGAACGGTTTTGTAATATTGCTAACCCAACAAGCATAATAACTATGATAAAAAGAAAGATATTAGTATACCCAACACCTTTTAGTAGATTTGAATATGAAAATGTATTCATCTTTAATCCTTTGTAATTTTCCAGTAACCATCATATTCGATATAAAACTTCCCAAACCCTCTTCGTTGCTTTTTTAGGTTTGCTAGAATGGTAAAATATCCTACTGGCCTACCATTTTTTTTCTTTGCTAATTGTCCAGTTAAAAGCCAAAAAGAAATTCCAGCGAATACCGGAATCGAACCTAACATCGTAGAATAATTATCCCACCAAACAGCAAGAGATAGAGCAATTGGAAAAGCAATAGCAAAGCTATTTCGAATAATAGAGTGAAGCTCAGGCCAAGAACACCCCCTCATTACAGGGGGTTGTTCATTAAGCCTATCCGGTATGAAATTAGGCTCTTTCATAAGAAGCGTAACTATGCCCAAACATTAATAGTCGCGTTACCTAAGAATACGGTAACAACCAGCAAAAGAACACAACCAGCGGCGTGACTTAACACGCTACCCCAGTTTGGCTTTTCTTGTTGGCGCTCATTGAGGACTTTTTGCAGTAAGGACCACGCAACCCAAATAGTAGCAACACTCATTAAACCTAACGGTATCCAAACCATAATGTCTTTAAACCATCCGGTTAAGAATGCCCATAATCCACCCGTTGCACCAACGCCATCGGAATTTGCTTCGACTACGGGCATTTCAGCAGATACTATTGAAGACAAGGATATAACCATTGTCGCCACAGCAGCTTTAATCCAGGTGTGTAGTTTAGTAATTTTCTTCATATTTTTTCCTTTCTCTTTAGTTAACTAAGTAAGTAATGATTAACAATATGAACACCAACCCAATAGTTCTACTTGCGTACTCTGCTAGGTCAATGTATCCTCCCGACCAACTTCGATGATTACCTCTCATCATGATCATTACGAAAATGAAAGTTAACGACATCAAAATCGATGCGAAAAGAATCTTTAGATCCGACATAGAAATGCCGGAACCGGCTAAGAAAGCTGCGATTTGCTCAGCAGTAGACATAGTTAATATTTTCCACCAACAGGCTCATTTTTATTAGTAAGGATTTTAGGCTCTCTTTTAGGAGCTTCAAGATAATCTTTAATACCTTCTTTTATTTTCGCTAAATCCTTTTCAAAGTTTTTATATTTGAAACGGTATAGTTTTTTTGTATCACTATGTATTTTTGCATTTTGGTAAATACGGTCTATCTTGTTCAGTTCTCTCAAATAGTTCGCCAGCTCGACCCGCTCAAAATCCTGAGCGTAAGTAGCATTGCTGAAAAAAATAAATAAAATGAAAGTGATTAGACGCATTGGATTAGTACTCGCTCTCGTAATTTGTTTTGTTATAAAAACATACTGGAGCGAGTTTCAATAGTTTAAACCGTATTTTTGAAATCGACGGTTTAAAGATATTTTTTATATTTAGAAAAAAGGACTCTATAAAGAAATGCTTGAATAATCGCAGAGGGTGCGATTATAAGCATTGGATTAACAGACGTAGGAAATGAAAGATAAATAAGAAATGGTATTATTAGTAGCGGGAAGAGCATTCTTCGTGAAGCTTCAAAAATTGTCGAACTTTCCCGACCAGCGCCAAATCTGCGTAAGTCTCTTTCGGTGAGGCCATCTACAAAAGCCCAAAGAAATACCATAACAAAAAGAGGAATCGAATAAACAACAAGAAGAATTCGTAATCCAAAGACAACAGATATGTTGTATCCAGATTCCATATAGACAACAATAAGTTCAGGGTTATCAAAAACATAATTAGCAATTTGCGAACACCAATAAAATAGGGCATGCATGCCTAACATGTAATAGCGTAAAATATTGCTAGTCCACCCACCTCCATCTGTATAATAGAACTCTTTTCTTAAGTTATCGTTTGAATAGCTCAATTCTCTTTTTATCATATCCAAAGAGTGTTCTGAACCAAATTCCCACCAGCCGAAACTCAATCCTAACCATTCAACAACTATACTGAGAAACAAACTTACAATGATTAAAAAAACTGTATTGAATAGAAAACCGATAACATTATTAGTTGTGCTAGCCTGCCTTGTTTCTCGTTCACGCGACATCTCGAAGTGACCCCCACTCTATGTCAGATTTATAAGCTTCTTCCATTTTGACTGCCACATCAAAAATACTCGAAGGTAATGATTCGTGATCTTTTTTAGATGGCATTGGAGCCCTTAATTTATATAACTGATTGCCATCCATTAAACAGAACGATTGCCCTTTTGGTAGCCCAGCAATATCCGCAACCTGGAGCATCGGAACGCGTTGTGTTGTGGTTCTATCTTCATTTTGAGATACAAAACCTACAGTTCCACCCTGCCCAGCATTATCACTGACTCCTGAAACAGCAGTAATTATTGAAACATTAACTTCGGGTAGTTTATTAATCATTAACTTTGCAGTCTTTTCATCTTGCACACGCATAAACTCAATAGTGTTGATATTTGTTAGAACTTGATTGGCTCTTGCTTCATTACCGAGCTTAACTTCAATGTCACTCATAGTTTGCGTATACAATGTTAATTGAACACCAGCACCACCGCCTTTGTTTGCCAAAGGAACAAACTTAGGCCCAATCAGGTCTGAAAGCTCATCACCATGAATGATAATATTGCGTTTTTTTGCAGTAGAAAAAGGAGTATCAGCATCAACATCATGTTTATAAATATAACCAGCTAATGAAGTTAATGCAGCAAATGTAGCTTCAGCAACAGCACCACCAGTTTCAACATCAGTTAAAGCATCTAAACCGATATAGACAATTCCACCACGCTTATAGAGTTCCATCCAATCTAGCACTGGTTTCGGATTATCTTTTGTTGATGTTCCTGAAAGAATTTCACCAACCTTACCAGATGTGACTTTTTCTAGGAACGGGCCTATTGCGGAAGAAATTTTTGCAAAATATTCAGAATCTTGTTTGTGTATGTAGATCAGGTCTTCCAAAGTTGCATCGTATACCTCATTGTCTCTAACAAAAATGCATAGAGCATCAGCTTTTAGTGATCTAGTATTATTTGATTTTTGCTTTCTTTTTTTAAGGTCGCTTAAAATGGATTCTACTTCCAGTTCGTAATTTATCTCCTTTGATTTTAAAAGTTTCTCTGCATATTTAATCAGCACTAAATCAGGTCGTTTAAATGCTGACTTTATACGAGTATAGTTTGGTACTTCACCAACAAAAAATAGTCCCTTTGAGAAAACATTAGTAAACTGCCAAGCATAATCTTTGAACGCTCTAGCGTTTCCATTTTCAGGAAGACCACCCGTTACTCTAGTAGATAATTCTGTTAATTTCGTAAATGATTCTAATGGATTATAAGCACAAGAAATTTCTGGATAGCCTAAATGAAAAATCATCAGTTCCGACAATCGCCCGGCTGCCTTTGCTTCAACATATGTTCGACGTAAAATATCTGCGTCCCCCTTTGGGTCAATCACAACGATAAGATCGTCTTTATTTCTATGAATATCTTGAGTTAAGTACAATTCCAGCTTTCTCGATTTTCCTACTCGCGTTGAACCACAAACGATATGATGACCATATCGATTATCCAAACGCATAGTAATGTCTCTTTCATCCGTAATCCCGACGCCATGTAAAACAGGATCTCCACCGACGTCAGGCAATTTTCTAAAAGGGTTAAAAAACACATCCATAGCAGTTACTTTTGCAATAAACTTAAGCTTTCCTCGTTCTACCTGGTATTCAAAATTTCTTACCCATTGATAAATAGATGATAGCTTTACATATCTTTCATTTTTCCGTTCACGTGCAGCGTAGAGGCGTTCAGTATGCCCTTCCCTCCATTTAAAACCTCGCCCCATAAAAAGATAACTCGATGAAATTTTTAGTTTTGATAGTGAAAGAACATATCTAGGTAGCCGCTTAATATTTCGATGGTAACGCAGAATAACAAAACCTTGATGGGCTCGGATAATTGTAGGAATTGAAAAGAGAATAGCAAACCCGTACCCCACCTCCTGAGAAATAGAAAACATATGAGGGGCTATAATACAAGCAATTGTAAAAATCGCTGATACAATGGCCGACTGCAACTCAATCGGCGGTCTCAATAAATTTTCTACTTCATATTTATCTGTCATTGTTCGATAGCCTCTTTATGTATATAAGCGGGATATTTGGAGTGGTTTAGATGAGTGGCTAACTTATCCAAATTAGCAGGTTGTACAACGATAGGGTAAATTGCTGCTTTTAACTCGTTATAATCTTCATATGATTTACAGTTAATCACGAAACCTAATATCCTGTTTTCTGCAATGAATTCTTTTCGATGTTGTATCCATGCAAGAGAAGTGTCATCACATCCAATAAGAAATATTGGTGAACGCATATTAGGGAAATTTACTTTCTTAGATTTAAAATATTCAACACTCCATAATTTCGACCTAATTGGAAATTGTGACTCTAGAACCTTAATTGGGTCAGGCCGCTCTAAACGAATATCCGAATCAGAATTTTTATTATACAAAGTAGCTTTACCAGTATCGTAAAGTACTGTTAGTTTTTGCGCCTGAGTCACAAAAGAAGTGATCAGAAGAAGGAAAAATATTAAAGATTTCATTGAATCACCTTTGCTAATATTTTATATACACTATCTCGATAGTTAGAAGCCCTGGCTTTGTTGTTTGGGCTATGATAATGACCAGTAGCAAGAAACCAATCATGAGACTTTTGGTATTGAGTGAATAGAATATGTGCTCCAACCCTCATGTTATAAATTGGGTCTAGCGCTTGTGAAAATGAACTAAAATTATTATGGTGAGTCTGCCAATGTATTTGAAACAACCCAACATCTACACTACAACCAACCTGTACCGCTTCCCTTAAAAATTCTTCAGCCTCTTTTTTTGAATCTAAATAAATACCCTTTCCACAAATGTTAAGCGTCCAAGGCCAAGGCTTGCGTTTACCATAAAAAGAATAACCACTTTCTTGTAAGGCAATTGAATACAATAGTGCTTCAGGTACAGACTGTTCTTTTGCGATCATTTTATAAAAAGGGGGAACCTCAGCTCTCACAAAAGAAGAGCCGAAAAAGAGTAAACAACAGGCGAATTTAATTATAGAAAGAAAAAAGGGAATCATTTCTTAACACAAAAATTGCGTAATCAGTTGTTTCTAAAAACTGCATCGTATTTGACTGCATTAAGTTGAGAGTCACTAAACCCTTCTGAACGTCTTCTACCTTTATACTGTTAGCTGATGCCCAAGCATGTAACTCTGACTCTCCAGACAGCCCTTTAACATAAATATCTGTCGGGTTATTTGGAAAGTTAGATGTTTTTATTAAGTCGTTAAGTATTTTTAATTTACAATCATTACAGTTATTGTCTATAAATACTACAAATCGGTCACCTGGCCTAATATATTCTTCGTTCTTACTAAATAACATATCGGTTTTAATTACAGGACCAGAGTAAAGGTCGTCGAATATTTTTCTATACAATTGCGAAACAGCTAGGTCTTTTTGGGTTCTTTCATACTCAAGTTGAGCGTAGATAGTTAAATACTTTATTCTTTCAGCCTTATTATCTGTCTCCAATGCTAAAGCTAAAGGCGGAGCTATACCAGGAGAAAAATTCCCTCTTGGGCCTGCCATAATTAGCTTATATGCTTCAATATCAGACTCAGACAACTTCCACATTTCAGCCGCTTGGCTATTACTTATATAATAATTTGTAGCCGTGAAAGTTTTCTCAGTTTTAGTTATTTCAATTGCAAAAAGGTTTCCGCAAAAAAATAATAAAATAATACTGATTAGTATTGGCTTCATAATTTTAAACTCTTCTTAGCACCAGACTTATGAACAAAATAAACATTTGTTTTTTCAATTTTTGAAATCTCCCAACCATTCCCTACCTGATGATTAGTTGAAAGTGTTTTGAAGCCTTCCTTGGGAAAATGTAAAATAGCAACTAACCTATCCCCCCAGGTGTTAATTTGAGAGAGAGAAACCTCAAGCCTATTCTTTCTTAAAATCTTTTGTTTTTTCAAAGCTATTTCTTGTTTTTTACTTTCTTTTTCTTTTTTTGAAATAATCAATTTAAGTTCTTCAATTTCAGCTTTTGTTTCAGTTATCTGCGAAAAATCAACAAGTCGCAATTCAGCAATGAACTCTTGGTCTTTTCTCAACTTTTCAATTTTCTTAGAATACTCTTCAATAACGCCTTTTAATTTTTCTATTTCACTAACCTTTGAATCCAAAACATCTAACACATTTTTTAACTCTAGTTTTCTTTGTTCTATGGACTCATTCATCAATGAAACTTCTTCTTTTGTTGCTAGAGAATTTAAAACCTCTTCATCAACACTGCATGAAGTTATAAGTAAGGTAGTTAAGACTAAAAAAATAATTTTTATTTTTTTCATAGCGAAGGCACCTGTATTATTTTACCAGCCAATAATTTATTAGGGTCATCTTGAATAAAAGCGTGAGGATTTTCATTTACCAATTCAAATGAAAATAATTCCGAGTAATCAATTCCCAACCTGGCCGCAATTTTAGAAACTGAATCGCCTTTCTGGACTAAATACGATTTATGGTTATTGGTGTCGATCCTCGATGCTTGTTCGGCTCTTTTCGACTCTTGATTACTAACATCCAATTGCTCAGTTCTATCTCTAGGTTCACTCACTATCGATGTATTCGCTTTTATTGTTTTGGTGCGTTTTGATAACCAAGATTCTTTAAATAAGCGAACCTGTAAATTTTTTATTGACTCACTTGATGATGTGAATGAAATTAACCTAGTAGCCTCGTCTACCTGAGGGGTAAAACCTTTTCCAGCTAGAATGCTTATTGCATTTCTCAATGTCATTGGCCCTAGCTGTTTATGGACTTCTGGAAGTGGCATTTCAAAAAGAATATAAGCGATATCAAGCTCATCTAGTTTGAAGCGATATCCAGAAGGAGCTGTTATTAGATATAAGGCATCACCAACAGTAGATGTTTCTCTCGGAAATGAAAAATTAATCACAACAGAAAGAGGGTCTATTTGTTCTTGTTTGGCAGATATATCTATTTCTGCATAGCGGCTGGATTGGACGTAACTATTCGCGCTAGAAGCACTTGCGAAGAGTAAAAATATAATTATAGATATAAATTTCATAGTAAACCCTTGTTAAAATCAGTTGCGTCAATATCACGTCTACGTAAAAAATTCGCAACATTAAACCGTAACTACAGAAAAGACGGGTTTACTAGTAAAAAACCCAACTTCAAATTAATGAAATTGGGTTTTATTTACTTAGGTACTCTAACAACTGTTGCTTTTGGAAGGTAAAGTTTCTGTTGACGTACAACAGCAGGTTTACAATTCAATTCAACAACAGTATTCCATGGGTCGTTTTCGTCTGGTTGACTAATCGAAATCATGGAACCAGAACACATGATATGGTCTAACTCTCGAATTATTTCCCGAAAAGCAAGACTTTCGCTAATCACACATTCGGCTGATACATCTAATTCAAACACTCCTGAAACAGTGAGTGTAAGAATTGTTGACATATAACCAGCAGTGATCCCCAACTCTCCAAACCTATCAGCAATTTCTTCTGCATGGTCTTTACAAGAAGGTTTAATAAGAACTTGACCATTAATTGAAATAAATTCAGCCATTTTGTATCTCCAAAAATAGATTAGTAGAGATACGAATACCCTGTTGGGAATGTATCCCCAACGGGTTAAAAAAAGAAAAGAATTACTATTGCTAGCGCGTCACTCGATTGAGAATTCCATTTAACGCAAAGTGTTTACTTTTAAAGTGTAAACGAACTTTGGTTCCTCAAATATACTGTTAAGGAGTCAGTTGTAAATTTGAATAGTTATATTCTATGCCTAATTTTGATAAATATCAAATTTAGAACACCTTTAATGCCGTTTTGACGAAAATACTATTTATGCTGCTATTTCTACCCATTCTTTAAAAGCATATTTATTAATTTGTTTAGGTAGAGATTCGACAAACCTTTTAGACAAGGAATACTCTTCGTCTAACACAAGCAAAGACACCATAGATATCCACTCTTCATCTGACTCAGGTAAATATCCCTGAGCTAGTATAAGGTCTAATGCAGCCCGACAAAGCCACAACGGAGCTTTGCCTGACTTTGCATCGGCTATCAATAATCCTCCAGTGATTGGCTTTGTTCTTTTCGTATAGCCAGCCTTACAAGCAACTTCTGTTAGTAAAGTCGCTAGCTGAGATGGAGAGAAATTGAAATATTGTTGCACTTCGCTAAGGTAGTTAGAGCGATAATTAACTGAAATATTCCATGCAGTTTTGTTAACTTTCATAATTATAGTATTTCGGTCAGAGACAACTTTGAAAGGTTTACGCGAGTAGGCTCATCAGCACCCTCTTCTAACACCCATACATAACCCTCTTCATTATCAATACGATCCAGAAGCAATTGACAGTTTACTTTTTTTCTACCGTCAATTGAAACTCGCCCTAACACCTTTGCTTTTTTTACTGGCCGAACTTTATAACTTTTCGGCAAATCATCAGCGGGCTTAGAGTTTTTTTCCTTAATCTTTTTTTCTTTTTTAGAATCGCTACCAAGCTCGTATGGAGCTTCATTTTTATCAAAATCATATGCTAACAAACCCTCTACCCATGTTCTATTTAAAGCTTTCTTTTCTACTGCGGTAATTACTTTTGTTTTGATCTGTTCATAATGTTCTTCATTTTTCTCAATAACTTTAATAAGGTTCCTAAAAATCGTTAGGTCTTTTAACTTCAGCTCTTCATCATAATAGAAATCTTTTAAGAAATCATACCTGGGATTTGTTTTAATTTCAGATACTTTTATTTTATCAGAAATAGTCCCCTGTGATTTAGCTCCAACATACATCATCACATCTTTTAAATTTCCAAACATTGTTTTTAATTTAGCTAAGGCGACACAATCATCCAACGGTTGTAGCCCACCACGAGCATTATTTTCAATATATTGTTCAGCAAAATTTATAGCTCTATGTTCTTCATTGTCATAATCATAACGACTATCAATAACAGCAGGTATAGTTTTTCTTTCCGCGATCAAGGAGGCCCTGGTTCTCTTTTCGCCATACTTTAATAAATATTTTCCTTCTTTATTTTTAGGCCAAACAGTAATGGGTTGATTAATCTTAGAACCAGGAGCCCTTAGAGTACGTACAATGTCGTAGATTTCATCTTCCACCAACTCTTGTCGCGGTTGCTCTTTATCAAATTCAATCAATTCTAATTCTATATGATGAATAATATCATCGAGATTTTTAGACTCATCCTCCTTTGCCGAAAGATTTTGGTTTAAATTTGATTTTTTTAAAAGGTCTTGTATCGCTCCAATACTCATGCTGCTACCTCCTCTTTTGAAGAAAGTATGCATCGTTTAATAACTTCTCGTGAAACCTCTTTAACCTGCCTGCCAACTTTAGCCGCATTGCCATTAGGAGGATTTCTCCAAATAGCTCTTTTTTCACTTATCGCTTTCGGGATTGCAGATGATCTTTTGATATGGTGTTTGAAAATTATCTCACCCCACATATCTTGCGCTTCTTTTAGTTTATCTAGCTGAGCCCTATCTTTAGAATCTACCAAATTTGGAAGCATACCTAAAAACTGCAAATCAGGATTATATTCTGCCTTAATGCTATTTACTGTGAGCAAAAACTTTTCTAATCCAGAGATAGAATAATCATCCATTATTATTGGAGAATAAGCAAAATTAGCAGCACATAGTGCAGCTAAAGACAAGCGCCCCAAACTTGGAGGGGTATCTATCATAATGTATCCGTAGTCTAACTTTTTAAGATATTCTCTTGGTTTAGTAATTACACTAAAATCAGCAGCTTCAATATCAGATAAAGCTTCTCCTGCTCTTATTAATTCTACACCTTCGATATGCGTTTTTATTGGAGGTGTATTTTTAACATCAAATCCATTTTTAAATAGCATTGAAGCATCAACCAAACTATTTAATTTTTCTTCATCGTTGACGACTGAATCGGTTAGATTTTCTTGAGGATCAAAATCGATTAGCAATATTTTACTAGTTCTACGCATGGACGCATTCAAATCTTGAATATAGTAGGCGTTATTGACAAGCGTGGTTGTTTTACCAACCCCACCTTTCTGCTGTGCAGAAGTGATAATTTTATTTTTCATTTTTAACTCCTTTGAGTGGTGGGCATTAGTACCCAAAAAATAGTTCGGCATGCCGAAACTGAAATTAATATACACCTTTAAACCTCACTTTTCAAAAATAAATCAACCCTTATACACATATAGAAATATCTCAAAATAAATATTGCGCAAACAACCAAAAATCCGTATACCTATCTAACAACACAACCTACAACGAAAGGAGAACTGATGAATATTCTTAAACAACTTTTCAAACTCATATTCGTAGCCTTGTTTGTAGTTTTGGCTTTATTTGCAAAAATAACTAAGTTTTGCTTATTAACTATGCTCAGTAATAGCAAAGACAGTAGCGATAATAAATCTATCTATTTACTAGACGAAGATGGCAACGAGTTTATTGATGATGGTGTCACTTTTGGCTTTGAACTGGATGATGCCTATCAATATAGAAATCGCCCTTAGAAAGCTACTCCCAGCTATTCAGTATTACATCCAATAACCATGACATTTGTGTCACCAACCTTGCAAAAAGGAGAGCCGTCTTCCTCATTCTGCTTATGTAAACCTAGCTTAATTAGCCCTTTTTGAGCGGATTTCCATGCAAACCCGCTTTTCTTTCCATACTCTACAAAAGCTATGGGGGTATTAACTATGAGCTTATCTCCTTGTTTATATGCAAATTGCCCTTCATTTTCGGCATGCCGAAATAACCAATCTAAACAATTCTTTCCTATTTCTCTATTAGTCAACTGGTTATGACCAGGTCCATCCTTAATGACATTTGTTTGAATTGAGCTCACTACTTCTTTAATTTTTTTCTCAGGTGTAACGCCATAAAATTCCTTGAGAGCCAGTACATTATTAGAGACTATATTTTCATCATTGAATTTTATTAATTCATCCCATACGTTTTTATCAATTAACCATTTGATAACAGTCTTATCCAAAATCTGTTGCAACAGTTTTTCTATACTTACATCCTCCAAAGGCAACAACAAACCACTGACAAAAGTAGCGTATGTCCAAACATCTTTTAAACCATGAACATCCTCGGCAGCAACACCATCAGGCAAATAACGATACCGTCTTTTGCGCAATGCCTCCCGGATCGACAAAAGCATTTTTTTTTCGCTTAGCCTACCTTTAACTTTTGAAAAGTATCGCTTTAAAGTCTCTAAATATAACTTTTGAAAAACAATTTTATCGACACCTGAATCGTAATATATATCTGCTATTAGAGTTTCATCGTTATTGCATTTCTCATTTGTCCATTTTGGAGAGCTGACTAAGTTTATTTTTGAAGTATGAAATTGTTTCATCAGAGCTCTGATTTTCATAATAGATAACCTCTTTTGTTGCATGCCTTATAGAAAAGGCTTTTATACTCTCAGTTGTCGGATTCCACCGCTCTCCATTAACCCCAACTAGCCGAAGGCCAACTTTGAAAAAAGGCATGTCTTTTAAAGCGCTCAGGAATGCTCTAGATTGGAATTTAGGGTGCGATCTTTTGCTATCAATCAAAGCTTCTGTCAAACAGAAACCAGGAAGCTCAAAGGTGCTTAAATATGAATCAGCCCCCTTGTATATATCGTCCAAGTTGACTATAAAATTTATTAATTTTTTATTTGTTGTTGTTTCACTTAAGAGCGTGAGCCACGTTAACTCTTCTTCTGTTAAATTCAGATGTTTTTTCAACTAAGTTAACCAAGTAGTTTTAGGGTAGGAGGATTTATAAACTACTCAGAAAAAAAAAAATACATTAACCCGTCATTTTCTATTCGACAGATTTTTTGTTAGACAATAAACTCCGAATCTCATTCATATATGTGAAAGAATCCAAATTGCCAGTTCGGTATAGCTTGTGTACTAAATTCAATGACACGATTAGTTCGCTATCACCTTGTTTTTTTGCTTGTTCAAATTCGAACTTATAGAGGTCCGAGACCTCTGAACTACAAACATACTGGGAAAGCATATCAAAGAAAAACAATCTCTCTTTGGGTGAGAACTCTATCAATACAGGATTAACATCTGCCTCTTTACATAAGTCCAATAGAAGTCCTCTTGGCATTACTCCAGAATCTTTCATTTTGTATAAAGTTTTCCGAGCTAAACGATGCTCTTCTGCAAACCTGGTGATATTAACTTTTTTAAATAACTTCTCAAACCGGTTAGAAATGTCTTCATCTGAAAATTCTTTTATGACTTCAGGTTTTATCATTTAATTCAATAATCTATGGGGAACTGTAATCTTAATATCTTAATATGCTTGAACTTTAAAAACCATGATTTCGGCATGCCGAAATTACTAACTATCCCCACCACCTAACTTTTTATTCGCCAAAAAACAAGAAAATGACCCATACAAGGTACACTTTTTGCGTTTTTTCTTCATAAAACTTGTTTTTTGTACCCTTAAAGGGTACATTTACAAAAAACTACACATTCAGTAGTTTTTAGCTAAATAAAATAAGTATTTCGGCATGCCGAAATATTCTTTCATTACTAACAAAGAGGCTTATTCCTTATGAAAGGACAGTTATCTCAATTGGATGAACGCTCGTTCCAAAAAGAGCAACGTATCCTGTCATCAACACTCATGCACAGTTTAGTAAATCTTACCGTTAAACAGCACAACGACCTACAAAGCATTAATTGCATACCTAACCATCTAGCTGTAGAAATCAGTGAGGCAGGTTTTAGTGGCGTCGATTCTTTAATCAGAGATGCACATCAACTAATGGAATTTGAAAAGCATGATGACCGACTAACAATTGAACTTTCATTCGTCAAAATAGAAAAGTTGATGAAATCAATTGAACAGGTTCAAAAACAGAAAGCTCTGTTGATAGAGTATTTGCAAAAAGGCGCTTCTACTTCTTGCCTGCATGACCTATTTCATATTTCAAAAATCCAAGTCGTTCGATTACGTAAAACTTATAGGGTCACAACATCCGCAAGCGGTAGACAAGATTCAGAAAATCTATTTGAGGCTAAAATCGAATATGACAGAATCTCAACAAAGAACAGTGATCTGAAAAGTGATCTCTTAACTGTCAGCAAGAACCTAAATATTCCACTAAATACTGTTTGGCATGCTGTGAGAAATCCAGACTACGCCGAAGAAGTAGGAGGTGAGAAATCATGTCGCAAGTTAGCAAATTAAAAAAACAACTAAGGGCAAATTTAAGAACCACAATAAAGATCACTTTCCATACTCAATATGCGCTAAACCTTATTGAAGGCACAGATGCCAAAAAGCACCCTCATAAATTTTTTATTATTGGGTTGTTAGGTTTTGCCAGTAAAATAAAAACAGTAAAGAGAGAAGCCGATAATAAGAATCCTTATGCAAGATATTACTATCAACAAGCAGAGATAATTCTTGATAAAGCCAAAGTTTTTTTTGAAAAAACACATCAAGAATGTGAAGCCACTTTCAAGGATGCAGAAAATGTTGGCATTACTTTATCTATTGCTGAAACAGAAAATCCAGTTGAAAGAGAATTCTCATTCAAAGTTGATTTATGTTATCAAGCAGTAATTTTATTGGCTAAATATGATATTTGTATAAGAAAGCTTCAAGCAGCAAAACAAACAGGCTTTATGTCAAATAACGCGACAAACAATAAGATAGAGAAAATGAGTAAGTTGATGAGGCAACTCTTCCATTCTCTAGAGCCATACAAAAATCATTCGGTAACTATAGAAGACATCAAAGAAGGAAACGAAAAAGCCAAATTAGCTTACGAGGCTATGGGAGTTATCCCTGGACTCGATTTAGATAAATTGATATACGCAACCCCCCCCCCTCCCCTGTAACTAAAATATCAAGCTAGAGGTTATTTCGGCATGCCGAAATAACCTCATATATTGTTCGCCACTAACAATATATGAGTGAACTCATTCTGCCAGTGTTGTTATGTCTTTAGCAAAGTCGTCACTACATATATGTAGTGACGACTTTGCCGCCGACCAGCAACACTTGATTTTACATAGGGTTTTATACTAAAATACAGAGTGATGGGTGAGTGATGACGTGGCAAAGATCGTAAATAGCGGCGTTTCACGCCTTCATTAAAAAATGGCTTCTAATTTTTTTGTAGTCATCTTTCATATTATAAAAGGCAAAAAATTTTCATTTGCCTTCCTTCATAGAAAAGCATTATTGCTGTTTATTGTTTTTTACTTAATCTGAATCGGAACTTGATTTTGCGACCAACTCAGCTCTTATATCTGAGAATCTGATTAAGTAAAAAACAATATTAATAATCTTATTCACTCAAACTATTGGCTAAAAATTAAATTTCAACTTTGTTGCTTGGTAATTTAATTTCCTCCGTTGGAGTCGGAAATTAAACAAACACAATGTTTTTTCGTTATTTATAAAAAGTTTGTATTTTTCGGATTTATAGTGAAATAGAACCTATTTCATAGGTGTATATTCAGCTAAAAAATTCAAAAAAAAGTCTTTTAATCTTTACTCTATTCATTAGTTTTTCTAATGCGATAGTTAAGCTCATTCCCCTACTCTATTGTTTTTTTGTAGCGGAAAAGACTGGCTTTAGAATGAATACGATTATTATTTTCATTCTAATCTTGTTAAAGATTTGAAGTGAATTAAGTAATAGTTTATAGAAAAAATTACCCCGTTTTTTGGGTGTTTTTTCGAGAGAAATATCAAATTCACTGCTCAGAATTTGAATTTCAAAGGGTAGTTTCCGCTCTGATTAGTCGTTTTTTGGACTAAT
>NZ_JBFDAH010000003.1:35360-310240 GCF_040719265.1 Aliikangiella maris | reverse complement strand
CTACAGAAAAATTAAGTTTCCCGAATTCACGTTATAAAGAAGAATTGAGTGATGATGTTAATTTGGCTGAAAAGGATTGAATGGTTCGACATTAATGTGGGAAATCACACAAAATCAGGTATTTTTTGCCGCACCGTAATTTAAACTGGAATTGAATTAATTTTTACTGGTATAGATCACAGAATGGACAATATCTCACATAAAATTGAGAAAAATCTTAATTACAGACTCGGAAAATTACTTTAATGTGTCGAATGTTTGCCGGAGGCCCTATCTAAAAGGTTAGCATGGATGCTCTTACTAATTCATATTGCCTTTCTCTATTATCACTGTTCTTTTTAAGTCAAGAGAAATCCTTACTATTTGAAATCCCCACTATTTGAAATGCCTAATATTTTATATCGGTATTAAGTAGGGTGCGCCTTGAGTTCTCTCGTTTTGTTACTGGGGAGGAGTGTAAAGAATGTCATAATAAGTGACTAAACCATCTTTGTCATAAAGCTTTAATGCCACTTGACTAGCTCTATTTTATATCTGTGTTAAAGCTAACATTTTGAATTTTAAAAATTTAATTTTTTCCGGATTCAATTGAATAAAGAAAATTACCATTGGTTATTGCCGAATAGCTGTTGATTAGTGGCATAAAGTGAGTGACAAGTACAAACTCTTGCTCAATTCTCACTAATTGACTAAGTAACGTGAACCAAAAAGTAGATTTTCCTCAAAACGCTCAGCATTTAAGCAATGAGCTATTAGAGAAAGTGCAAGGTTTTGATACTAAAGCGCTTTATTGGCTAAGTGGCTATTGCTCGGGGATTGCCGATGCTCGACATAATACGCCTCAATTGTCGCAAACTAATCAATTGTTGCAAGCGCAGTTGGAGGCATCCGTTGCACAGCCAGTTGCGCTTAAAACGGTTGTGCTTTATGGATCACAAACCGGTAATGCGCAGTCTATTGCTGAAAATCTCCATCAAGCACTTTCGCAAAAAGGCATTGACGCTGAATTGGTTTCAACGGCTGACTTCAAAGCGAACAAACTTAAAGAGCAACAAGTGATTTTGGTGGTCGCATCAACGCATGGTGAGGGTGAACCACCTGATGATGCAATTGACTTCCATGAGTTTATTCGAAGTAAGCGTGCGCCAAAGTTAGCTGACGTGCAACATGCTGTGTTAAGTCTGGGAGATTCAAGTTATGAATTTTTCTGTCAAACCGGCAAAGATTTTGATCAGGCATTGACTAAGCTGGGTTCCAAAGCTTTGGTTGAGCGCGTTGATTGCGATTTAGATTATGCCGAGCCGTCGCAAAACTGGATTAAACAGGTTGTAGAAGCGCTTGAGAAATTAACGACTGTTAATAATACGGCTAATAGTACGGCAGTTGGACAGACGGGAAGCGCCACTGATAATCTAGTAACCAGTCAGTACACCCGTGACAATCCATTTACTGCAACTATTTTAGATAATCAAAAAATTACCGGACGTGATTCGGTAAAACATATTAATCACATTGAAATTTCTTTAGAAGATTCTGGTATTGTTTATGAGCCGGGCGACTCTTTAGGAATCTGGCCAAAAAATAATTTACAAACTGTGCAAGAAATTTTAGCGACATTAAAACTGTCCGGTGAAGAAAATGTAACGGTTAAGAGTGGCGAAAAAACACTGCTTAGCGCACTGACAGAGAATCTGGAAGTTTCGTTATTGACCAAAGATTTTATTCGTGAATATGCCATACTCGCAAAAAGTGACGAGTTAAATAAAATTGCAGAAAGTGAATTTTCAGAATATATCAAAAACCATCAAGTTATCGATGTGGTGTTGGCTGCGCCAGCACAAATTTCAGCACAACAGTTAGTTGATTTATTAAAACCAATTAAACCGCGTTTGTATTCAATTTCATCAAGCTTACAGGCGAATCCTGAAGAAGTTCATATCACGGTTGGTCTGGAAGAATCTGAAAATGAGCAAGGAACTCGCTTTGGTACGGCTAGTTACTATTTGCTTGAATCATTGGCAGCAGATGATGAAGTGTTGGTTTACATTGATAAAAACAAAAACTTCAAATTACCTGTGGCAGATAAACCAGTAATTATGATTGGCCCAGGCACTGGTATTGCACCATTCCGTGCTTTTCTGCAAGAACGTCAAGAGACCGAGGCCAATGGTGCAAACTGGTTATTCTTTGGCAATCCAAATTTCAATACTGATTTTTTATATCAAGTTGAACTACAGGCTTATTTAAAAGATGGTCTGCTTAATCAATTAAGTGTCGCTTTTTCTCGAGACCAAGCGGAGAAAATCTATGTGCAAGATCGTCTGTTAGAAAGTGCAGCACAAGTCTGGCAATGGATTAATGAGCAGGGCGCTTATCTTTATGTTTGTGGTGACATGAACAGAATGGCCAAAGATGTGAACAATGCACTAATCCAGATTATTCAATCTGAAGGTGGTTTGAATCAGGAAGATGCTGAAGCTTACCTGAGTCAGCTAAGAAAAGATAAACGTTACCAAAGAGATGTATACTGATTATGACTATTAAGCAGACTCAATACGATCCGACGATTCATTCGGATGTTGAAAGAATTAAAGTTGAAAGTAACTATTTACGCGGCACAATAACACCGAGTTTACAAGATCCGATTACGGGTTCGGTTGCTGATGATGATTTAATGTTGATTAAGTTTCATGGGATTTATCAGCAAGACGATCGTGATTTGAGAAACGAGCGCAGAAAACAAAAACTCGAGCCATTGTATTCATTTATGATTCGGGCACGTGTACCTGGCGGAGTTGCAAGCGCTGAGCAGTATATTCAATTGGCAGAACTTGCGACACAATATTCAAATGGCAGCTTACGACTAACAACGCGTCAAGCATTTCAATGGCATGGTGTTTTTAAGCGAAATTTAAAAACAACGATTGCTGGAATCAATCAAACAATGCTCGATACTATCGCGGCTTGTGGCGATGTGAATCGTAACGTTATGGGTAATCCGTTACCACAAACTTCAAAAATTCATGCCGAGGTTTACGAGTGGGCAAAAAAAATCAGCGAGCACTTATTACCTAAAACTAAAGCCTATCATGAGATCTGGCTAGATGGCGAAAAAGTTGAATCAACTCAAGAGCCTATTTATGGGCAAACTTATTTGCCACGAAAATTTAAAACAGCAATTGCAGTACCGCCTTATAATGATGTGGATATATTTGCCAATGATTTAGGCTTTATTGCTATTGTCGAAAATGATGAACTGATTGGGTTTAATGTTGCTACAGGCGGCGGTATGGGAAGCTCTCATGGTGACGAGACAACTTATCCACGTGTTGCTGATGTAATTGGTTTTTGTACCCTAGACCAAGTACTGCAAGTTTCTGAGAATGTAGTTAAAGTTCAGCGCGATTATGGTAATCGAGAAGTGAGAAAGCTTGCTCGTTTAAAATACACAATCGATCGTTTAGGAATCGAACAATTTAAATCGATTTTAAATGAATACCTCGGATTTGAGTTGGCTCCAGCAAAACCTTATGAGTTTACTCATAACGGCGATCGTTATGGTTGGATGCAAGACGAAAATGGAAACTGGCACTTAACACTCTATATTCACAGTGGCCGAATTATTGATAATGATGAGGCGAAACTATTTACCGGGCTTTTGGAAATCGCAAAAATTCATTCTGGAGAATTTAGAATTTCCCCAAATCAAAATTTAATTATCAGTAACATTCAGCCTGAAGTTAAAGACAAAGTTGCTGCACTTGTTCAACAATACAATATTAGTATTGGTGATAAAGAGTCGCCAACAAGATTGAACTCACTTGCTTGTGTAGCATTTCCAACTTGCTCGTTGGCAATGGCAGAAGCTGAAAGGTATTTGCCGACATTTTTAGACAAACTCGAAGCTTTGATGGATAAGTATTCATTGCAGACACAACCGATTAATGTGCGCATGACGGGGTGTCCTAATGGCTGTGCTCGACCATTTTTGGCCGAAGTAGGACTGGTTGGTAAGGCACCTGGTAAATACAATTTATATTTAGGTGGTAATCCCGTGGGGAGTCGTTTAAATAAACTTTATCGAGAAAATATTGGTGAGCCACAAATTCTTGAAGCGCTTGAATCAATATTAGAAAACTATGCTAAGCAGCGTGAAAGTAATGAGAGCTTTGGCGACTATGTAATTAGAGCCAATTACGTCAAAGCAGTTGTTAATGGTTTGGACTTTCATCAGTAAATACGTTGACTTTTAACTCTGTTGACAAGTTCATCTTGTCAACATGACAAATTAATGTAGGAGATGACCGTGTTAGATTCGGTTTGGAATGAAAGAAAAATACAAGAAGCGAATGAAATTCTTGAACCCAAAACAGCACAAGAGCGAATTGAGTGGGCGTTAGAAAATTTGCCTGGTGAGTTTGCTCTTTCTTCAAGCTTTGGGGTTCAGTCGGCGGTCAGTCTGCATATGGTGACGCAATTGAAAAAAGATATTCCGGTGATATTAACCGATACGGGATATCTCTTTCCTGAAACCTATCAATTTGTCGATGAATTGACCAGCCGATTACAATTAAATTTAAAAGTTTATCGCGCTAAAGTTTCAAGCGTCTGGCAAGAAGCTCGTTATGGCAAACTCTGGGAAAAAGGTGTTGATGGTTTAACCCGTTACAATCAGATGAATAAAGTCGAACCGATGGAGCGTGGACTGGAAGAATTAAATGTATTGACTTGGTTTGCTGGATTGATGCGTAGCCAATCCAATAGTCGACAAAACTTGCCAGTTATTCAAAAAATTCGTGGCAGAATTAAAGTTCATCCATTAATTGACTGGAATAATCGAACCGTTTATCAGTATTTAAAAGCGAATGATTTGCCTTATCATCCTTTGTGGGAAAAAGGTTATGTTTCGATTGGTGATACTCATAGCACTGTCCCACTAAGTTTGGGAATGAGCGAAGAAGAAACAAGGTTTGGTGGTGTAAAGCGTGAATGTGGTTTACACGAAGATAATTTTTCAAGCTTGTAACGACTTCCACAAAACGATTGTTACTAAAATAATTACTGCTCGCATTTGACAACTAAGTCTTATATCAATTGCCAAATGCGAGTTGCCACTTTGACTAAATTTCTGAAAACTAAATTTTATCCAATCAATGTTCATCGTCAGTTCTTTAGTGGAGTAACTCGAGTTTTATTGAATATTCTGATATGAGTTGTTGTTATTCGTTCTTTTCTTATCGACCAATAGATTATTATTGCTACAATAGTCAGTAGCGTTGCTATTTCGCATTTAACAAGATAACCTGTGTGTCACTCAAAACTATTTTGGTGTCACCTTTAATGCTTGGTGTCTTTATTGTTAACAGCCTGATTATCGCTATTGTCGTCTTGATTCACTATGAAATCTTGCATCAATTGACGCATCAATTACCACGATTGAGAGTAAAACATAATTTTAAAATTGTGATCGGTGTTTTTGGTGCACTATTTGCGCATATAGTTGAGGTGTGGGTATTTGCTTTAGCTTATTATGTGATGATTCATATTAGCGGGTGGGGAAATTTAGTTGGAAACTCTAGCGGTTCGCTCATGGATTGTGCTTATTTTTCCTTCACAACTTACACAACCTTGGGGTTTGGCGATATACAACCGGTTGGTGAAATTCGATATTTGACGGGGATAGAATCATTAACTGGACTAGTGTTAGTCACCTGGACTGCTTCATTTTTATATTATGAAATGAAAAGTTATTGGAAAGAAAATTAAATAAACTGCCGGTTAGTCGACCCGGCAGCTTCAATGTTTTGGTGAGTATCGGTTACCGCTTTAGCTTATACCTCAGCGTTCCTCACAAACGTGACAACAACTTTTAGTTTTTTAAACGACACATTAGTTTCAACTAAAAGCCAATGCTGCTAGGTTTTATTGAATGTTAATGTGGCGTTGACTGTTTTTTGGTAACTCTGATTTTTTCAAATGTAATTGTAATAGACCATCTTTGAATTCTGCGTGAATATCTGCTTCGCAGACGTTTTCAGGCAGATTAAAGGTGCGCTCAAAATGGCCATAAAATCGCTCAATGGTGTGAAGCTTTTTATCTTCTTTTTCAAATTTTCGCTCACCCGATAAAGTGAGATAATTGTTGTTAATCGCCACTTTGATATCTTCTTTTTTGACTTCTGGTAATTCAACTTTAATGAGATATTCACTGGCATCTTCAGTGACATCAACGAGCGGTTTCCAACTTGATTCGATAGCAGAGTCTTGAAAGTTACTCATTAATCGAGTGGAAGGTGAAAAAAAACTGTCAAATTCTCTAAAAGGATTCCATCTAACTAAACTCATGATCTTGTCTCCTAGTTTTTTAAATGAATCTATGAAGGGTGGAATAACTTGACTACCACGATGTAATTGTAAATAAATTGAGCAAATGCGTATTGACTAAGGTCAAAAAGAACAGTAGATCGAAGGTACGAAATATGCTTATTAATTTAAATATTCAACAGAACTGTGCTAAGTTGGCGTAAATAATCGGTTAATATATGGCTTTTTCTTATAAGCAATTGGTTAAATAATGGTTGATATTCGTCGAATATTCTGTAGGATAAACAGTGATTCCCTTAAATAAATAAGATCATGTTCTCAAAATCTTTTAATTTTAAATTCTCTCCTTATATCCCAACTCCCCTTGTGGGTTAGTTAATCTATTTTTTTATTTATCGTTTTAAAAAAGTTTAATTAATTATCTGTGAACCGCGGGCTAATCCAGGTTCAGGTAATAACTCAAATCTGAAAACAAAGTGAGTGTAAAAATGCAAATGATTGACTGGCAGCGTGCCGTGATCAAGGTGGGGAGTGCGTTAATCGCGCCAGAGGGAAATGGTTGTAGTATTCGTTATCTGTTGGCATTAGCTGAGTTTATTCAACATTCTGTGCAACATGGTAAAGAGGTGGTACTGGTTTCATCGGGGAGTGTTGCCGCAGGGGCAGGGCTAATGAAATTTGATTTGGCTCAGCAGGTCTCTATTCCGCAAAAGCAGGCTCTCGCTGCAGTGGGCCAATCTTATTTAATGCAACATTGGCAAAAATTATTTGATAATCAATGCGCACAAATTTTATTGACGCGTTCTGATTTGGAAAGTAGTAAGCGTGTAGCGAATGCAAAAAATACGCTCAATACGTTATTACAGATGCAGGCAATCCCAATTATCAATGAAAATGATTCTGTGGTGATTGATGAATTAGTGGTTGGTGATAATGATAATCTGGCGGCACAGGTCGCTGTTATGTGCGATGCTGACCTGCTGATTATTTGTAGCGATGTCGATGGATTATACAACAAAAATCCACAGCTTCATGCCGATGCGCAATTAATCGAAGTGGTTGAAACGATTGATGATTCAATTTTGCAAAGTGCTGGAATAACCACAAACCCGATTGCAACCGGAGGTATGAAAACTAAAATTCAGGCAGCAGATACGGCGATGCAAGCAGGCATTAATACGTTAATTGTTAATGGTAGAAAAGCGGCAACTTTTGAACAGCTCAAGCAAACGCGGCAAACAGGCACACTATTTTTTGCTGCGTCTAGCCGAATGAATAGCATGCTGAATTAGGAGAAAATTATAATGAATACTCAAGACTTAACGGCGATTAAACAACAATGTGAGCAAACTCGTAAAGCAGCAAAAGCAATCGCATTAGCCAACCCGACACAAAAAAATGCAATTTTGTTCTCAATGGTAAAAGCATTAATAGAAAATAAAGCCACTATACTCGCGGCCAATGAGCGTGATGTTGAACAGGCGGAAAAAGACGGCTTGTCTGCAGCGATGATCGATCGGTTAACCATTAATTTAACAGGCATTGAGCAAATGCAAAAAGCCTTGGCTGAAGTGGCCGAATTGCCTGATCCGTTATCGGAAGTCTTGCCTATGACAAAAAGGCCAAATGGTATAAAAGTGCGTAAAAAGAGAATTCCGCTAGGGGTTATTTTAATGATTTATGAATCACGCCCCAATGTTACTGTTGAAGCGGCTGCGTTGGCTTTAAAAAGTGGTAATGGGATTATTTTACGTGGCGGCAAAGAAGCTTTTCATTCCAATCAAGCCATTGCTACCTGCTGGCAAAAAGCACTCACTGACAATGGTTTTCATCCTGCTGGAATCACCGTACTCGCATCGACTGATCGCCAGTTAATGAATGAATTACTCAAGCTGGATGAGCTTATAGATGTTGTCATTCCTCGGGGTGGCGAAGGACTCATCAGACATGTGGTCGCCAATAGCCATATCCCTGTAATTAAGCATTATAAGGGCGTTTGTCATTTATATGTTGATGAATCGGCTGACTTGCCTCTGGCTCTGGATTTATTGATTAATGGTAAAACGCAGCGCCCTGGCGTGTGCAATGCACTGGAAGGGTTAATTGTTCATCAGCATATCGCTTCTGCATTTTTGCCCGAAGCCGCCAGCGCTTTGCAAGCAAAAGGGGTCAAATTATATGGATGCTCTAAAACTCGACAACTGCTACCAGAAATTGAGGCTGCTGATGGTGATTTATTTGCCAAAGAATTTTTAGCATTGGAGATTTCTATTGTGACTGTTGATTCGTTTGATGAAGCGGTTGAGTTTATCGATCAATATGGTTCTGGTCATACCGAAGTCATCGCAACACAATCGCAAGATAATGCCGAGCGATTTATTAATGAAGTCGATGCATCGGTGGTTATGGTTAATGCTTCTTCGCGATTTTCTGATGGTGGAGAGTTGGGTTTAGGTGCTGAAATTGGAATTTCAACCTCTAAAATTCATGCTTACGGGCCAATGGGACTAGAATCATTGACATCACAAAAATTTGTGGTTGAAGGTGAAGGGCAAATTCGCTGATTCAGTATAATTCAGTGGTGTTTTGGTTGTATTAATCATTCATACTGACTTTTTGTGAAAGCATGGACTTGTTCTATTTATCGTTTGTGTGTAAGCTTTTCTATTATCGTGGTCCGATGAGGTTGGCCACTTATCTTCACTATTTAATCGATCTGAAAGTTTCAATAAGAAAGCACTAATAAGAAAGTATTAATAAATAGACAACTAATCGATATCAAATAGACAATAAGATAAGTGGTTAAATCGGATTTATTTAATATATTCGGATTTATTTAACATATAAACAGGTCAAATAAACCTGTTTTGACTTATTCGCCGATTATACTGTTAAACAACCCGATTTTACTTTGTCAATTAAATTCCACATAATTTAGTTTAAACGTGAGCACAATGGCTAAACATTAACCGGTTAATAATCGCTATGACGCAAAAACAAGACAACAATGATTCTCAAGCACCAAGTTCAACCGAGCAACAGCCCAATTCGCAATCGCCTGTAATAACGACAGCACCATCTATTAAGGGAAGTTACAAACGTGTTGCGATTGTTGCAGGATTGCGTACGCCTTTTGCTAAACAGTTAACTTTTTTTAAAAACACCAGTGGTATTGAACTGGGTCAAATGGTCGTCAGCGAATTGATTGCGCAGGCAGATATTGACCCAATACTGATTGAGCGTGTCGTTTTTGGGCAAGCACTGATTCAACCTGATGCACCAAATATAGCGCGAGAAATTGTGCTGGCTGCGGGATTGCCGGTGACAACCGATGCGTTTAGCCTATCGAAAGCCTGTGCCACAGGATTTCAGACAACCGCTACTATTGCTGAGTCAATTATGGCGGGTTCAATTAGTGTTGGCATCGCTGGTGGAGCAGACAGTTCGTCTGTTGTACCGATAGGGATCCACAAGAAACTGGCATCAATTTTAATGGCATTAACCAAAGCTAAAACGATGAAACAGCGTGCGAAAATTTTAAGTCAGGTGAAAGCACGGTATCTGTTACCGGTACCTCCGTCGGTAAAAGAATACTCAACTGGACTGAGGATGGGCGATAGCGCCGAGCAAATGGCACGCGACTTTGGTATTACCCGTGAACGGCAAGATGAATTTGCACATCGCTCCCATGAGTTGGCATCTCAAGCCTGGAGTAAGGGCTGGCTGGCTAACGAAGTCATGACGGCTTATGTCGAGCCATTTAAAGAAACTTTGTCGATTGATAATAATGTTCGTTTTGAATCAAAGCTGGCTGCATATAGTAAACTGCAACCGGCATTTGATAAACAATTTGGTACCTTAACGGCAGCCAACAGCACCGGACTAACTGATGGTGCCAGTGCTCTTTTATTGATGAGTGAGCAAAAAGCCAAAACACTAGGATATGAGCCACTTGGTTATATTCGCAGTTATGGTTTTGCCGCTTTAGGTGTTGAAAAAAATATGCTGATGGGGCCTGCCTATGCAGCGCCCATTGCGCTAGACAAAGCGGGAATGCAGCTTTCGGATTTGACCTTGATCGATATGCATGAAGCTTTCGCCGCACAGGCATTATGTAATGTGAATGCTTTTGCCAGTGAAAGTTTTGCTCGCGAAAATTTAAATCGTTCTCAACCGATTGGCGAAATTGATTGGGATAAATTCAATGTACTGGGCGGGTCATTGGCTTATGGACATCCATTTGCAGCAACTGGCGGCAGAATGATTACACAAACGCTAAATGAGTTACAACGCCGCGGAGGTGGCACTGCTTTAGTCACTGCTTGTGCTGCCGGTGGTTTAGGGGCTGCAATGGTTTTGGAGACGGAATAATGAAAAATATTGAGCAGTCAGTGTTTCATTTTACGGTAGAAAACCAGATAGGCTGGGTAACTATCGATGTACAGGGCGATTCACAAAATACGCTAAAGGCATCTTTTGTTGATGCGTTTAATCAAATTTTGGATGAAATTGAAAACCACAATGCGATAAGCGCGTTGATTGTGATGAGCGGCAAGCCGGATAACTTTATATCAGGTGCCGATATTTCAATGCTAAAGCAAATTCAAACCGCAGAGCAGGCAAGTGAGTTGGCACAACAAGGTCAGCAAATTTTCAATCGATTAGAAAATCTCAAAATGCCCGTAGTTGCGGCAATAAATGGGGCTTGTTTAGGTGGTGGACTTGAATTGGCGCTGGCATGTAGCCATCGCATTGCAACCGACGAAAAATCAACGCGATTGGGACTACCAGAAGTGCAATTGGGACTGCTACCGGGGAGTGGTGGAACGCAACGTTTACCCAGGTTAATCGGAATTGCTCAAGCTTTAACACTGATGTTAACCGGCAAACAGTTAGTTGCCCGGCAGGCTAAAAAAGTGGGGTTAGTCGATGAAGTCGTTCCGCTCACACACTTAAAACAAGCTGCAGTGCGTTGTGCGCAAATGCACATGGGAAAAGTAAGACGCAAAGCGAGTGAGTTAGAGAATAATTTTGCTAAAAAAGGTTGGCTCAATCAAGCAAAATGGCAACAATTGATATTAGAGTCGCATCAGTATGGTCGCGATTTGATTTTTAATAAAGCCTTACAAAATGCTGAGCAAAAAACTCGTGGTAATTATCCTGCACCTGACAAAATTATTCGTTCTGTCAAACAAGGGTTAGAAAAAGGATTTGCAGCAGGACTGGCGCTTGAAGCTGAATTATTTGGTCAGCTTGTGGTGTCTAAAGAAGCTAAACAATTAATCAATATCTTTTTTGCAACAACAGCACTTAAAAAAGAAACGGGCGCACCGGAAGGTATAGTGCCCACAAAAGTCGAGCGACTTGGTGTTTTAGGCGGTGGCTTAATGGGCGCTGGAGTTGCGTATGTGTCAATTGAAAAAGCGTTTAACCGAGTACGTTTAAAAGATACCAGTGAAGCTGGCATTAATCATGCGTTGAAATACTGCTGGAATATTTATCGACAGCGGGTTAAACGAAAGCATATAACAATCAGTGAAGCAAGTCGACGGTTTGCACGGTTAAGTGGTACAACACAGTATCGTGGTTTTAAAACAGTCGATTTAGTGATTGAAGCTGTGTTTGAAGATTTAAATTTAAAGCAGCAAATGGTATGTGAAATAGAAAAAGAATGTCACTCGGAAGTTATTTTTGCTACCAATACGTCCTCAATTCCAATTGCGGATATTGCCAGCGCAAGTAAGCATCCAGAACGAGTTATCGGTATGCATTACTTTTCGCCAGTTGAAAAAATGCCTTTACTCGAAATTGTCGTCACTGAAAAGACTTCGCCACAAGTGATTGCGACCTGTGTTGCATTAGGGAAGGCACAAGGTAAAACGGTAATTGTTGTCAATGATGGCGCCGGATTTTATACCAGTCGAATATTAGCGCCATTTATTAATGAAGCTGGATATCTGCTGGTCGATGGTGTTGCTATCGATCAAATTGATAATGCGTTACAGAATGCTGGGTTTCCTGTTGGACCGTTGACATTACTCGATGAAGTTGGGATTGATGTTGGAAGTAAAATAGCGCCGATATTAGTCGAAAAGCTTGGCCAACGCTTTGCGCCCCCTGAAGTTTTCAGCAAACTAATTGATGATAATCGCAAAGGTAAAAAGAATAATCGGGGCTTTTATCAGTATCAATCCACTTCGCCGATTTTGAAATGGGTGAGCAGACAATCAAACAAACAAGTTGATTCTAGTGTTTATCCTTTGCTCGGCATTAATGTTAATCGATTAAATCACTCGATTGATGAACAGGAAATTGCGCAACGTTGTTTACTACAAATGGTTAACGAGGCTGTTTATTGTTTACAAGAAAACATCATTAATAGTCCGCGTGATGGAGATATTGGTGCAATTTTTGGATTAGGGTTTCCGCCATTTCTGGGCGGACCATTCCGATATGTTGACTCTCAGGGAGCAGGAAAAATTGTTGAACAACTAAGGTTGTTACAAAATTGCCTTGGGGATCGCTTTAAGCCGGCAGAGCAATTGGTGAAAATGGCTGAAAATAATGAAACTTTTTATTAAATGAGTTGATTGATACTGTAGTCTTGAATATTTTTATGCTGGTTGGTCGCTGTTAAGCATACACAGCGACCTTATCACGGCCGGTATTTTTTGCTTCATACAAAGCTTTATCGGCATGGTGTAACGTTTTGTCGGCATCGACCAATGTGTTGCTGGCTGCGATACCAATTGAAGCTGTAACTTGCAACTGCTCGTAATTTTTAAAAGCCAGCTGTTTAAGTTCTCGTCTGACACGTTCACCAATAAATCTTGCGCCAGCAATATTTGTATTAGATAAAATAACAACAAATTCTTCGCCACCATAACGGAACACTTCATCTGAACGTCGAATCGTATTGCGAATTGTAGTCGCCACTTCTTTTAAAACCTGATCACCCACCAGATGACCATAAGTATCATTAATTTGTTTAAAATAATCGATGTCAATGACCATAATTGAAAATTCGGTGTGGTGTCGATTAAATGCACAAATTTCTCGATTAAGTGCTTCATTAAATGCTGCCCGGTTTGCAATTTGTGTCAGTGGATCGCGATGTGCCTCTGCTACTGCTTTTTGATACAGTAGTGCGTTGCGTAGCGGATAAATTAACAGACTTAATAAATTCTCAATGGCTTGGGTTTCTTTTATAGTGAAGGGCTGCTGGCGAGTACATTCAATTTCACCTAAATCATCTTCCTCGAGTGCCAGTCGATAGCGGCATCGATGGAGCTGCTCTTCACCAGTTTGAAAAAATAAATCGCGTGATTTATTGGCAAAACGCACGGAGTCACAAGGAATAATTGCTGCAGTTTCGGCACAGAAGCTTTGCAGTAGTGGCGCAATTTCTAAGGTTTGTTGTAATTTTATCGCTAAATTCGCAATTTCTAAACGTTCAGAAGTCTGTTCAGAAAAACGGTAGCCTTCGATACCAATTACTTTAGCTGTGTTAGGACTTTTCATGTTTTCCTCAAATAACAACAGATTGAGTCTATTTTCCATTCAACTCAGCAAAATTTATGCCATAAATATTATATTTATAAATTACAATAGCTTAGATGAGCAATAGTAGAGATTATGACATAAGTGATGAAAAATTGACGAATTATATTCACAATATTCAACAAAAATCTTTTGAGATGACAGTAAGGAGTCGAAATTCTGTCGATTAGTTGGCAACAATCTGCCGTATGATCATCCGTTGGGTATGATTATAGGTTGTTGCTGGTGAGCTGCAGTGCCTAAAGTAGTGTTTTGTGCGTGTTAAGCGTAGGTGTAATCATACAGTCACTGACTCAGTTGCATAATGACAAATTTACTTAGATGCTTAGTTAGATTTTATTTTTTGTTAACTCAGGTGTTTTGCTCATTTAAGTATTTTGCAAACACCTGGATTGAACGATTATTGTGCATCAAAAGATTGTCCATTGATTGATAGACTATCGTCTCCCATTAAATATTCATAGATTGGCATGATCTCTTCAGGGGTAACTAAGCGGTATCTATCTTCGGCGGGATAGGCCTTGGCGCGCATTTGAGTTCGGGTAGCGCCTGGATTAATCGCATTGACACGAATATTTGAACCATCCAGTTCGTCAGCTAAAATTTGTACAAACCCTTCGACAGCAAATTTTGAAACAGCATAAGCGCCCCAAAATGCGCGTCCTTTACGGCCAACACTAGAACTAGTCATTATTAACGAGGCATTGGGCGATTGTCTTAACAATGGCAGGCAGGCATGAGTTAATAAATAAACGGCGTTAATATTGACTTGCATTATCTGATGCCATGATTCGCTGGGAGTAAATTCAATGGGTGAAAGTTCACCTAGCATACCGGCATTGTGTAAAATACCATCGAGTTGACCGAGTTCTTGTTGAATGGTTTCGGCCAGACTTTTACACTGCTCTGCAGAGGCATTGATTAAATTTAACGGAATAATTGCCGGTTGTGGGTATCCTGCATCAACAATTTCGTCGTAAACACTTTCCAATTTGCTGGTATTACGACCATGCAAAATAACCGTTGCACCTAATTTTGCGTAATTTTTGGCTGCCGCTTTGCCTATTCCGTCACTAGCACCAGTGACTAAAATAACTTTTTCTTTGAGCAAATGTTCTGGCGCTTTATAATCACGCATAGAGGAATCCTGTTGTAAGTTGAATTTCACTGAATTTTAACAGTGTTGTCTTGTTTAAGCGTAGTAATTTTGATTTATATTGACTAATTTTAAAGTGAAGTGAAAGGTAAGTCACTTTTCGTATTTTCACAACTTATCCAAAGTGATAAGCTTCCTGAATGATTTTAGGGATGAGGCATTTGAATAATGGGAGGGCAGATGATTAAAGTATTGATTGTAGATGACCACGAATTAATCAGAAGCGGTATTAGCCGACTTCTCTCTGATGATGACAAAATTACAGTTGTTGGAGAAGCTTCCAGTGGTGAAGAAGCAGTGACCAAAGCGCGTGAACTTCGTCCTGAGGTTATTTTGATGGATGCCAATATGCCTGGCATAGGCGGGTTGGAAGCCACTCGGCGATTAATTCGTTTTGATCCGGATGTCAAAGTGATAGCGGTTACTGTGCATGGTGATGAACCTTATCCAACACGATTTATGCAAGCAGGTGCTGCTGGATATATTACTAAGGGCACGGGTATCGAAGAAATGACCATTGCGATTAAGCAAGTTGCTAGTGGTAAACGCTACCTTGCACCTGAGATCGCGCAGCAAATGGCGTTAAAGTCGGTAAATCCTGATGAGGGCAGTCCGTTTGATGATCTTTCAGATCGGGAAATGCAGGTAATGCTAATGATTACTCGCGGACAAAAAGTTCAGGAGATTTCTGAGCAATTGTTTTTAAGTCCCAAAACTGTTAATAGCTATCGCTATCGTTTATTCGAAAAGCTTAAAATTGAGAATGATGTTGAATTAACTCACATGGCAATACGTCATGGAGTGATTGAGTCCGAAAAGTTATAACACTTTTTGGCTTTGGCGACAGTGAGTAGCGCTGACAGCGAATTGAGCAGCGCCGACAGCGAATGATATCAACAGTGAATGACAGCAACACTGAACTAAAAGACATGGAGTCGTCTTTTTATGATTTGCCCAAATTTTAATCAATAAACATGCTAAGATAATAAGGCTAATTGACCATTTCACAATCAACATTTGATGCAAACCTGTTTTTAAAGAATCTCACCAAGCTCCCTGGCATTTATCAAATGATTAATCAGGCTGGGGAAATTATCTATGTGGGTAAAGCAAAAAATCTCAAAAAGAGAGTATCATCCTATTTTCAAAAACAGGATCATCCACCAAAAACTAAAGTGATGGTTTCGCAGATCCATGATATTCAAATCGTGGTGACTGAAAGTGAAAATGAAGCTTTAATTTTAGAAAATCAGTTTATAAAAAAATATCGTCCAAGATATAACGTGATATTTAGAGATGATAAAAGTTATCCTTATATTTTTTTATCAGCCGAAGAATTTCCACGATTAAGCATCCATCGAGGCAAACAGACGCAAAAAGGTGATTACTTTGGACCATTTACTGGTTCCGCTGCTGCTCGATATAGTATTTCTCTGATGCAAAAGTTGTTTCAAATCAGACAATGTGAAAATAGTGTTTTTAACTATCGATCTCGTCCCTGTCTACAATATCAGATTAAACGTTGTAGTGGCTCTTGTGTGAATAAGATCAGTGCAGCAGATTATCAAAAAGATGTGCAGCTGGTTCGATTATTTTATCAAGGTAAAAATGACTCAGTTATTCAAGCCTTAACCGAGCGTATGGAGACTGCTTCACAGCAACTTGAGTTTGAAAAAGCGGCGCAAATTCGTGACCAGATAATTCAACTTCGTCGAGTTCTTGAAAAGCAGGCAGTTCAAGGACGAGAGTCAGATATCGATATTGTTGCGGCCGGTATTAAAGAAAAAGTGGCAGCAATATTTATTTTGCATATACGCAATGGATTGGTGCAGGGGAGTCGTAATTTTTTTCCAAAGGTGCCACTGGATACGAGCTTAACAGAATTGATGGAATCTTTTCTTGGTCACTATTATACCGCTTCTCAAAATGAATTACCCAGCGAAATTGTAATCAATACAGATATTGAAGAGCCTGCTTCATTAGCGCGTACCATTGGCGAGTTAAGAGCCGGAAAGGTGAGAATTGCCCACTACGTAAAGACCAGTCGGGCTGCCTGGTTAGATATGGCTAATCGAAATTTACAAGAAATGATTGCCGCAAGGTTAGCCAGTAAAAGTCACACTCAAAAGCGTTTACAATGTTTAATGGATGAGCTGAATTTAGATAAATTACCAATGCGTATGGAATGCTTTGACATCAGCCACTTTCAAGGTGAACAGACGGTTGCCTCGTGTGTAGTATTTGAACAAGGACAGGCGAAAAAATCAGATTACCGGCGATTTAATATAAAAGAAGTTACCGGTGGCGATGACTACGCAGCCATTGAGCAAGCCGTGCGCAGACGATTTAATCGATTGGTTAAAGAAGAAGCCAAATTACCTGACTTATTAATAATTGACGGTGGAAAAGGTCAATTAAATCAAGCACAAAAAGTATTAGATGATCTTGAATTAGACCAGGTAACACTCATTAGTGTCGCTAAAGGCAGTGATCGAAAAGTTGGTATGGAGCAAATCTTTTTTCCCTCCGAAGCGATAGCTAGGCGATTGGAAGAAGACTCTTTGGCTTTACATTTAATTCAGGCAATCCGAGATGAAGCTCATCGATTTGCAATTACCGGGCATCGCGGAAAGCGTGAAAAAGTTAGAAAAACTTCTTTTTTAGAGGGAATTCCTGGCGTCGGTGCAAAGCGACGACGAGCGATTATTCAGCACTTTGGTGGATTGCAGGAAGTCAAAAGAGCGGGTGTCAGCGATTTAAAACAAGTTGAAGGTATTAGTCAAAATTTAGCGCAATTGATTTATGATCAACTGCATGATTAAATGCGAATGTCATTTTATTTATCTTTAATGTGAAAACTTAATGATAAATTTTTGTATGCACCATTCAATTAAATCAACAAATCAAATGATTAACAGGTGACATATTGATGCTCAATGCTAAAATGGTTACCACAGGTTTCTGCCACTAATATATCATGAATATTGCCAATTTATTAACGTCATTTCGAATTCTCTGCATTCCTTTACTGGTATTTTTCTTTTATTTACCAGTTAGTTGGGGGCAAACTACGGCGGCAATTATTTTTGCAATTGTTGGCTGGACAGATTGGTTTGATGGTTGGGTTGCCAGACGTTACAACATGCAATCGTCTTTAGGTGAGTTTCTAGACCCAGTTGCTGATAAGTTAATGGTAGCGGCGTCGCTGGTTTTATTAGTAGAACAGCATGCAACGATTTGGATTGCCGCACCGGCATTAGTCATTATTAGTCGTGAAATTACTGTTTCGGCACTTCGTGAATGGATGGCTGAATATGGCGAACGCTCTGCTGTAAAAGTCGTTTTTGTGGCTAAAATTAAAACCTTAATGCAACTTTCCGCAATTTTCTTTTTATTGTTAGCCGGAAATGAAGCCGAAATAAAAACAATAATGGAACATTCTTGGCTTTATATTTGGGGTTACATACTTTTATATGTGGCAGTAGCGCTGACTTTATGGTCCATGTATATCTATTTGAAAGCCACCTGGCCATTACTGGCTTCTTCAGAGCTTAATAATCAGTCGAATTCTGGTGACAATTGATTATAAAATCAGCGGTTTGCGTGATCGATAAAAAAGTTAAGCTTGTAGCGATAATCATGCTTGACAGACATTTTTCTTGCTGTAAAATGCCTCCCCACTTGAAGCGGGAATAGCTCAGCTGGTAGAGCACAACCTTGCCAAGGTTGGGGTCGCGAGTTCGAATCTCGTTTCCCGCTCCAAATAATTAGGCTCGGCAATATACTTTTAATATTCAAAGTATACAATGGAGCACTGGGTTTTTAGCTTTGGATTCTGCTTTGAAGAAATAAATTTTAAAGCAAAAACAATAGCAAGTAAGACTAGTTTAATGGAGTAACTATTTTAAAGGAACTAAAAAGCCAAGATTTGGCTGGGTGGCAGAGTGGTTATGCAGCGGACTGCAACTCCGTGTACGCCGGTTCGATTCCGACCCCAGCCTCCATAATTTATAGCTACTCATAGCCCGGGTGGCGAAATTGGTAGACGCAAGGGACTTAAAATCCCTCGGTGGCAACACCGTGCCGGTTCGACTCCGGCCCCGGGCACCATGCTGTAGATGGTGGAAAATAACACTGTTAGATTGATTAATCTGGTGTTAAGATTAAGACTTTCTATGTTAGACTTTCCTTGTCTAGCAAATACGCGGGAATAGCTCAGCTGGTAGAGCACAACCTTGCCAAGGTTGGGGTCGCGAGTTCGAATCTCGTTTCCCGCTCCAATTTAAAATATACCTTGATTTAAACATATCCTGATCTAAATATATTCTAATTTAATCAAGTCCCAAATTAATAAGTCTTAGATTAATTAACTCCCAAAATAATTAAGTTAAGATTAATTCAATTTCAAATTAATTAAACTTAGCTCAATCAACTACCCATTTCTCTTTATTTATTTTTTATTCTTTTAACTGATTATTTTAACTAGTTCAGTTGCTTTTATTTGCAATGAAGGATTTTCTGCCTTTGCTCTCTCTGCCTTTGCTCTCTCTGCCTTTGCTCTCTATTAGCGCAACACTTATATAATAGCAGTTTTATTTGACAGAAATTTGACTCTTACCACTTAATTGTTGAATATCTGAGCCGAAAATTTTTCGTATCATAATCTTTCTATTTGATGGTCAACAAAGTCTTTGATAACCGCCTGTGCTTCATCATCGATAGCGGTAAATTCAAATTTACATTCATATTGATTTTCAAAAGTATTTACCGTAATTACCCGTGCGTAAATATCTGTAGAATCACGTCCCATTATTGACATGGAGAGTTGAATTTTTATTTCGTCTAAAGGATTCAGTTTGGTCGGCACTGTGGCAAAGAGCCCACCGTAACTGATATCAATTATTCGACCCGTATATTCTTTTTCTTCGACAACTTTGTTAGAGACTCGTTTAAAAGCCAAAGGCGCATCAATCATTATCCGGGGGCTTTTTCTGAAGTCTTGAATTGGAACTTCTAATGCAACCGGTTGAGAAGTTGCCAGCAGTTCATACATATTGACTGCGCGAATTTTACCTTTGACTTTTACACTGTTGACTCGCCCAATTTTTACAAAAGATTGAGCCGCTTGAAAAGTATTTTCACTCAAGAGAATTTGTCCACGTAGACAATGAGCTTCGACACGAGAAGCCAGATTAACTTGATCACCAATAACAGTATATTCTCGATGGAGTTCAGAGCCTAAATTTCCCATTAAAACCACACCGGTATTAATACCAATTCCCATATAGAGTGTTGGTAAACCTTCTTGACTATTTGAGCGATTGATTTCTGTCATCGCAATCTGCATCTCGATTGCACAGGCAATCGCATTGGCTAAGTCATGTGTTGTTGAGCGTGGGGCACCAAATAGTGCCATGATAGAGTCACCCATAAATTTATCGATAGTGCCACCATATTGCACGATAATTCGGCTCATTTGGGAAAAATAACGATTCAGCAAGTTAATAACCTGAAGAGGGGAAAATTTTTCTGCTATCGCCGTGAAGCCGCGCAAATCAGAAAGTAGCACGGTCAACTCTCTGGATTCCGTAGGCTGACTTTGATTAATGACAGAATCAATAATTGTGTGAAGTTGTTTGTCTAATTGAAAGTCTGAGATATTGCGTTCTGATACTTGTTGTAACAGTAAGCGCTTTATTTTTTCAACTAATTGCTTTTTCGTGTGTGTTCCATATGAGCTGACAAAGATTCATTGGCTTAATTTCAGTTTAGATGAAAGTTGGCAGTTTTGTGCATCAAAAGTAAAATTTGTTCAGTTTTTTCCTGTGAATAAAGCAAGACGTTTAACTTAACCACTGTTAACCTAAAGCGTTAGTTAGCGTTGAATTTTGCGCAAAAAGATAACGGTTAAATCAGAAAGCTTTCATGCTCAAGATATTAAAACCGATAATTGAAAGCCAAATATGAAAACTAGAAGTAACAAGAATAAAAGCTAAATATTAAAATAATTTGATGTTAAACCAAAGACAGTTGAGTAGATTTAAGTTGAGTCAATCCGCTAATCGTTCGTAAAGTATTTGTCAGTTATGTGAATTTTAGTCAAGCAGATTTTAGTAAAGTAAATATCAATAAAGTCAACTTCAGTAAAGTCAATTTCAGCAAAGTCAATTTCAGTAAAGTCAATCTGGCACCTTTCAATTGTATTATCTAAAGTGAACAATCTGACAAAAAAATATTAAAACCGCAAGCAAGTCAATTGAATAACTGACTTGCTTGCGGTTGATGTAATACAAGTATCAATAACTTGGCGATCTTGCTAGTGATGTTGAGTTTGTCTCTCTGAATTATGTGATCGCTGTTGGCTGCTGCGGTGTTCGCTGCGTGTATTTTGTCGCTGATTTGTGTTTCGCTCCGATCTGATTTGTTCTCGAGATCTGGATTGATTTTGTTGATTTGAGCGTCGTTCAGCTCGATGCGATGACTGAGCATTTTGCTGTTGACTGGCTTGAGTATTCCGCTGGTTATGCTCACTACGGTTAACCTGTTGACGATTTGTTGCGTGACTTTTCTTGGATTTATCTGATTGTACTCGGCGCGTTGTTAAGTCTTCGCGATAGGTCCGGTTACTTCGCTGACTATTATTTGTCGCACGGTTTGTATTATTGTTTGTATTGGCTCGCTCACGACGCGTATTTTGATGTTGAGTTGTTGCTTGGTTTTGTTTGGTTGTGCGTTCCCGAGCACTGGTTAGTTGTTGACGCAATCTTTCCGAGCGTGATTGTCCACTTGAATTCAGACTTGTAGCGTTAGAGCTACCAGTCTGACGTTCGGCACGACGAGATGAGTTGTTAGCACGTTCACTGGTCAAGCGGTTAGTGCGCTCCCGTTGCACCGAACGATTTTGGTTATCTCGCTGTATTGTCGCTCGTTCATTGCTTGATCGGTGGTTTTGTCGACTTGCATGGACGACCTTGCGTTCATTTCGGCGAATAACTTGAGTGTGCTCTCTACTCGGGCGACTACTACGATATTGTTTTCGTAAATGTTCGCTGCGGTAAGCGACGCCGCGCCGATGTACCGGATTATGCCGCCAATGACGTCCTCGATAATCATCGATGATGTGACGACGATGGCGGTAACGTTTGGCATGATAATGGTGCCGATCAACCACAATGACGTGATGGTTATGCCAATGAAATGCACTATGAAAGTAATTAAATGAGATATGAACGCGAGGCTGCCAATAAAAAGGGTGATGATGGCTAAAATGGTGATTGTGATGATGATGCCAGGTCCAATGAACAGGAGGATAGTGATCCCAGTACCAATGCCCATAAACTATACGTGAATCATAGTAAGGGAGATAGACGACTTCTCGCTTAATAGGTTGAATGATAATTTTATCGTCTTCGCGCGCAACTTCCATATGCTCCATTTTTTGAAGACTACCAGCTTGATCTGCTTGATGTCGCAGGGTTTGGATTACCTGTAGTACTCGCTCTTCATTTTGTAAAAAAGCATCGCCAAGTGACTGTGTCCAGCTTAACTCTTCACTGAGTTTTTGTAATATTTTAGGAAAGGGAATCAGCGCTTTAACACTCGGATCCCAGTTCTTGTTTTCAACCATATCCAGCGCATCGCCAGGCGATACATTGCTATGTTGCTGCTGCCATCGATTGGCTTCGATAACTTCAAGTGGGTAAGTTGAGGCAATTAAAATATGGGTCAATACACTATCTGGATATAAAGCGACAGGGGCTAGAATTTGTGCTAGTTGGCCATCGGTCGGCTGCTCATCGTCATCTTCAGCCATACTGCTAGGCAAATAAAGCCCAATAATCAGGCTAATCAGTATCAAGTAGAATTTAGGCATACTTGAGCTCTCTTTTGCTGTTTTAGTGGATCGTGCTAACAATTAAAACCCATGTAAACTGAATCTAACATGAATCAATCTGATAAATAAATTACACTAGTTGCAATATTGAGTAAGCATCCATTATATGAAAAGGTCGTAAATGTGAACTATTGGTTATTAAAAACTGAGCCTGATGTTTTTGGAATTGATGATTTAGCCGCTCTTGGAAAGCTGGCTGAGCCTTGGAATGGTATACGAAATTATCAGGCGCGAAATATCATCCGAGACCAAATTAAAACTGATGATTTGGCGTTAATTTATCATAGTAGCTGTAAAAATGTTGGGGTGGCTGGTATTGGAAAAGTGGTCAGTGAAGCTTATGTAGACCCCGACCAGTTTGATCCAGAGAGTGTATATTTTGATGCAAAATCATCGCCTGAAAAACCTAAGTGGTTTCGCTTCGATCTGAGGTTTGTCAAGAAGTTTTCGGCAATTGTGTCTTTGCCGGAGATTAAATCTAATCCTGAGTTGGCGAATATGGTGTTACTTAAACAAGGACGCTTATCTGTTCAACCTGTTAAAGATAATGAATGGAAATTAATCTGCCAACTGGCACAAAGAAAGTCATAAAATAGCCAATACTCGGCATTCTATGAATGGCATATAATTTATGTTAGCGGCCAACTTTAATAAACATCAGACCAGCACTCATAATCATTTTTTACTAGAGGAATCAAATATTGATGAATATACTGATTACTAAAGCGTGGTCTGGGCGAGCGATTGATGAATAGAGTAGCCAAGAAACAAATACTTATAACAGGCGGAACAGGGCTGATAGGTGAGTCTCTGATTGAATATTTTATTGCTTTAGGGGGCACTGTATTTGTTTTAACTCGTCATGTTAAAAAGGCACAACAGCAATTTAATTCAAATGATGTGGTGAAACAGGTTAAGTGCACGGTCAAAATAATTCATTCGGCCGATTCAAGTACATTAACTTTATTCAATGACTCAGTGACGATTTACTTAATTGAATCTCTTTCCGAAATTCCTGCGTTGCAATCAATTAACTGGGTGATTAATCTGGCGGGTGAGCCAATCGTTGATCGACACTGGAGTGAACAGCAAAAGCATAATATTTGGCGTAGCCGCGTTGATTTTACTAAAACCCTGGTGGAATGGATGCAAACCCGTGAAAATCTACCTGAAGTCTTAATTAGTGGCTCTGCCGTTGGTTGGTATGGCGATGGTGAAGACAGAATTCTTGATGAAACCTGTCCTCCGCACCACGAATTTACGCATGAATTGTGTGATGCTTGGGAGAGAGCAGCCATGGTTGCTGAAAGTTTGAATGTGAGAGTTTGTGTTGTTCGAACCGGCATTGTGTTAAGTCCGCGGGGTGGTTTTATGCCTCGTTTACTTACGCCATTTAAGCTTGGGTTAGCGACCGTCTTGGGCGACGGAAACCAGTATTTATCATGGATACATATTCAAGATATGGTACGTGCAATCGTATTTTTGATTCACAATGAGTCCAGACAGTGTCACGGCGAATTTAATCTGACCGCGCCTCAACCTGTGACTAATCGAGAATTTACTCAATTGCTCTGTGAGCAACTTAAGCGTTGGTGTCTTTTTCGAGTACCTGAAGGCTTATTTGAGTTGACTATGGGTGAGCGAGCGCGTTTGCTCATTAAAGGGCAGCGGGTAATACCTGCCCGACTGGAATCTTTGGGGTTTGAATTTAAATTTTCGCAACTGAAATCTGCTTTAGGTGATATTCTGATTGATTGCTAATCATCAGCCGTCAACTTTTAAGTATTGAAAGCTAATGATTGGTTGCTTGTGTCATTGATTTAACTTCCAAGATTCCAACACGCCCATCATGACCGGCACCAACAAAACGTAAAGTATCGCTATTGATAGTGTAAAAGCCTTCGGTTGAGAAATGCTGCCAAGTTTTGCCGCAGCTGTGATGTTATAAAATTTTTCCCCTGATCATGGCTAATAAAAACTTTACCTTCAGTACCGCCAACCCAAATGGTATCGAAGCCGATAGCGCTGGCACGCAAGGAGGTTTTCTCGGGTAAGTGAGTGATTTGCCAGTTGTTGGCATCTATCATTTTGGGCGATGAAGTAGGGCTATATAAGGTATTAGCGAATAACTCAGATGGATAAACTGTTAAGAGCTAGGTCGAAAGAAATAATGTCAATTGACTTAAATTAACACGCTGCATAAAAAATGCCCGCTAAAGGTAAATAACACAAGCTTTGAAAATACTGGATATTTAAAAAAATAACAAGCGGAATATATTATTGTTAAGATGTTACGGTGTTAAGCTTACTAAAGTAGTGATGGTATTAATTGTCAGCTTTTAAATTACGTAAATTAGAGATAACCGATGCGAGCGCCTGATCAAATAAATCATTTTGTTCATCGAGCTTTAATTCACCAAGACGATAAATGCTTTTGAGTTCTTCTGTATTGCATTCTTTTATTTTTATACCACTACGATCAGTAAAAATAAATTTGTCACTGGCAGAAATTTTAGCCGCAAGGCGACATTTTTTAAATTTATCTTTGATAAAAATTTCGACCCAACTGCCAACTGCGAGCTTGGTAATATTATCAATTTGTTGTTCGGTTAATTCTTTTGAAGGGATAGGTGTTTTAATTAAATTTGCATTACTTCTATTCGCATTGTCGAGTGCGCTTTTTTGTATATTACTTTGTATGGTGGTTTTAACATTTTTTGATTGTGCTTCAGTTGTTGATAATTGATTTTCTTGTTTTACATTTTCAGGTTGAATATTTCTGGATTGAGTTGTCGTGATTTTAGCTGATGTTACTTGATGATTCGAAGTTGGCTTGGTAACTTGTTGCGCATCAGCTTGCTGAATATTCCCTTGTTGTTGACTTTGTAGTTGTGCGGCAGCCGCTTGTTGCGCGGCAAGCTTTTCTGCTTGGCGTTTGCTTTCTTGTGCTTTTAGGTGTGCCAGTTTTTTTTGTGCCGCATCTTCCTCTTTAAATCGTTGTAATAAATTACCAAAAATTGATTCATAAGCTTGTTCAAATAGAGGTTTGTTCCCTACGATTTTTATTGTTTTATTTTTATAAGCTAATGCTAAATCTTCGGTAGTAAATTCGGTAATCTTATTGCCCGAACCATTGACTAAAATATATTTGTCGGCACTGTCAATGTATGATGCCAGTTTACAACGAATTCTTTTTTCTGGCTGTTCAATCACCAGCCAATCTCCGGGTTTGAGTAATTGAATCCTTTTTATGCTGGCTTCCAAGTCTTTTTGTTGCCGACTTTTTGGAGACAAGGTGTCAGCTGGCTGTATTGCTTCTTCAGGGATTAGTTGAAATCGGTATTCAACCCATTGTTCAACGGTCATTTCATCAATAGCAATATCGTCATTCGTCAAAGTTGTACCACTTTGCGTGATGGTTGCATCAGCTGTTTCATTAAAAGGTGTGGTGGGTTTTAAACGCAGAATTTCCTCTTTGGGACCTTGTTCCAGTTTGAGTTTTATTTGACTGATCAGCTCACTGTGTCTTTTGTCTAGTGCAGCAAAAAATGCGTCGATTTCAGTAAAAGAGTAAGAGGTTTTTTCCAATTTATTGCGTAGCCATTTGAGTAAGACTTCCTGAAGCTCAATAAATTTCGAAAACTCTTCAATATCGCTAATAGATTGAATGCTAACAATAAGCGCTTTAGCAATAAACAGGGCATCCCGAGAATCATTTTTTTCAGCTTTTAATATGTCGAGAAAAATAATATGCTGCCAAGCATTGAGTAACATTTGTAAAATAAATTCAGGGATGTTCTTTTTGCAAGTTAGTTTATTCAGTGCAGATTGTGATTGTAGATTTGCCAGTTCTGCCTTGGCTTTACCTTCTTCGGCTTCTCGAATACGTTTTTCAAATATTTCTGCTCGCTTGGCAAGATTATCTGCAAAGGCTTTAATAAGTTGAGCATTGCTGGCAAAAGTCATTTCCAATGATCGATCAGACAATGCTGCTTGCTGTAATTGATCTAAAACATTTTGTAGTTGTTGCAAAATTAATGCCGCATTAGGTGAGGACTCATCCCATAACAATCCCACTTTGGCAACATCGTCGAGCAGACTTTTGGCGGGGTGTGCAGTTAAAGTGATGGCTTCGGGGGATTGCAATAACAGTAATAAATAAATTGGCTTTATTTGAAGAATGATTTCTCTGATGTTGGGTTTAATACTTTTTTCTTTTAGCGCAAACTCAAACAGATTGTCGACCAGTTCGATCAAATTTTGGCGAGAAGCTGAAATTTCAAATGATTTTTTGGTAAATCTTTGTTGTAAGTATTTCTGTAATTTGATATGAAAGGTTGAGGTATCATTTAAATCAGTGATCAAATCATCGCTATTTTCAAGCGAACTTGTGTCATCTGGCGACTGTGGTGATTGTTGTTGTACAATTTGTTGGCTGATTAAGTGACGTAGTTCCTCAGTAAAAAGTGCGACATCTTGTTCATCACTTGAATCCTGGCTTTGATTGACTAAATACTTTTCAATCAGTTGCGCCTGAATAGTCTGTTTATCAGTTTTCAGTATTACTTCGTCGTTAGAACTTACTGAATCTTTTGTCATGGTAATAAATTTATCTGAGCTATATTTTCTGATAATTAAGATGACAATAAACCAAGTTTTCGCTGGCTGATTGACGACTGATGGCGATGCAGTTATCGACTTAAGAATAAAGGGATCACTTTGAATTCTAATTAGAGATAAAATCGTACGCTCGCCGATATTGATTATAGCTCGAAAACCGAGGTTGCGCGCTGTTTTTAATAGCGATTATTAACTATATGAACGGGGTCAGTTAGGTGTTTCAACTCTGTGACACATCAATAAAGTTGTTTAAATGCCGCTATAAAGTTAACCATAGTTACTCGTCGTTAATCAATGAATGTATTTAGAGCGTGCGATTTTGCTGAGTGCTGTTGGTGATAGGTTTGGCTGGATTACCTGCCACTAGCTGATTGGCTGCAACGGGGCGCGTGACTACACTACCTGCACCAATTACGGCGCCATCACCAATTATGACTCCGGGCAATAGAATGGCTCCTGCGCCTAACCAGACATTTTTGCCAATAACAACATCACTTGCCAGGCTAGTTTTCTGCAAGCGCTCCGATGGTGATATTGGGTGGTTGATGGTTAAAATTTGCACATTTGGGCCAATTAAACAGTTATCTCCAATATATATTTTGCCGCCATCTAGCAGCGTACAGTTGATATTGATATAGATCTGATTGCCCATATAAATTTGCTGGCCATAGTCACAATGAAAGCCTGGCTCGATAATAATGTTTTCTCCCGCACAGGCGAAGTTATTAACGACCTTTTTCAGATGCCCTTTACTCGGCGCTCGATTAAAATTTCGGCATAATTCATGGGTTTTCTGGCGTTGTTGACGCAATTCGGGCGTAAGACTATCAAATGGCTGTTTAATGGTCAGGGCATTCAGATCGGGTAGGTTAAATGGCATGTTTAGCTGAGCAATCCAAAAATTAGGTTAAAATACTGTTTTATTTAGTCTTTCATTTTAGCATTATTTTTAAATGGCGTTCACTGCTGGCTTTTCTCCAAGATTATGCTTATCCTTCGCGATTATAATGCAGTGTTATTTCTTTGGTTAATTGTTGATGATTTGGATAATTGAATTTAAATGCTTCTTTGCTTAGATCATTTTTTATTTCGATAAGTTAATATTTTAAAGAGTATTTGATTAATAAATTGCTTAAAACATTGAATAAAACAACCTTGTTTATCTGTGTGTTATTAAGTCTATCTGATTAAACAATTGCTATCAGTCAAATAACCGTTTTGTCAGTCAAATAAATTATTGAGAAACTATGTTTGCTTTTGCTCAAATGAATCAGTGGCAACAACAGCTTTTTGCTGCCGCTTTAGTACAACGAATGCTCCCAAATTATCTATATTTTGCGCAAGCCTGTGAGTTTGGTGAGCCTGGAATACTGGTTAATCAATTGGATTTAGTCTGGCAGAAGCTGGCCAGGCTACCCGTTAAGTTTAATGTGCCATTACAATTAGATAAACTGGAAAATGTGATTCCTCGTGCTGAGGATTTTGATGTTTATGCGGTATTTCCTGCAATTGATGCTTGCAGTGGACTAACCACGTTGCTACAAAGCTTTGTTGAGCGTGAAGTTGATTGCGCAGCAGAGCTCAGTCAGCTTTCAATTGCAACGGTAACTGCGTATCTAGAAATGTTACAACTGGAAGCGGTAGACGAAATAACGGCTGAAGTTAACCCACAAGAGCAATCAGTAGAAGAAAAAACACAAGAAGAAAAAATACAAGAAGAAAAAATACAAGAAGTACCGACGACTATAACCGACGAACCACTATATCAGTGGGAAGTGTCAATGCAAACGGATTTGTACGAGCTAATTATTCAGCGTAAGGAAAACAAAGCGCTAATCGACGAAGTTAAGACGCTAGTGACTGAACAGCGTCTGTCTAACTTGGCTATCGAATATTAATCTATTTATTGTAATGATTTTGCTGGATATTGTTTATGAAATTGAATCTTAAGGTAGATAAACTAATCAGTAATCAGTTCTGAGTTTAACCCTGAACGCACCGAGACATAACGGTTCTTACCTTTGCGTTTAGCTTCGAGTAAAGCTTGATCGGCCCTGACAATAAGTGAGTTGTGAGTATCTTCAATTTGGGCTTCAGTTACACCAAAGCTGGCGGTAATTTGGTGGTCTGGTAGTTTTGATGTTGGGTTTTCAAGTTTTATCTGCTCGATATTTTCGCGCAATTTTTCCGTCATTTGAATGGTTTTTTGCCAACTGGTATGGGGACAGATAATCAAAAATTCTTCGCCACCCCAACGTCCGATAATATCAGTGTTTCGACAGTTTGCGCTGAGTACATTGGCAACATCAATCAAGGCTTTGTCGCCAACCATGTGGCCGTATTGATCATTGATAATTTTAAAATCATCAATGTCGAGTAATATAATCGAAAAAATATCACCATAGCGGCGAAAACTGTTTAAGTGATAAATCAAGGCTTCATCGGTTTTAACCCGGTTAAATAAATTGGTTAATTTGTCGGTCTGGGATATTTTTTTCAGTTCATTCGCATGGCGGCGTAATGTGATATGACGATAAAGCAGCCCAAAGAAAAATGCGCTTCCTACCAATATAATAATTAATATTAATTCGTAATTGGCATGATGTTCATAATTGACCTTGATCCAGGCATGATTAATCGCTTGTTTTTGTTCTTTGTCGATATTATTAATGGCTTTATTAATAATTTGCTTTAATACGGGTTGGTTGTTTTTGACTTTAAAAGCTAACGCAATGTTATCTCTATATTCCCCATTTATTTTTAAATTGTGATAATAGTTGTTCTGTAAAAACTGACCTGTTGAAGCTAAAGGACCTATATATCCATAAATTTCCCTTTGAGCTACTTTTTCTATACCGCTGTGGATTTCATCGACTTCGATCCAGGTAATTTTCGGATACCGCAGTATCAGCGGCTGGGCGTAGTCAAACTTATTGACAATCGCAATACTTTTTCCAAACAGTTCATTAATTGAATTAATAAACAATTTATCTTGCGTCGTGGTAAAAACCAGTGGTGATTCCAGGTAAGGAACGGTTGCTAATGGATTGTTCTTTAAGACTCGGTCAAAGTTAGCGATTGATGATAAATCACATTGCTGAAAGCTGTTAGGCGATGTTTGTTGAACAAACTCTTTAGCTGTTGCCAGTTGAATATTGAATCCGGTTTGCTGTGCAATCAAAAATGCAAAGTCAGCAGTGATGCCGACATGTTTCCCATTTTCAGTGCTCTCAAAGGGTTTGTTATTGTTTGAAACACAAACTTTAAGCAGATTGTTTTGGTGAATGTAATTAATTTCATTTCCACTAAGCTTGAGCGAACTAGCTGCCGCTAAAGAAGAGATAAAGAAAGAGATTAAAACAGTAATGATTTTAAGATTTATTTCCATGGTTTTAATTTTTATTATTGATCCAAACAAGATTAACTTCGCTTATTCGTTTCTCTCACCTCCCTGCTATGGAGAAGGGCGACAGTGTATAGTTCGAATGATTTTTGTACAAGCTTTTATTGATAATATGATCGAATAAACAGATTGACGGCGTAAGATTAGCGAATTTATCTGCAAATATCCGTGAAAAAGTTGCCATAAATTGTATATACCATATAAAAGCTGCCATTTTATGAATCATTTGCCAAGTTAAATAGATTCAGCCTCGATTGTTTTATTTAGGTGAAGTGCTGTGAAACTTATGTTTTATTTGTCAAAGTTGAAATTTTGGCAACTTAATTCATGATTTAAACGATAGATTGGTTTTGACAAAAAATTTTACACTTATTCTCATATATCTCAGTTGAACATGTTATAGGATTACATTTTGCTGTTTTAGGCTTAACCATTCATAATTTGTAAATTATCGTAAATTTAACAGCCTTACAGTAGACATTTAACGATAATAAATTACCAAATAATTCTAATACAGAACATTTAGGAACTTTAGCTGATGATGGTGTCTTTTTATAAACGTTTGGCTTTAATTGGGCTGATAGTATTAGCAGGAATGGTCGGATTATCTGGTTGTAGTGATAATTCAGCAGCCAAACCAGACGCTCAACAACAGGGAAAAGCTCCTAAAAAGGTGAGCAAACCGATTCCGGTTGAAGTTATGCAGGCTGAAATTGGCAATGCTGCATCCTATTATGTGACAACCTCAACTTTAACACCCAGTAGCGATGCACAGGTTAAAGCGCGCTCGAATGGTGTTGTTAGAAAGATTCTCAGAGAAGAAGGTGATGATGTTGGTGCAGGTGAGATTTTATTGCAACTGGAAGATGATGATCAACGCTTGCGTGTTCAGCAGGCCCAACAAAAGCTTGCCAGTGCCGAGCGAGAGTTCAAGCGTATCAATAAGATGAAAAAAAGTGGCATGCTTTCTCCAGCAGAATGGGAAGAGGCTAATAATATTTTTCAAACGGCACAAACCGATTTACAGCTCGCCGAGCTGGCACTGACTTATACGCGCATCGCATCGCCGTTTGCGGGCCGGGTTGTATGGCGAGAAGTTGATCTTGGTGCACATGTTTCAGCGGGGGATTTACTTTTTCGCATAATGGCGATTAATCCATTGTTAGTTAAGGTGCATGTACCGGCCAACCGAATCGGCAAAGTCGCTGCCGGACAAATGGTAAAACTACGCGTTGATAGTTCTGCTGAGCCATTAAGTGGTGTGATTGATTTGGTCAGCCCAATTGTCGATCCGGCAACAGGAACTATAAAAGTTACGGTAAAATTAGAAGCCTATCCGTCAAATGTTAGACCGGGTGATTTTACCGAAATTACGATGATTACTGATCAGCGTGCTAACGCGATGTTGTTGCCGAGTGTCGCGCTGATTGAAGAGCGTGGCCAGCATTATGTGTTTGTTAATGATAATAGTAAAGCAGTGCGTAAGAAGGTTGAAATTGGTTATGTCGTTGGTGAGCAAACTGAAATTATTAGCGGAATTACCCAAGCTGATAAAATTGTTGTTAAGGGGCAGCGGAGTTTGAATGAGGGTAATTTATTAAAAGTTATTGGCGCCGAAGGTGCAACTGACCTTGCAAATCAACAGCAAAATTCGAAAAGTCTTGTTGATTCTTCTAATTCTGATGCTGCTCGCTCGGGCAAACAGCATTGATCAAGCATCACCAATTAAGAGTGACCAAGAATGATTCGTTCGCTAGTTGAGTTTTCTGTCAAAAGACGCGTTACCGTATTTATGGCTGCACTGGCTGCGGTAGCCTTTGGCTTGGTTGGTTTTTCCCGATTGCCGATAAACCTGTTACCTTCACTCAGTTATCCTTCATTAACGGTGCAAACCACTTTTCCAAATGCGGCTCCTGCAGAAGTAGAACAGTTGGTGACTCGTCCGGTAGAAGAAGTTGTTGGTGTATTAAAAGGATTAAAACAAATTCATTCGGTATCTCGCTCGGGTATTTCTGAAGTCACTTTGGAGTTTGGCTGGGATGCTCAAATGTCGAATCTGGCAATGGATATCCGTGAAAAACTGGATCGTTTGCAATTACCCTTAGAAGCCGAAGCGCCAATCGTTTTGCGTTACGATCCTTCACTCGATCCTATATTAAAATTGAGCTTGAGTGGCCATTTACCCTTAACTCAATTGCGTTTGCTTGGTGAACGAGAAGTTAAAGAAGCATTAGAGCGTATTGAAGGTGTCGCATCGGCGAAAATCCAAGGCGGCGAAGAAGAAGAAATTCATGTCGATATTAATCAGGGAAAAGTTGCTGCTATGGGTATTTCTCCGCAGCAATTGACGCAACTTTTAAGTGATTCGAATATTAATCGGCCTGGGGGCTCATTGAAAAATGAGCAAACACAATTGTTAGTTCGAACGCTTAATGAATATGATAGTTTACAAGAAATTCGTGAACTCAGAATCACTCCTCCGGGCGTTGCGGCGGTAAAACTGAGAGAAGTTGCTGAAGTTTCCTGGGCGAGCAAAGATCGCGAAGAAATCACCCGGTTTCAGGGGGTTGAAGGCGTGATGATATCGATTTATAAGGAAGGGGATGCTAATACTGTTGAAGTGGCAAATGCAGTTAAAAGTCAACTATCGCGACTCACACGTAAATTGCCGCCCAAAGCAAAATTATCTCTACAGTTTGATCAGTCACGATTTATCGAGCAGTCTATTAGCGAAGTTAAGCAGTCCTTGATGATTGGCGGATTGTTGGCAATAAGTATCTTGTGGTTGTTTTTACGTAACTTTCGATTAACAGCTATTGTAGCCACAGCCATTCCGTTGTCGCTGGTTGCCACATTTATCTTGATGTATCGCTCCGATGTATCAATGAATATTATGTCTCTTGGTGGTTTAACGCTTGGTGTTGGCATGCTGGTTGATGCTGCTATCGTGGTACTCGAATCCATTCATCGCCAGCGTGAAAAAGGATTGCCGATTATTGCTGCTGCCATTGAAGGTACGAGTGAGGTTGGTGGTGCAGTGACAGCATCGGTGCTGACCACTATTGCTGTTTTTATTCCTATTGTGTTTGTAGAGGGTATTGCAGGACAGTTGTTTAAAGATCAAGCGTTAACCGTTACTTTTAGTTTGATTACTTCATTAATTGTTTCGTTGACGCTAATTCCAATGTTGGCATCATTAGGGCAAAACAACGCATCTCAATTAAAAAAGAAAGCGCAAAAAGTACAGCAGGTTAAGCAGCAGCAAAATTCTCTGGGCCGATTCTCACGGTTATACGAAGGCGTTTTAAAGCAATCACTCCGTTTTAAGTGGCTGACTTTGATGAGTGGTTTTATCGCTTTATTTTTATCTTGGCAACTGGTTCCGCAAATCCCCACTTCATTGATTCCCCAAATGAGTGAAGGGGAATTCTATTTTGATGTCAGTTTACCTGAAGGTACAGCTTTACCGACAACAAATGATGTGATGTTGCAAATGGAAAAAATCGCGTTGGCACATCCTGGTGTAGATAATATTTATTCTTCAGTGGGTAGTCGAAATGTTAGCGGAGGGTTATCGTTAAAAACCAAGGATGAGAATTTGGCGCAAATTAATATTGTGATTAAAGATCGTGCCAATAGTCGATTAGAAGAACAGGTGATTGCTGATTTGCGCGCTGCTTACAGCCAGATACCACAAGCCGATGTACAATTTGGGCGACCTTCCTTCTTTAGTTTAAAAACACCGATGGAAATGTTGTTTTATGGCGAAGATATTGATGTTTTGCGCGAATATACAGTAAGTCTGATGCCAAAATTGGAAAAGGTAGAGGGGTTAGTTGATATTCAAGCTTCGCTTGAATTAGGCAATCCCGAATTAAAAATAGAATTCGATCGTGAAAAACTGGCTCGTCTGGGTTTTACGATTCAGCAAGTGGCAGAAACCTTACACCAGCGGATTAATGGCACTATTGTTTCTCGCTTTCAACAGCCAGACAGACAGATAGACATACGTTTGAGAAACCGGGTTATTGATAGAGACAGCGTCAATGATATGGAAAATATTATCATTGGCGAAGTCGACGGTAAGCCGGTAACTCTGAAGGCCGTTGCACAAATTGTGTCTGCTCAGGGACCCGCGGCGATTGATAGAATTCAGCAGTCTCGTGTTGCTGTCATAGCGGCCAGTCTTAAGGGACGGAGTCTTCAATCGGTTACTCAGGAACTGGCACAACTGATACAAGATAATCCACCGCCTGCGCAAATCAGCTTTGAATTTGGTGGACAAAATAAAGAAATGGAAGAGTCTTTTGGTAGCCTGCTATTTGCCGTTTTATTGGCTGTTTTTCTGGTTTATATCGTAATGGCTGCGACATTTGAGCATATGGGACACCCATTTGTTATTTTATTGACCATTCCTTTGGCCCTAATTGGAGTAATTCTGGGGCTTTATACAACAGGCTATGCTATTAGCGTAATATCGATGATTGGCGCGGTATTTTTAGTGGGTGTTGTCGTCAATAATGCGATTGTTTTAGTCGATGCTATCAATCAGTGTCGTCGCGCAGGTATGGATAAACTCGACGCGATTATTGCAGCCAGTAAGTCTCGCTTGCGTCCCATACTGATGACAACTCTGACTACTGTGTTAGGTTTGTTGCCAATGGCGATAGGCTTTGGTGAAGGTGCTGAGTTGCGCGCACCATTAGCGGTAGTGGTTTCATTTGGTTTGTTGGTTGCTACAGGGTTAACTTTATTGATCATACCTGCAACTTATCTGATTATGCCTTCGCAAGTTGTGACTGATGAAGAACTACGAAAACTTGAGCAATCAGTGGTTGATGCCGAAGAAATTGAAAGCCATCATGAACAAACAAAGACCGATCTAAACCAGATAGTAAAAGGCGCATAAAGGGGACATAATGACATTACCAGAAATTGCAGTTAAACGCCCCATTGGCACCTTAATGGTGCTTACCAGTATTTTGGTACTGGGCATTATTGCACTGCTGCGCCTGGAACTGGCATTTATGCCCGAAGTTGAAAATAAAACACTGCATGTGGTGATGGAGTATCAAAATGCTTCACCCAAAGCGATTGAGCGAATGCTGGTTAAGCCTGTTGAAGAAGCTCTCTCTTCAATGAATGGTGTCCTTCATATGTGGTCAAATAGCGACCATCGTGGTGGACGTGTCAATCTATTGTTTGGTTTTGATACTGACATGGATCTGGCAAGGGCTGAAATCCATGAGCGACTGGACCGTATAACAAGTGAATTGCCCGATGATTTGGAAAGAATTATTGTTTCGCAAAACTGGAATCCCCGAGAGTCGGGAGAAACGATTATGGAAGCGAGACTTTCATCGGGGCGAGATCTGAGTAAAAACTATAACCTGCTAGATCGCAAAATAGTCAAGCCGTTAGAGCGGATCCCAGGTGTGGCTGTGGTCACTCTGGATGGTGTTAATCCGAGAGAAGTACGCATTAATCTTAATCTGGCACAGTTAAAACGACATAACATTGATGCTCGCCAAATTTGGAAAGATATTGCACAAAATAATCAAAATACAGCGCTTGGTATATTGCGCTCTGATCAAAGCAAAATTGTTGTTCGTTCAATGGGTGAATTGGTTTCACTGGAGCAGCTCAAAAATATACCTATATCATCCTCTAAGCGATTGCCGAATGGCGTTTCAAGCTCGGGAGCTAGTGAGGCAGTTAATTTACGTTTAAGTGATTTGGCCGAAGTAACCTATGAAGAGCCGCCATTAGAATATGGTCGTCATTTGGATGGTAATTTTGCGATCGGATTAAATATTGCTAAAGAATCTTCTGCTAACACGATAACTATCGCCGATGCGGTTTATCAAAAAATTGAACAAATGCAAAGTGATCCTGAACTTGATGGGATTAATTTTCTGGTCTGGCAGGATCAAGGCAAGGAAATACGCAATACATTGGGAGATTTAGAGCAAACGGGGCAGTTTGGTGCAATCCTAGCAAGTCTGGTGTTGTTTTTATTTTTACGCAAAGTGACGGCAACGATTGTTGCTGTTGCCTGTATTCCATTTTCCCTGATAGTCGCCTGTGGGGTTATTTGGTTACAGGGTAAAACCCTCAATACAATTTCGCTACTGGGTTTAATTGTTGGATTGGGAATGCTGGTCGATAATGCCGTTGTGATTATGGAAAATATTGACCGTTTTCAAAAGAAAGGTTACGGCGGCAGGGTTGCTGCAATTCTTGGTGCCAAAGAAGTCTCGGTCGCGGTAATTACTGCAACGGTGACTTCAATTATTGTCTTCTTACCCATGATCTTTTCCAAACCTACCGAAATGAATATTATTTTGCGAGAACTGGGTATCACGATTTGTATTACTTTGTTGGCGTCTTTATTCATTAGTCAGACACTCATTCCGCTGGCTTCAACCAAGCTGCTCAAGCATTCTAAAGAAAATGTCAAATCGCCGATTATGGACACGTTACAGGAAAAATATTCGAGCTTGCTCACATTTACCCTACAGCATCGTTGGGTCGCTTTGGTTGCAGGCGCTGCAATTTTTGTATCAACCATTTATCCTTTTCAACAGATTAATTTTAATTTTGATGCCGCACCGACTCAAATGTTTGTTGGTATAAATGTTGATGTCACCGAGGCAGCATCGTTAACCGTAAAAGAACAAATTATTACTCAGGTTGAGCAGGCGCTAGAGCCCTATAAAGAAGAGTTAAATGTTAAATCCATTTATAGCTGGTGGAGTGAAGGTCGTTGTATTACCCGACTTTACATGAAACAAGGGTTTCAAAATGAAGAAGACATGAATCTGGTGCGCCGAAAACTGCCTAAAATTTTACCAGAAATTGCGGGGGTTAAGTTAACGGTGCAAGATAACGGTCCTTTCTGGAAGCGTAATAGTGGTAAACGCATTGGAATCCCGCTTGAAGGTCCCGACTCAGAAGTATTGAGCGAACTGGCTGAGCAAGCCATTTTAATGATTGAAAATGTGCCTGGATTATATGATTTTAACTCCACCGCAGAAGGCGGTAGACTCGAACTGCAAGCGCAACTAGACCGCGACCGAATGAATGATTTTGGCGTCGCTTCAAACCAGCCTGCCAGCGTTGTTGAAATGACTTTTCGAGGACGCAAACTTTCTCGTTTTCAAACCGAGGATGGCGAAGTTGATATGCGACTCTTGCTTGGTGATGAGCAAGATACTCGGATTGAAGATATTAAAAATATGCCAGTTATCAAAAGTGATGGTTCAACTGTTTTATTGGAAAGTATATCTGAGTTTGAAGTTCGCAAGGGACCAGAACGTATCAATCGTCAAAATAAAATTTCCAGTATTTGGATAGGAGCCAGGTTTGAAACGGGCAAGCGAAATGAACATTTTAAAACGGTGACTGACATTTTAAAAACGATGCCGTTGCCGGAAGGCTATACCTGGAAATTTGATAATCAATGGCGAGATGCAGAGGAAAGTCAACAGGAGTTTTGGCTGAATCTGTTACTGGCTTTAGGATTAATATATGCTGTGATGGCCGGCCTGTTTGAGTCATTGCGCCAAGCGCTGGCATTAATGATCAGTTTACCTTTTGCGCTTGCAGGGGCATTTTGGACCTTATTTTTATTTGGCGTTGATTTTGACCAGCCCGCATCAATCGCCGTGCTATTGCTGCTCGGTATTGTGGTTAACAACGGGATTGTTATGATTGAGCATATTAATTTATATCGACGCGAAGGCTGGCCGCGTCATCAAGCCATGTTACAAGGTGGTAAAGAGCGCCTTCGACCGATTATTATGACTGCTTTGACAACGCTGGTAGGGCTTATTCCGATTGTTATTCAAGAGCCATCACTCGGTGGAGTTTATTATTATTCCATGGCTTATGTCATTATGGGCGGGTTGTTATTTTCGACACTGCTAACAACATTATTTTTACCGGCAACAATTAGTTTAATTGAAGATGGTTTTGACTTAATTAAGCGTTTGTTGCTCTGGGGAGCAAAACAAATGAAAAAGCCAACTCAAAAGCTGGCTTTTCAGACAAATAGTGAAAAGTAAAATCGCTATCATTAAGTTCGAGTGTTTAACTGGTTTCGCCATAAGGCAACACCTAGCATGGCAAGTATCCATCCAAAACCAGCAGCGCCGCCGCCCGAAGATTTAGGTGTTGTTGGCGTTGTCGGAGTATTAATCGAAGTATTGAGTGGAGGATTTAATCCTGCTGCGGTATCGGTATTCCCATCGATCACCGTTATTTGATTAATAACAAGGTGAGTTTCATCAGGGTTACCGGTACCACCATAGTTTTGAAGTGGTAAACTATTAAATGCACCTGAAAAGTTATAGGTAGGTAATGCCGCAATTTGCTCAATGATTGCCATCCCATCGCCAGTAACTTCGCCAAATACAGTAAACCCGCCATTTTGTGAATCTAGTTGTGCATTGCCTTTACTATTATCGGCTAAATTAATAAACCATTGACTTGTCGCACTATTAGGCGCGCCAGAGCGTTTTGCCATCGCAATAGTGCCTTTGACATTAGAATAGACGGGTTCATTGATAACGGGGGCGTTGGTGGTAATCGCTTGTGCTGGCCAGCTGTTTTGATAACTGAATCCTCCGCCTTGAATGACAAAATCAGTAACCGAACGGTGAATGATTGAATTGTTGTAAGCCCCTGAATTGACATAATTAAGAAAATTATTGACGGTTTCAGGAGTTTTCTCATCATAGAGATTGACTTCAAAATTACCCAAAGGGGTTTCAATTTGGACAATTGTGGCATTCGCCAGTCCGCTACAAATGGCCAAGGAAAAACCGGCGACGGACATCCTTATTGTTGATTTAAGGGATTGATTTTTATTGAGTTTGTTGTTCTTCATCTTGAAATGTCATTATTAGTAAAAATTAAACGAGACATGCAGCATAACCAGCCGTTTGCCGCTGTACAAGCGCCAGTTGCAAAAATCCCAATAAGATTGACAGTTATTTACATATTGCTTTGCGCTATTTTCATTTGTGTCAAATATTAATAAACTGACTAAAATATGGGTTATTCAAGCAATAAGCATAAAACTAGTGATTTTATGCATGTTTATTCAATTAAAAACATAATTTGTGAGTGATTAACCGATTTAGGTTTTGGTTTATTGATGTATCGAGCAACAAAAAGTGATTGTCTCGTTGGTGTTTCAGCAAAAACTGTCGAGCAGAGGTTTAAGTTTTGGCAAAAATAATGGTTTTTCAGCATGTTCCTTATGAACCTCTTGGTACACTTGATCCACTGATCCGTTCACAAAGGCACCGTATTCGATACGTGAATTTTGGCCGAGAACCTAATGCTAAACCGGATATTTGTAGCTACGATGCACTTATTATTCTTGGTGGCCCAATGAATATTGGTCAAGAAGATGAGTATCCACATCTGGTAACCGAGCAGCGAGTGATTCGACAGGCAATGCAACAAGATATTCCTGTCTTGGGAATTTGTTTGGGGGCACAACTCATTGCGGCTGCGGCTGGCGCGAAAGTTTATCAGGCACCTAAAAAAGAAATTGGCTGGTACCCTATTACACCAACTCAGGCAGCACAAAATGATCCGGTGCTCGGTCATTTTGATGAGTGTGAAAATATTTTTCAGTGGCATGGTTATACATTCGACTTACCCAAAAATGCAACGTTACTTGCTACCGGTGAACAGATTGCTCACCAGGCTTTTCAATTAAAAAACAATGTTTATGGATTTCAATTTCATCTTGAAACTGACTTATCCTTAATTCAACGCTGGCTAAAGTTACCTCAACATTTAAAAGAATTGGGACTCGATAAAGCTAAAGCGCGAGTTGATTCAATTTGGCAGGAAACACATTATCGAATTGATCGATCTCTGGCATTAAGCCATAAAGTTTTTAATGGCTTTTTATCATTGTTACCGAAAGTTAACGAGAAACATCAGTTTATTCATCGAGATTTTCTCAATTAAAATTTTAGGGTTTCTCATGTGGCTATATATTAAAAAATAATTTCATGCATTAAAAACCAGTCACTGTTCTCACTTTAAAAAATAAAACATGTAATATCTTTTATTCGGGCAAAAAATGGTATTTTGTGCATTGATTGATATTGCTCACCCGTTTATTCTTCGCACCATCTTTGCAATCGCTGAAATTTAGACAACAATGCAACACAGCGTGTTGGTAGCGACTTGTATTGACTCAATTTTGATTCAACAAATCCCCGATTGTTCTTAGGGTTTCAGGCCGCCTTTTGGCGGCCTATTTTTTCTACTTAAACTTTTTCTGCTTAATCTGCTTAATCTGCTTAATCTGCTTAAATTTTAACGATTAAAACGCTGGCTGCTTAAAAATAGTAATTTCTAATGCTTGGTAAAAATGACGAGTAAAATACTTTTTCTCAATTCATTGAAGTTATATCAATTGCGTTGGCTGATTGATAAACCTTACACAAAAGGTCTAAAAGATTATTATCGTTCAGTTATAAATGTTTCGAACTGTAGTTTTTTGTGTATAAACAATATTGACAGGTAACGTTTTTATCTGTTGTTCTTCAGCGAATTTATCCAATTTTAAATTCTCATATAACCCAGTATATATTAAGGCTATTTTTTCCGTTATTATCCACAATTAAAATACGTCAATAAGTAATTATACAAAACCAGGTTTTTAATTGAAGTATAGAGCGATAAGAAACTCATAATTACTTTGGCTAATTGCGCGGGAAATATTTGATTTGGATTAAATTTTTTAAATAATTTAAACTGGTTATTTTCCTATTGTTAACTTAAATTGGGTGACTTCTACTTGTTTAAAAGTGAATTTAAAATTCTATTGGCTCATGGGGCTGGAGCAAACAAAGATTCAGATTGGATGCAACAGATGGATCAACTTATTAGCGCTAAAGATTTAACGGTCTTTCGATTTGATTTTCCCTATATGCGTCAGCGATTAATTGATGGTAAACGACGTCCACCTGATCGAATGCCACGATTAATTGATGATTTTAATCAACAAATCAAACAGCTCAAAGAAAGTCAACGGTTATTGCCTACTGATAAATTAATATTGGCTGGTAAATCTATGGGGGGAAGGGTAGCCAGTTTGTTGGCGACTGAGTCTGCGCCTGATTTTAAACTTGAATTTAAGATAAGTGGTCTAATCGCATTTGGTTTTCCTTTTCATCCTGCGAATAAGCCAGAAAAATTTAGAGGAGAACATTTAGCTCACATTAGTATTCCAACATTAATTCTACAAGGAGAACGTGATAGTATGGGTAAGCCTAATGAGATAGAAGGTCACGCATTGAGCAAACAGGTTTGTGTTGAGTATTTAGCTGACGGTGATCACAGCTTTAAGCCTCGGGTAAAGTCTGGTTTAACGCTCGCAGATAATTTGCAAACAGCTGCCGATAAAGTGGCAGATTTTATATTTACTCTAGATGACTAATATTTGCACAGCAAAGGTGTCCAAATTCAATCAAATAGTCTATTTCTATTTGCAATAATTAATGAATAATCTACTATTAGCGGTCCGATCTGTTAATTTATTCCTGTTTTTGCACACTGAGTTATTCAACTGATGTCCAGAATAATCCCTGCTATTTCTACAACCCAAAGACAAACACTTGAGCAGCGTATACGTCGCGAATTATTTTCCTGGACTAGTCTGGCTTTAATGCTTGCGCTACTTGAAGGTGGTGTCATTGGTGTATTAATTAAAAATGGATTCGAGGGACGGGTCGAGAGCTGGTTGTTAAATTTAGCGGTGGCGGTCAGTACTGGTGCGCCATTTTATTCTAACTTGATTAGTTTTGTGTGGGTCAAGTTAAGTCATGGTCGCAGCCGGACTCGATTGGTGTCTAACTTGGCACTAGTCTGCTGTGTATGTGGGCTTGGGATTAGCCAGACTACTTTTGATGAATCGGGACTTTTTGCGCTATTGATGTTTTATATTATCGCGCGAATTTGCTGGTCTGGCATATTAACAATACGTTCTGATATTTGGCGGGCTAACTATCCGCGTTATATTCGTGGCAAAGTGACTGCTAAACTGGCGACTTTGACCTCCTTGCTCATGGCCATTGTCGCAATAGCTATTGGCCAAGTACTCGACTGGCAATTTGAAGCGTTTAAGTGGCTTTATTTGAGTTTATCGGTGCTGTCGATGGTGGGGGCTTTCCGTTATCGTTATTTGGTGATGCGCGGTAGTTTAAAGCAAATTGAGCGCGAAAAATCAACGGCCAGTGGACTATCGGTTGCCAGTATTTTTCGTCTGCTGGCTGAAAATAAACCTTTTGCAAAATATTTATTGGCTATGTTTACCCTAGGCACCGGTAATTTAATGTTTATGGCACCGCTAATTGTTTACCTTAATGAATATACCGACTTAAGTAAAAGTAGCCAAATATTAATTACCACAGCAATTCCACTTTCACTTATTCCAATCGCTGTTGGTTGGTGGGCTAGATTACTTGATAACAACCATATTTTTCATTTTAGGGCAATTCATAGTTGGGGGTTTGTCTCATCTATCGCTTTGTTTTTAGCTGCACAGTTAAGTGGACTGAGTTTTCTTTATTTTGTTGGAGCCTGCTGCTATGGTATTGCTATGTCGGGTGCGGTTATTGGTTGGAATTTAGGGCATAATGATTTTGTCAGTCAAACAAAATCAATGCAATATATGGCTATTCATGTGACTTTAACTGGCGTTAGAGGACTTTTTGCGCCATTGGTCGGAATTGGATTTTATCAATGGCTAGAAGTCAATGAACTCCAAATGGGGCGGTATGCCTTGTTTTTACCTTTAAGTATTACTTTGACCGGTGCCATATTGTTTGTTGTATTTAACTATCAACATAACCGTTCAAAAGAATAAACTCTTTGAATGATAAATAATCAAAAGCGAAGTAAGTTTTGTTTACCTGTATCTTAAATGTAGATACAAATATATAGATTTAAAAATAAATTATAGACGTAAAAATATAGATACGAATTTTATTGAGTGATTTGATATTGATTAGCAAATAGCGTGCTAATTTGCAGTCTGGTTATTTAATCCGATTTATATTTAGCCAAGGCTGCAAACTCGGCTAGCAGTCGTAAGTTATCACAGTTTAAATCGCTATAATCTAAATCACTACAATCTAAATCACTACAATCTAAATCACTACAGCCTAACTCAGGAAAAAATAGAGAGAAATAATGATAGAATATTTCGTCGATTTTAAAAACGCAAATGCGCATTTATTTGAAGTTAAACTCAAAATCGCACAACCTTTGAAAAAAGGACAAACCTTTTCTCTACCTGACTGGATCCCCGGCAGCTATATGATCCGCGATTTTGCAAAAAATATCGTGACAATTACTGCTTTTGAGGAACAACAACCTGTAATACTCGAAAAAATCGGAAAAGCCTGCTGGCGAATAACCGATTCGGTTAAAGCGCTGACAATTATTTATCAAGTGTATGCTTGGGATTTATCTGTGAGAAGTGCTCACCTGGACAATCAGCATGCTTTTTTTAATGGTACCAGTTTGTTCTTAAAGGTGACTGATCTGGATGAGTTGCCACATCATGTACATTTAAATGCGTCTCCTTTGGCGATTAAAAATGCTTGGCAAGTTGCGACAGCAATGCCTGCGGTCAACATTAACACCCAGGGTTTTGGCGAATATACAAGTGAAAATTATCAGGCATTAATTGATTATCCATTTGAAATAGGTGACTTACAACAAATCTCTTTTGATGTTTTTGGTGTGCCGCATAAAATGTTTTTTACCGAAGCGCCAGCCAGAGTTGATTGGAAGCGAATAGCAAATGATGTAAAAGCCATATGTGAAACCGAAGTCAAATTCTTTGGTGATGAAAAACCGCCTTTCGAGCAGTACATCTTTATGACTTTTGTGTTGAAAAATGGATTTGGTGGGTTGGAACATCTCTCGTCAACAGCTTTACATTGTAGCCATGCCGATCTGCCATTATTAGGAGATAATCCTAATCAAATGGATGAGGGATATCGAACATTTTTAACCTTGTGCTGTCATGAATATTTTCATTGCTGGAATGTGAAACGGATTAAACCGAAAGAGTTTATTCCATTGGAACTCAATCGAGAAGTACATACGGAATTATTATGGTTTTTTGAGGGTGTCACTTCATATTATGATGAACTTTTACTCGCACGTGCAAAGGTACTCAAGCCTGAACAGTACTTGGATATGTTGGCTCAAACTATTACTCGAGTACACAAAGGGCAAGGGCGGTTTAAGCAATCTGTAGCGGCATCTAGTTTTGATGCTTGGACAAAATTTTATAAGCAAGATGAAAATGCGCTTAACGGTATTGTCAGCTATTACACCAAAGGCTCGTTGGTTGCTTTAGCGCTTGATTTTGAAATTCGGAGTTTAACAGTAAACCAACGATCTCTTGATGATGTTATGCGCCAAATTTGGATTAAGTTTGGTAAGACCAATATAGGCATTACATTGCAAGATGTTGAGCAAATTGTTGAGCAGATTAGTGGGCAATCATGCCAAGAAATCATTCAGCAATTGGTTTATTCAACCGATGATATTCCATTAACGGCGTTATTGAGTCAGGTGGGAATTAATTGTCAGTTAATTGAGCCATATTTACATAATGAAAAAGGAGGATATGTTGAGCAGCCAAAAGAAAGAAATACCGTTGCTCATTTGGGCGTATTATATACAGACGACCCAGCTGGTGTTAAAGTCAATGTTGTGCTTGAGGATTCCTGCGCAATGCAGGCTGGTTTATCAAATGGCGATCTAATTATTGCTCTCGATAATATTAAAATCAGTGCGGCGGAATTAGACAAAACGATTGCGCGAATTCCGTTGGGAGAAACCGTTATGATTAGCTATTTTCGTCGAGAGCGATTACATCATGCTGCCTGTGAGCTAACAGCTGCCTATAAAAGCGTCTGCTATTTAAGTCCTTTGGCGGAAGCTGAAAACACCTTGCTGAATAACTGGCTAAATGGCCACGATAAGATGAGTGAAAATTAATGCTGAATTAAAAAGAGTAGTTTTTGTCAGTTTATTTTTTACAATAAATGTGACTTAGTATGTCATATTATGCACAATTTATTGAGAATATTTAGCTGTTAATCAATAGTCAATAAATTTAAAAAGATTAATCAAATTAAAAAAAGAATAGAGATATTAATGAAAATTATTAGCTTCAATATTAATAGTCTACGTGCCAGACCCCATCAGCTTCAAGCTATTGTAGATAATCATTCTCCAGATATAATTTGTTTGCAAGAAACAAAAGTTGATGATACTGAATTTCCCCATGAGCTTATTGAGTCGATTGGTTACCATGTGGTTTATCATGGTCAGAAAGGTCACTATGGGGTGGCTACACTGAGTAAAAATCCTATTGTTTCGGCAATAAAGGGATTTCCCGGTGACACGCCAGAAACTCAAAAACGGGTTATAATTAGTGAACATCAAACCTCAAAAGAAAATATTTTTGTATTTAATGGTTATTTCCCACAAGGTGAAAGTCGCGAGCATCCTTTGAAATTTCCAGCAAAAGAAAAGTTTTATCAAGACCTTAATCAATACCTCACCCAAGAACAATTACAATCTCCTTGGATTATTTTGGGCGATATGAATATATCGCATACTGATTTAGATATTGGTATTGGTGAAAAGAATGCCAAGCGCTGGTTAAAAACAGGAAAATGTAGTTTTTTACCAGAAGAGCGTGAATGGTTAAATCAAATTATGGATAAAGGCTTTTATGATACTTTTCGAAAATTTAACGCAACCGTTAATGATCGCTTTAGCTGGTTTGATTATCGCAGTAAAGGGTTTTCTGATGAGCCTAAGCGTGGTTTAAGAATAGATCTGATTTTGGCGACCAAGGCACTTTATGAACTGTGTGTTGATGTGGGGATCGATTATGATATTCGTGCGATGGACAAACCCAGTGATCATGCGCCGGTATGGGCTGAGTTTAAACTCTAAAAATCTGACACCGTCAAACTCAATGAACACCAATTAACTGATGAGAAACAAATATGTCATTTCATAGTAAACTTAATAATGTTGCAGTCAGTATATTTACCGAAATGTCGATGCTGGCCAATCAGCATGGTGCGATCAATCTATCGCAAGGCTTTCCTGAATTTGATACACCCGAACTTTTAAAATCGACAGTTAATGAATTTATTGCAAGTGGTAAAAATCAATATGCACCTTCTATTGGTACGCCAGAGCTGTTAGCTCAGGTAGAACAACTTATTCATAGGCAATATGCCATGCCACTTAATCCCGGACAATCAGTAACAATCACCTCTGGCGCAACTGAAGCCTTGTGGTGTGCCATTCAAACCTTAGTGACTTCAGGAGATGAAGTTATTGTTTTTGATCCTGCGTATGATTCTTATGAACCGGCAGTTGCGTTAGCTGGTGGGCGTTGTATTCACATTCCGATGTTAGCACCGGATTATAAAATTGACTGGCAACAGGTTGAAGAGGTAATTACCAATAAAACCAAGGCAATAATTATTAACAGTCCACATAACCCAACAGGTACACTGTTAACTGAGCAAGATATGCAAACAGTTGAAAAACTGGTTTGGGAAAATGATTTATATTTAATTAGTGATGAAGTTTATGAGTTTATCACTTTTGATGGAAGGCAGCATGAGAGCGTATTACGTTTTCCAAAATTATTCGAACGTTCTTTGGTGGTATCTAGTTTTGGTAAAACTTTTCATTGTACAGGATGGAAGCTTGGTTATTGTACTGCGCCACCGGAATTAACCGATGAGTTTAGAAAAATACACCAGTATGTGACTTTTGCCAGCTTTACGCCTGCTCAGCTTGGTATCGCCAAAATGTTGCAGCAAGAACCGTCACATATTACTGAACTTGCCGGGTTTTATCAAAGCAAGCGAGATTGCTTGGTAAACGCACTGCAAGACTCTCGATTTAAATTGCTTAATTCACAAGGGACCTATTTTTTGTTGGTTGATTACAGTGAAATTTCACAAAAGTCAGACCGAGATTTTTGTCATTGGTTAACAAAAGAAAAAGGCGTAGCTGCGATACCTTTAAGTCCTTTTTATGAAAATCAAACATCAGATAAAATTGTACGCTTATGTTTTGCTAAAAATGAGAATACACTGCTAAATGCTGCGGAGAAATTATGTCAACTTTAACTATAGCTGCGGTTCAAACTAATATTCAATGGCTAGATAAAGCTAAAAATCTCGCTAATCTTGCAGAAAGATTAGACTCTATCAAGTCGGCAGATTTAATTGTATTGCCAGAAACATTTTCTACTGGCTTTGGAATGGATGATGAAGCAATTCAAGAGCCACAACAAAGTGGTATGGTATATGAGTGGATGCAGCAGCAATCAATTAAACATAATGCTGTCATAGCGGGCAGTGTTTTTGTTGAAGATGCGGGACGAAAACGCAATCGTTTTTACTGGATATACCCAAATGGAGAGACTTATTTCTATGACAAGCGGCATTTATTTCGCTTAGGACATGAAGAACAATATGTTAATCCGGGTACAAGCAGAGAAGTTTTTGAAATTAACCAAATCCGCATTTTGCCTCAAGTTTGTTATGACCTGCGTTTCCCTGTATGGTCACGAAACCGACAAGATTATGATGTAATGGTTAACGTAGCAAATTGGCCTATTATGCGGCGCGATGCATGGGATACTTTATTGAAAGCTAGAGCAATGGAAAATCAAGTTTTTGTTGTTGGTGTTAACCGAGTTGGTTTAGACGGAAAAAATGTTGACCATTCTGGAGGTACGGCAATTTATGACTTTTTAGGCCGAGCTATTGTTTCAGCAGAGGATAATCAGCAACAGATTATTCAAATGACTATTGATATTGACGAACTCAAAGCTTTTCGCCAAAGTTATCCTATGCTAAAAGATGCCGACGACTTTGAGATAAAAATATAATTGTAAATAATAAGACTTTTTAATCAATTACTATCGTTATACAATTTAGCTGCTGCATATTAATTAATTCTGCGAACTTGATTAATACAAGCGAGTTCGTTCAGATAGCACCATATCAACAAATATTAATTAAACAGGTTGAAAATATTTAAGTAAAACTTTCTACAACGATCAACGGAGTGTTTGATGAATTCAAAAGAAAGGGAAGTAATGTTGCTGGCTGTTTTTATTTTACTGGTTTTTACTTATATACTTACCCATCAATTACCGTCCTATTTTAATGAGCAGTCGGTTTCAAAAAAATGTCACACACATTTTAATGTGGCGGATTCAAATAATAAGAATAACGAATAAGTAATCTTTATCTCAATGATTCCGAAACTTAACCTTATTTATCTTATTTTAGAAAAAACTCTTTATAAGAAAAATACTGTAACACATCAACTGGTTAAGTTTCGGCATTATTAGTAAAAATTAATAATTATCGATCTGTAATTATTATTGATGACTTAAATAATTAGCATCCAAGACTCGAAGTTAATCCACCTGTTCTGCCTTCAACCGCTGACTCTTTATATCCAGGGAGTGAAGGCATGATGTTCAGCTCTGCTCGCTGTTCAACTTCATCAACAGTGACTTCTCTAGAGCAGAAGTTTGCATATCGACTTAAGTTTTGTTCCATAATAAAAGCTGAGGCTTCAACCCAACCATTATTAACGGTGATTACAACTTTAAAATATCCCGAAGGGATACGATGATATTCATCTGCACGTGGCAATTCGTTAAAATACCATTCATAAAGAGGACCGGTAACCACATAAACATCTTGACCTGTTCTGGCCAAATCTCTAACCGCTACTTCTAAATCTACCCAAGCACCTTGATTTAAATTGGATGATTGTGGCGTAATGTTTGACAAGTAATTAGTTTGTGACCAATAGGCGGTGTTGCTAAATGAAGCTAAGGGAACTTGATGGCCTCTATCAGTATTAATTCCAGCATGTGCATCGTTATAGTCTGCTGGTTCAAGTGTTTTACTTGCGCTAATACTTGGATCTGATCTCCACGTTCGTGAACGACTAGGACCATCGATAGTTACTTGAGTTACCTGATAAGCAGTCCAATCCGCAAACTTGGTTGTCGCATTATTTTGCAGTGTATAAATTGGTCGATTAATTATTTGACCTGATTTACCTGAAGGACATCCATAAACACAATTTCCAGCAAAAGAAGATTGACTGAATAAAATTATTCCTAAAGCAAAAATAAAACTAAAATATTTTTTCACAAAAAATTCTTCTGATTATTAAGTGTCGGGCGATGGGATATTGAAAAGATTAGATTGTTCGTATGACAAAAATGTTTAATCGGTTAGATAAGTTTTGATATGAGATGCATAGCGCAAAATGATAAAAAATAAAGGCTTATATAATTATTTAAAACTTAATTTGCTCGTCAAATTAATCTGATAGTTGCGATTGATTTTGAAGCAATTACCAAAATATTGTTAGATGAGTCATCCTGATGGTCAAGCTGGTGAAATGTATGATTGTTTAAGTTTTTTAAGTTGAAAATATTTATTTGAATTATAAATAAATCAATAAATTGATAAGCGATAAAAAAGGATTAATGCCATAAAAACAGAACTAAATAGTAGTTGAATATACAGAGGAGGAGAGGTAGAATTATCGCAAAATGAGGCAGGCTATCTAATATCATTGTCGATGTTCTTTTAGTTTGCTTAGGTTTTAAGCTGGTTGACCTTAATATACCGATTGAATTTAATAAATCAATTTAAAGAAAATAGGTCAGTATCATTTAAGCTGCAAAACTTAACCAGTTGGTTTAACTTGAAATATTTTTTCAATAAAATCTATAACTGTAAAAGGTTATATTCATAAAAAGCTAAACACATAAAATCAACATTATTCATCTCTAACACACCTCTACTTCAAGGATTGATGAATTAATTAAGAATTTACGTAATTTCTGTCATAAAACAAAATAAGTTCGAGCTGTCATTTTAACGGGTCAATGAAGACTTACCTGTAAAAGGTGTCGATTAGTAATGACCAGTAAATATGGAACAATAGCTACATTGGAGAGCGCTATGAAACTTTCACTGTTAATCGGAACCACTCTGGCTGCTTTTATGAACTTGTCGGTTCAAGCAAATAATACTCATTCGAGTAAAACCAAACCAAATTCACGCTTAACTTCTGCAACTGTTACCAATCAATCTTCAGAAGTCATGATGGTTGATGAATACAGTTGGCTGAGCCGGCTTGCGGCAGATACACCGCCTGTAGCTAGTGACTCGACTCACCAGATTGAATTGTCAACACAAACGGCGATTCGGGTAACTGCATCAGATGCTGATGGGGATTATCTGACTTATCATCTCGTTGCGTCCCCCGCTAATGGCAGCCTTAGTGGTTATGGACCGGTTTATCAGTATACACCTGCGGCAGGATTCCTAGGCATTGACTCATTTGAGTATGTGGTGAGTGCCGGAAATCAGTTTTCGAATCGAGCAACAGTAACCTTATTGGTGGGGGATTCTGCTTCATCCAATCATGCGCCACAAATCACCAGCACGCCTTCTTTATCGGTGAATGAAAGTGAGTATTATCAATATCAAGTTGTCGCAACTGATGAGGACAATGACAGTTTAAGTTTTCAATTAACCAGTGCGCCAGAAGGCATGACGATTAACGAAAACAGTGGGTTAATTGAGTGGATGCCAACAGGGGTTGATGCTGGAGAGCACTCGGTAACGGTGGTGGTATTAGACAGCCAAAATGGCAGTGATAGCCAAACATTCAATTTAATGGTCAATGATTTACCACAGGCACCGGTAATAGTCAGTGAACCGATTGATTATGCTTATGTGGGTATGGACTATGAGTATCAGGTTGAGGTGCAAGACTTCGATATTAACGATTATCTGACTTACGAATTATTAAAATCACCAGCTAATATGATGATTGATTCCGTCAGTGGATTAATTCGCTGGACGCCATCAAACAGTGATTTACAAACTGAAGCGGTGGTTGTTTTAGTCAGCGACAGTACTGGGTTAACCGCGTTACAGTCTTATTACCTAACACTGAATGTTGCCAGCAGTGAACCGCCTAGTAGTTATGATTCGGTTTATCAGGTTGATGCGCAGTCAGCGACTTCTATTCGTGTTAGAGCATTAGATAGTCAGGGCAATTATCTGACATATCATATTCAACAATCCCCTCAATACGGGAGCTTGTCTGGTTACGGGCCTGTTTATACCTACACACCAGGACCTGATTTTAATGGCAACGATAGTTTTACCTTTGTCGTGAGTGCGGGTAGCTTTATTTCTAACACGGCAACGGTTGAGTTAAAGAGTGTATTAAATGAAGCGCCACACATCATCAGTAAACCGGCATTAGAAGCAACTATCGATAGTGAATACCAATATTCAATGGTTGTCGTTGATGATTCAAGTCCATTGAGTTATCAGTTGATTAGCTCGCCACAAAATATGTTAATTGATAGTCATAGTGGATTAGTGAGTTGGGTTGCTGATGCTTCACAACTTGGAACACACCGTGTAGCGGTTATGGTTGATGATGGCTTGGGGAAATTAAGTACTCAATTATTTCACCTAAATGTAGTTGAGCCTGAAGTGCTAGATGATGACAATGATGGCGTGCTGAATGAAGATGATTTGTGTCCAGGGACTCCGATAGGAGAAGCGGTTAGCCCTCAAACGGGTTGTACACGAAATACGGATTCAGATGCGGATGGTGTGAATGATATTGATGATGCATTTCCGTTGGATGCTGCTGCTTCAAAAGATAGTGATGGTGATGGTTATCCAGATGAATGGAACGAAGGACATGATCAAAATACAACTACAACAGGGTTAATGCTAGATCAATTTCCTTTAGATGCTGCAGCTTCCGTTGATAGTGATAATGACGGTTATCCTGAAAGTTGGAATGAGGGTTATGACCAATCATCAAGTACAACTGGGTTAGTGTTGGATGTTTATCCTGATTCGCCTTGTTATTTGAGAGAGCATGGTGATGGTCTTTCTTGTGGGTATATTGAATATTATTACAATCCAGTTAAGACCGTGAGTGATGACAAGACAATTTATTTGCTCGACACTTCCCGCTCAACAGTCCACCGTTGGTTGATAGATGAAAGTTTTTATACTAATCCTATATTTGTTGGATTGCCGGGAGAGCTTCACAACATATCACCGGCAACGATGGTCTACTCTGCTGCACATAATCGTCTATATCTTGGATATGAAACAGGAACAATTACCTATATTGATTTACTAGGAAATTTGACAGAAAAATATTTAGCCAGTGTTTCCACCGAAGACGTTATCGATCTTGTTGCTGCGGGCAATTACTTACTGGTTCAAAGTAGAGTTGACGAAACTGATTGGCACCATACTTTTGATAAGTCTGGCGCATTAGTTGATAGTAAAAATGTAGGTAAAATTATTTGGGGACACGAATGGAGTGAAGTAAATTCTAAAGTTTATTTTTATAGGTTTGAGCCATTTTATTCCGGTTTTACCGTTGAAACAATTGATCAAAGCACAGGCGCTATTTTATCGAATGAGATAGCTGGAGCAAACGCATTGAGCTATCCATTATCCGTTTCGTTTAATGGTCAATATATTTTAGATGCAAGTGGATATGTTTATACTGAAAAAGATTTAACCCAAGTAAATGAGTCTTATTATTACAGGCATGAATTCTCAAAGTGGCTTGCCGATGGGACATTTATTAGTGTTCAGAATTCTAGTTTTAATAATATAAATCGTTATTTACCTTTTATTGATTATTCATTAGAAGAGAAAGCTTTTACAGGTAGTTTGGAAGGTGTATTTGGCGATGTAGATAAGTTAGTTATCGTTAGTTATGAAAATAGAGAAGTTAATTTTATTGATTACTTACCAAATAATGATTTCGATGGGGATGGCGTCGTTAACACACACGATGCATTTATGCTAGAACCATCTGCCTCAATTGATAGTGATGGTGATGGGTATCCCGATCGATGGAATGATGGTTATAACGAAGGTCAGTATAGCGACATAACTTTAGATGCATTTCCATTTGACCCCGCAGCCTCACTTGATGATGACAATGATGGTTATCCCGATAGTTGGAACGAAGGGCATGATGAAAGTACGAGTACAACAGGATTAATCCTAGACATATTCCCTGATGACCCCGCTTGTTATTCAACAGAACATGACAGAAATGGTGTTTGTGATTATGAAGAGGCGATTCCTGATTTTATACCTGATGAAGTAACAAGTGATGGTGAAATTATTTATTTGTTAAGCAAAGAGAATCGACTGATTTATCGATGGTCGATTTCTGAGGCCACTTATATCAAACCTTTGTCGGTTGGTATTGTGAAAAATACGACTAAAGAGTTTCCATTATCAATATCGTATTCAACAGCGCATAATCGATTGTACCTTGGCTATCGTTCTGGTGAGGTGCATTATATCAATGTTGCTGAAGACCTCGTTGAGCAAAGCTTTTTAGAAATTGAATATGATATTGTTAGTTTGCTCTCTATAGGTGAAATTCTTGCTATCAAGGAATATTATGATTTTGGTTATGGCGATGAGATTCATGTTGGTACGTATACTGAATCGGGCCAATATTTTGGTCGGAGTGATAGCGGCTTACTTGATACAGGTGATTACTACTTATATGATGAAAACTATTCTAGAATATATTATTTTAAAGATGCTTCTGGGGCATATCTTAATTTTAATTTTCAAGAAGTAGATTTTTCATCAGAAATGATTAGTCATTCTGTTAGCATAATGGATTATCGATATTTTGATTATGTGCCACCTATCTCAATTTCCAGCGATGGTAATTTTATTTTGCTAGCTGATGGAGAAGTTGTTGAAACTGGTCGGTTTACTAAAATTAGTAACTTGGGGACTTCTATTGATCATTCCCAATGGATAAACTCACTATTAGTTACCGTACAAAATCATCAGTCTACTTTTAGTATAAGTTTTTGGGAAACCGAAAGTTACTCATCAATTGGCTCAAATACTTTTGATGGGCAAGTTATTAACTTGATTAAATATGAAAATGGTTTGGTTCTTCTTAAAAATATTAATGGTGATGTGAAAATTACCAATATTAATTTTGAAGATAAGGACAATGATGGCATGATTGGCTGGTGGGAGTGGCTTTACTCATTAGATGATCAAAATGCAGCGGATGCATCTGAAGATTTTGATAACGATGGGTTAATTAATTTAGCAGAATTTAATGCGCTATCATCGCCTGTTGCGCAAGATACTGATAGCGACGGTATTAATGATGCTGATGAAGTTAACTTTTATCTCTCCAGTCCTTACTTAACCGACTCTGATTTTGATGGGTTGCCTGATTGGGATGAAATTAATATATTTGAATCGTTACCCAACTTATTTGATAGCGACGGTGATGGATTCAGTGATTACCATGAAGAAATTTGGGCCCAGTCAGATGCAAATAGTATTGACTCGGTTCCAGAGCATCTTATGCATACACCAGGTTTCTATGAAATAGCACTTGTTGAGGTTGACCCTTATGAGGGACCTAAGCTTTCACCAATTGTGTATCAAGATAAAAAGAAAAGTACTAATTGGAAGATTGATTTGAATGAAAGTTCACAGAATGACTATTCAATTCGTTCGGGTGGGGCTTACGGTGATGAGTATAGCGCCATAAAAACCACCTTGAATGTGCCTGACGGATATTTACAGTTTTCAGCAAAAGTGGATAACTGGATGATTTGGAATTATTGTTGTAATCAACTCGAGGTGTTTGTAGATGGTGAGCTTCAATTAACGATAGATTCAGGCATGGAGCAATATTACAATATTCCGCTTTCAGAGGGGATTCATAAAATTGAGTGGCGTTATTCTCAATATTCTGGGATGTATATTTTTGGTGGAGCTGCTTGGTTGAAGGATAAAATCTATTATGTGATTCCACAATCTCTGCCACAATAATTATTGGCTAAGTCACTTAAGCGCTGATCTATTTTTGATTTGAATAGATCAGCTTTGTGTTATTTTTGTTAGTTTAACGGTTTAAGTGCTTTCAAATTAAAAGCAACTTTGTTTCTGTATACCAATCAAGTGCAGATAATTTTTTACTACAATGCACTTGATTTTATCTGCCAAAAAATCATCATTTTATCGTTTGTTTAACTACCGATATTTCTATCTAGAAAATCAATAATTTTACGATAAACTTTAATACGACTTTTTACATCGTAATATCCATGACCTTCATTAACCAACTTGAGCCATTCATACTTTTTATCGATATCATCTAAAGCATCCATTAATGCTTCTGCTTGTTCAATTGGAACTCGTTCATCTTGTTTTCCATGAATTAGCAGAATATTTGCTTTTATCTTGTCAACATTATAAACAGGTGAACGAGCTTTTTGATCATCAACGTTGGTACCAAGAACCTTTTTCAAATAATTTAACCCACTTCTACTATCAGCAATATCTCCCTCTTCAAACATCATGGGTAAATCATACACTCCTACTGAGCCGATAGTGCATTTATATAAATCTGGTTCACGTACAGCTCCCATCAAAGCGGCATAGCCACCGTAACTTGCACCATAAATGCAAATCTTATTTTTATCTGCAATTCCTTGTTCTATCATGGCTAAAGTTGCATCGGTAACATCATCTTGCATAAGTGTTCCCCATTTTCCATAACCAGATTGCTCAAATGCATAACCAAATCCGCCACTCCCTCGATAATTAACCTGAAGGACAGCGTAACCTTTAGAAGCGAGTAGCTGAACTTCCCAATCATAACCCCAGTAATCTCGTACACCGTGAGGACCACCATGAGGCATTACAATCAGAGGTAATTGCTTTTGTTGATGATTTGCCGCAGTCAAATAGGCACTAATTTCTTTTTTATCCCTCGTTTGAATGGTAATTGCTTTCATTGAAGCCATTAACTTGGGATCAAGCCAAGCATGTTTGGACATTAAATGTTTAGCTTCATAGGTTGCAGAGTTAAATAGATAGTAATCTCCAGAGTTTTTATCTGAGTAAACAAATATAATGCTGTTTTTTCCATCTTTTGTAGAACTGGTTATTACTACATCATAGCCTGGAAATGCTTCTAATAATCCTGCATGTAACTTTGCTTTTGGATCTTTTTTATCTAGGTAATGATAATCAGGTAATGCCAATTCGGTACCAACAGCTACAACTCTTCGTTTAGAGTAGTCTTTAATAAAAATTGTAGGATCAACCTGCGGATCATGAAACAATTGACTAAATGAACGATCTTTAAGATTTACTTCAAATAAAGCTCGAGTACCATTGTTAATTCTTGCCGAGACATAAACACCTTTATTATCCTTTGTAAAACTCAATGGCTCAAGATACTTACCTTTAAATCCAGGAATCTTAAAGTTTTGCCATTCATCTTCTTCTTTTTCCCGGTAAGAGACGACTTCATCTCCTTCTTTATCTTCACCAACCGCAAATCTAACTTTACCTTTAGTATCAGTAATAGCAGTTGCTAGCGGGACGTTAAGCCGAGTCACAAATCTTCTTTTCCCAGAATAAATGTTCAATTTGTATACTGCAGGTGTAATGTCAATATTTGTTCGCCAAACATTCCCAGATAATTTCCATGGGTAAAAAATAATTAATATATGCTTATCATCACCTTCTAATAAATCAATAATTTCATGATGTCCATAATCTGCTTGCTTTCGCTTTAAATTACTACCCAATTGCTGTTGACCTGATTTATAACCAAAAATCATTTTATGAAAAGAACCATCAACATTGACGGCAATTAATTCACCTGTATCCCTTAAAGATCTATCCCATGCATAGTTTTCATTAACCCCATAAACAAGCCTTTCATTAGTTACCCAGTTAACATCACCAACACTCCGTCTTATTCCTCTCACATAAAATACACTCTTCAGAGTATTATCATCAGTTTGAAATATTGCTAACTTTTCTTCGCCTTCACTACGGAAAACTAGTGCAAAATGCTTTCCGTCTGGAGAAATCTGCGCATTTCTTGCGCCAGGTAATTGAGCGAAATCTTCTATCGTGTGCGGTATCGGTTGCTTGGTTGAATCTGTATTGGCATTTAAAGAAAATGAAATTAATAATGTTAATCCCAATAAAAATTTATTTGAAATGGTATTTAATACTAGCATCTTGCTATGCTCTCCATATAAAACGACTTAAAATCCAGTTATCCAGTTATCCAGTTATTAATCAGCGAAAATTGATTCGATAATAACAGCGCTATTATCTTAAAAATTTATTTAAATTCAAGTTTTTAATTTTGTCTTAGGGTAAATACAAGCATGAAAATAGATCGTTAGATTAAGTAATAGTGCGGTATAAGAGGATAATCTTTACTTTAGAATAGAACTTTTAGCAACGAAAGGTTAGACCAGTTTTAGCTCAAGACACTAATCTCTTACCAGTTTATAAAGCCAGAAGATAGGCAAAATATTATTAGGTATTATTTATACAAACTAATGAAGCTCTTACAAAGCTATTTATAAGAGCGTAATTTTAAGCAAATAATAATTAAATGAATCTAAAAAAACTGATATGTCTGGTTGACTAATTCGACTTTTTAAGCGATGTCTTAGTATTTTGATCATGCACTAATCCCCAGTGTCCATTTTCCTTTTTAAATACCAAACTCAAATAGTGATCGAGATGATATGGTTTACCATTTCTTTCTAGCTCATCATAACTGACTAATAGTAAAGCACTTACCATTTCCTTGGTTTTCTCAATAGCAATGACTTTAGTTGAAAACGTCCAACCATCTGTTGCAAACCAGTTTTTAAGTAATTTTTTATACGACTGAATATCTTCAGAAAACTTACCATTAGGTAAAATAAAAGTAAGACGCTCTCCTTGTGTAAGTGTTGAGCTGAATAACTCAAAATCCTTTTGTTGAATTGCTTTTAAATGTCTATCTAGTGTGCAATCAAAATCGCAATAGCGTTCAGGCGAAGCATTAATATTCGGAGAATTAAATAAGACTAAAAAGCATATTACCAGATTGTTGACTCGCTTATTCTTAATCATTTCACTATTCCTCTTTTCCATTATTCATGAAATTAAAAGTCATATATAGCATATTCAGACTATTCAATAACAATAAATTAAGGTGAAGATCAAGTGAAACTAAACTCTCTATAAGATTTACCTAATAATACAGCGAATTACATCAAGTAAATTGTAGAATATGACCTGCTTAACAGAACGAAAAAAAACTATTAATTAACCGGTGGTACTAAAACTCAATTGTTTATTTTTCATATTATTCAAAATCCTAATCATCTACATTATCTGGGTTGACTTTCTAATCTCTTAAATTTACGCAAAAGGTTTTTATGAGATGAAAAGCAATCACTATGTTAATTATACCTATAAGCAGTGTTTACCAAGATTATTAATCTGGAGATAAAAAATGCATTTAGTTAAATCTCATTGTCCCATAGCTAGGCAAGTTGCAAAAACCGTAATGTCGGTGTGTGTAGGCTTGTCTTTATCAGTTAGTGCTAGTAATGCAAGTAGCAATAATCTGTCTGAATTATTAAACCACTCAAACGCTTTAACGTTGAAAGAATCGTTGCAACAGTCTAGCCAGACAAAAATTGCCGAGCGTAAAAATATAAGTGTTACTCTCAATTTAGAAAATAGCCTTATATCATCGTTAAATGATGGCAGTACAAAGATTGTCACGCAAAAAATTCAAGTGCCTGGCGCCGGATTAATTAAACCCCACTTTAGTCAATTTGAAATACCTGATGGTGCTTATGTTACTGTATCTAACAGATCGGGAACAGAAAGTTACCGTTACGCCAATAATGAAAAAGATGATCTGACTTATAGCGTTGAGTCAGGTGATGATGGTAGAAAAAGTTTTTCCAGTATTTCTATTTTTGGGGATACTGCGGTCATTCGATTGCATGTGCCAGCAGGTAGTGTATGGAGGCCACAGCATGGAGTCGTAGTAGATAGTTATCTCGAAGGTTACTCGGAAGAAAAGATTTATGAAGCTCTTCATTCTATTAAGTCAACTTGTGGATCTAACCAGCGACAAGATGCAATCTGTTATGAAAACTCTCATCCAACCGAGTTTGCTCGCTCAAAAGCGGTTGCTAAGTTTTTTACAGGAACAGGAAGTGTTTGTACCGCTTGGCGAGTTGGTAATGAAAACCGAATGTTTACAAATAATCACTGTAATAAAACAGATTCGGAAATTAAGGGATCAGAGTCATGGTTCAATTACCAAAGAACTAGCTGTGGCGGTTCGACCAATGAGTCGAATATTGTTAAAGTTTCAGGTGCATCCATGTTAAAAACCGATGCAATACTCGACTATACATTATATACGGTAAATAATTTTTCAAGCTTATCTTCGTTTGGGAATTTAGGACTTGACCCGCGTGCATTAACCGTAGGAGAAGAAATTTATATTCCGCAACATGGTTCGGGTAATCCAAAAGAGTTGGCGATCGAAAGTGATCAAAATTCGGGGAATGTTTGCCGAATAGATCAAGCGGTTACTGATGGAATGGGCAATAATACTGATGCAGGTTATAAATGTGATACTATTGGTGGAAGTTCAGGTTCACCTGTTTTAGCACGCAGCTCTCATAAAGTTGTCGCATTACATCATCTCGGTAATGGCTCTTCGTGTACATCTGATTTAAATCGTGGCGCATTAATCTCTAAAATATGGCCACAAGTCAGCAGCTTTTTCCCAAATGGTATTCCTGATGGAAGCGATAATACCGGTGGTAACAAAGTGCCCGTTGCTGACTTTTCAGTGACGACCAATCAACTAACTGCTACTTTTACCGATAAATCTAGCGACCCTGATGGTAGCGTAGTGAGTTACTCTTGGAATTTTGGTGATAATAATACATCGTCTATTGCTAATCCAACCCATAATTACTCGTTAAGTGGCAGTTATAATGTTGCACTAACGGTGACCGATAACGAAGGTGCGACAAATACCGTTAATAAAAATTTGACCGTTAGTGATGGTTCTGATCCCAGTGTGCTGAAAAATGGTATTCCTGTTAATAATCTTTCTGCTTCAAGTGGTGAAGAACTCAACTACACTATGGATGTTCCTTCAGGTGCCACTGGTATTCAATTTGATATTAGTGGAGGGAGTGGTGATGCAGATCTCTATGTTAAGTTTGGCGCTAAACCAACAGATACCAGTTATGATTGCCGTCCTTATAAAGGTGGTAATAATGAGTCATGTACTGGCACCGAAACTGGCGGAACTTATTACATTCGATTAAAAGCCTATAGTAATTTCTCTGGCGTGAGTTTGGTTGGTAAATTTACCGAAAATGGAACCGGTGGTGATCCGATTAATCGCACCGAGAATATCAGTTCAATTGCTAGTGGAGAATGGGCTCGATTTACTCAAGTTTTATCAGCCGGTTATACAAGTTTAAATGTGAGTATTTCCGGTGGAAGTGGGGACGCTGATTTGTATGTCCGCAAAGGTGCTGCTTCAACACTTACTTCTTATGACTGTCGTCCTTATAAAAGTGGTAACTCAGAAAGTTGTAACTTTACTAACCCAGAGGCTGATACTTGGTATATTGATGTTCGTGGTTATAGTGCTGCTTCAGATGTCACATTAAAAATAGAAGCAACAAAAGCGCAGTAATATTGATTGCTTGTTTTTTGAATAAGAAGAAGAGAGGAGTCTCTTCTTCTTTTTTTCTTGATATTTTTTAGCTCATACTACACAAGATGCTAGTGCCGAATTTAAAATTAAATTTGTTGTTTTTTATCGGGGCTAAAAGCGCAATAGTAAGCCAATAATATTAAAAAAATTTCTCTTCGGTATAAAGCAATGCGAGTGTTACCCAAAATTATATGATCTAAGTCACATAAAAGAGCATGTAATCGATTAAATGAGTGTTCTGAATATTCTACTGTGGTGAATACAAGTTTGAGCGATCCAGTTGCAGTTCCTGATGTACCGAGCAATTTATCTGCACCAGATAGCACCGATGGTAATCTTTCGATTAGTCGGTCTGCTGTTGGAGATTCCGAGTATTATAATTTACAAATGCAATTGGTTAATGGTGAGTTGACTGATTATGTCACGAATGATAATAACTCCGCTTATTTTTCAACACAGTTAGTATCTGGTCGTTATTATTTCCGTGTAAAAGCCTGTAACCGTTTGCAAGAATGCTCTGCTTTTTCTGAACCCATTCAAGTTCTCGTCACTTTAAATGGCCCATTCCCGAAAAACCAACGGTACTTAATGTAGAAGTAACTGCTGAAAATAATGTTCTGGTTAGTTGGCCTGCAGTATCGGACGCGACACATTATCACTTGCAACAAAAATTTAACGATGATGCTTGGGTAATTATTAAAAATGCAACCACAGAACTTTTGCATCAGTTTGAACAATTAGCGACAGGGGGTTATTCCTTTCGACTTAGTGCTTGTAATGCCGCATTAGAGTGTTCAATTTATAGTGACATTCAAGTAGTTGAAATTACTAACTCACCGGTACCAGCTGTACCTGAAGCCCCCGTTATCTCTAATCGTTCAATAGGTCGCCTCTCGGTTAGCTGGCAAGTGGTGGAACTTGCAACAAGTTATGATTTACAACAACGCTATAATGGTGGCGAATGGCTATTGATTAAAAATAAAACTGAGATGACGGTACATGAATTAACCGAATTATCGACGGGCAACTATGAGTTTAAGATTCGTGCATGCAATCAAACTGAACCATGTTCCGCATTTAGTCAAATTACTCAAAGTGCGGTGAAGTTGCCAAAAAAAAAATACATTCATACGGATATTCTCGGCTCTCCAATATTAAAAACCGACGAAGATGGTAATGTTATTCAATAGGAACGGGTATGAATTATTTTACTAAAAAACATGGTCAATGCACTCATTGTGGTAAGTTGAATAAACAAGCAAATTATTTAAAAAAGACCCTATCAATGAAAAAATATTCTTGCTTTTAAGTCTGTGTGGCATGGTTAGTTTATCTGCAGCACAAGATCGAACTACTAATCACGGTAACGAAACTTTACAAATTGAAAAATTAGCAAGTGAAAAATTAATAAATCAAGGCGGGGAGGTTGATGGCGATTCGCAAGTTGCTGTTAACTCAAGTATGTCTACTTCGATAACTGCAACTTTAGCCAACAGTTTTTCGCAAAATTTGAAAGCATTGCAAAACATTTGTGATGGTCCTACTTCAGAAACAACCCAATTGTTAGGCGAAAATGTCGATCTCTCTATGGGGCATGTTAGTTTTGAAAGTCATGATGTTATGTTACCCGGAAACTCCAAGATTTCAATGGCAATCAGCCGAGTCTATGCTGGCAATCGCTATTTATTAGATGCATTGTCATTTGGTGACTGGCATTTAAATTTACCTAAAATAAAAGCACAAGTTATTAAAGATCATAATGATGAGTTTGTTGCTGGTTGGGGAATAGGAAAGGCTTGTATCGGCGCTTCTGAGCGAGGTAAAAGATGAAGATGACTTTTTAACGCCATTAACCCATAACTCTTTTAGTTGAATTTGACCATCACGATCGGTGCCATTAACATAAACGGTGATGCTGGTTGAACCTTCATGACGATAAATAGTTATACTTGCCTTGGGTGTATGGTCACAAATTCTTCCAGGTATGCTTTCTACGTGTGAAAAAGGAACATTCGCCCAACAACCAACATTTCGCATTGTGCCATATTGATCGCGGATATAATCGGAAATATATTCATGCCCAGATTCCGAACGCGAAAAATATTCACTGAGTGGATAGGATTTATTGTCATAGTAGGCAGTACAGTAAGCCCAACCCGCATAAACGGGCACTTCGAATGTTTCTGTTCGACAATTTACAGCTTCATCACCAGCAAAGCTATTGCTAGAAAACAATAAGCTACCGGTAATAATTGGGAGTATCTTGAGTAGATGATTTATTTTAGTTTTCATAAATTTCCTTTGAAAATAATTGTGTTAGACAACTTACAGAGCAAGGTCATTAAGAAACCAGCTAATTAAATTGCCCTTGAATAGCATAGTTCTCAACAGGCTTACTTGTTTGTTGACATTGTTTGAGTGAAATTGTCGATCTTTATTAGAAATATTTAAAAGTATTTTTATTAGATGCCGATCTTTATGTGAAGTTTGGGTCGAAGCCAAACAATTCAAGTTATGATTGTCGTCCTTATAAAGATGGTAATGTTGAAAGTTGTAACTTTAACATGCCTGCATCAGGTACTTGGTATATAGATCTTCGCGGATATCGTGACGCTTCTGGGGTAACTTTAAATGTAAAGGCCAATCCATAAAAAAAGGATTTTTCATTCATAGAAAGAACGCTTAATTGCGTTCTTTCTTTATGGTTAGTTTGCTTATCAATTATTAAGACTTATTTAAAATAATGTTGGCTTAAATGAATTTATTGCAGAATTACCAAATGTCAATTAGTCATAACAGTTCGAGGTGACTTTAGGGGACATAGGATGAGTTTTCTTCATTTTTTATTAGTATCAAGTGAAGTTTACTCAAATAACAAAACGACTAACATTACCTTTCAATTGTTCAGCAGCATCGAGTAGTGAGCTACACGAACGTTTTACCGTCAAGCCTTGCGCTACGGTTTGATTGGCATCGGTATTTATTTTTTCTACGTTCTCATTGATATTGTCAACTACTGAGGATTGCTCTTCGACAGCTGTTGCCACTTGTAAAATACGATCATTGATTGATGAGAGCAGGTTGGTGACTTGTTGTAAGTTATCTTGTGCATTCTTTGATGATTCAAGAGTGACGTCGGCTTTTTTCTGACTGGTGTTCATTATTGAAACTGCTTCTTGTACGCCAACTTGTAAGCGAGCAATAATTTCATTAATTTGTTGGGTTGATTCTTGGGTTTTACTGGCAAGTGAGCGTACTTCATCGGCGACAACGGCGAATCCTCTCCCTTGTTCACCTGCTCTGGCTGCTTCGATTGCAGCATTCAGGGCTAACAGGTTAGTTTGTTCGGCAATGCCTTTGATTACATCTAGTACCACAACGATCCCGGTGGCTTCACTTTCTAGACGCTGTATTACCTCTGCTGAATCATTCACATTGGCAGCTAGCTCTGTGATTTCTTTGATAAACTGTAAAAATATACTGCTTGCTTCGGTAGATTTACTATCGGCTTTGCCCACTTCTGTCGCTAATTCCTGTGCATTATTTGCAACTTCACCAATGGTCGTACTTAGCTGAGTAACGGCTGTTGCGACGAGTGAAATCGATTCAGCTTGGTTATCGAGAGTATATTTGTTTTGTTCAACCACACCATTTAAATCTAAGGAAGAGTTTTGAATCAGATTAGATGTTTCAGCAATACTTTGAATAACATTGCGTAGTGAGTTTAAAAATTGATTAAATGTCTTGCTGACTTCACCAATTTCATCTTGTCCATTAACCGGTAACTGTTTTGTCAAATCACCATTACCTTTTGCCAAGTCGTAAAGTGATTTTCGCAAATTGTCAAAGGCGTTTAAAATCATGCGCGGAAAGATAACTGCTATGCCAATAGCAAAAACTAAAGTTAGCATTGAATAAATAATAATTGATGTAATAGCTGACTGGCTGGTTTGTTTGGCCGCGCTCGCCAAAGTGCTCGATGTACTTGATAAATCTTCACCAATTTTATCAAGAATATCACGCATTGATTCAAATTCGGCATTTAAAGATTGTGTGCTCAATTGAGTTGCTTGGGAGATACTAATTTTGCTATTACTTAAGTCATTGAGCATTTGCTTAGAGTTTTTTTCCCAGCTATTGAGAGCATTTAAAATTTGCTTAATTTTTTGTTTTGTCTCAGGTTTGATGTCATAAGTGGCAGTTTTATTTAGACGGTCTTTTACTTGCTGAATATTTTCACTGTGATCGCTGAGTAGTTTGCTGGTACTTTTACCCATGGCAATTGTTCGTTCTGCGATTTGGGCTTGATATAAATCTCGATCCGCATTTAATACCAGGTCAAGTGATGGCATATAGTTTTCATAGACACCAAAAAAATCTTTTGATAGATTTTGGGTAGAGTAAAGTTGTTGAATGGTTAGTAAAGTAACTAATAAAATAATGACTGTGATTGGTAAAAACAGTTTCCATTTCAGACTGATGTTTTGCCATTGCATTGAAGAATCTCTAAAATAAATTATCAAGTTATATTTATATTAGGTATAGATGTTGAATGTCTTTTCGTCAATTAGATATTAAAAAATGGCATAGTTTGATTTATAGAAGGGGCGTTTTTAATTGCAGTGGTTGGATATTTAAATGGTTTAGTATTTTTTTTAATCGACTCATGGTTTGATTTATGATGACATACTAGTTTATCTTGTTATTTTAAAAAGAATATAAAAATTGGTATTAATATGGTTAAGTAATAAAAAATACTTTTACCATGAGCGTTAATTTGAGATTTAAATCATCTGCCTGTTTTGTGTTTACTGACAGATGATTGTAATGGACTTTGTTGAATAGGATAATGAATAATTAGTTATCAGTTGTTGTATTAGTATATTAATGAGAATTTAAGCTAATGGGCCGGTGTATTTATCAAAGCGCATCCACTTAGTTGCTATCCATTTTTCGCCAGAAATTACCGGACTGCCGCCGTGTAGTGTACGGTGATCGAGCCAGCCATTTTGATTGGCATAAGCAAAATATAAAGCACAACCCTTACGCGGTAGAATATCTAAGCCGATTTTAGGAAATACTGTTGAACCACCAACATCAACATCATTTAAATACATAATGAGTGTGGCATAGCGCTGACCACCCATTGCCAAAACGTTGGCGTTGCCTGAAAATTTTGGATCAAAATAATCCATATGTGGTTTGTATTCGGCGCCCGGAGCATAATTTAATATTTGTATAGGCTCCGCATGTTTTTCTGGGCAGCCGGTTAGCGCACTGATTCGCTTTTCAACGCGTTTAACCAAGTCATTTTCTTTTCGTTTAAACGATGAACCATAGCTGGTTCTAATTTGATTATCCGTATCATAGGAACCTGAAACCGCATTAATTACCGTTGAAGGGCGCAATTTGGGTTTTGAGTCGGCAACTATCTGATCGCATTCTTCACTCGACAAAAAGTCACCAAATAAAATAACGTGGGGCTGGTCAAGTGTCAGTAACACCTGAACTTCTTTATCATAAGCAAATCGGGTGCTTTCGGTGGAGCGAAGTTGATCTGGAATCAGCGGTGACTGCTCTCTAGGGTAGATTTCTTGTAAATACTGATAAACGGCTTCATTAATGTCTTGAGGATGTCCATCGGTATGCAGTGTATAAATAATTGCTTCGGCAGGGTGGCCTTCATTAACGGCTGCACGAATCCATTTTTGGGTATTATCATGTAAGTTTTCGAATCGCATTGTCGATATCCTGAAAATTTTTGCAACGATTGCTGAGTTTGTTATTTTGCTTAATTGCGATAATTAATTTATCGGTTGCATTCAAATGTTGATAAAAGGTTAGCTCTCATTCGATAAATTCTATTGCCAGCCACACTAGTTTTAAAATTCATTTAACCTTAGCCACTTGGTAGCAATCCACTTTTCACCTTTTTCTACTGGGCTTCCGCCATGTAAGGATAATTCGTCAAGATTACCCGCATGATCGGCATAGGCAAAAAATACCGCGTGTCCCTTTCTGGGTAACACATTCAAGCCAACTTTGGGAAAAATAGTGGAACCACCAGCTTCAACATCATTTAAATACATAATAAGCGTGGCATAGCGCTGACCACCTTGGTTTAAGCTGCGTGCATTACCAGGGTTTTTGGGATCGAAATAATCCCAATGCGGCTGATACTCTTCACCGGGCATATAGTTTAAAACAGAAATTGGCTCGCCACGGGTTACAGGGACATTTAATAAATGACTGATTCGGTTTTCAATGCGTTGAATCAATTCAAACTCTCCACGCTTAAAAAAGCAGCCCTGGCTTGAGCGAGTAGGGTCATAATCATAATTGCCATTAACTGGGTTAACCACGGTAGAGGGCTTTAATCGAGATTGCGATAATTCGATTAATTCATCACACTCTTGAGAAGTAAGTAGCTCACCAAATTGAATAATACGCGGATTATTCAGCGCCATCAAAATAGGAATATTTTTATCGCCACCATTTTGCATGTTAGGCATGGCTGAAAGAATGTTGGTGGTCGTTTTGGCTGTGCTGCCATTATTGGGGGCAGAATTAGCAGATGGCACAGATTGTGATTGACCACTTTGCGGTGTTTGTGTCTGATTAGTGGTTTGTTGAGTGGTATATTGTTGCTCAACCGAAACACCGTTGGACCATTGTTGATTTGTAGTTGTCATAGGTTAGCTGTTCTTATGTTGTATCCATGAAAAAATAAAATACCGTTATTCAAATGCTAAAATCAACGGCATTATTACCTAAGTACTTGGCCAGTCTTGTCTCTAAGCGGATTCTATAGTGAGTTAGAGTCGTTCGATTTTATTGCTAAAACCTTAGGGAAACGGCCATTTTCTGCTAGTTTTTAACTGACGTTAAATGACTAAATGCGACCTTTCTATAACCTTATTCGATTCAGCGTATCAAATAAATGATTGCTGTTTTATCGAGACAATTTAAGTTTTTGCATAATCCATCAAAGGAAAGGGCCTACTTAACCCTTTCCTTTGTTTGACGTTTTATGTAATAACTAAAATGCGTTTCAAGCATTATTTAGTACAAGTGAGCACCATGCAACATGCTTTAAGGGTTTGCTTTAACGTTTAAGCTGACACCTGAGGCGATGCTATAGCCATAAAGGTCTATATACCATGTGCCTGCAGCAGGTGCGTTAAAGCTACAACTTTCTACGTTGCCATTTTTATAAGGACGACAATCATAACTTGAGTTGGTTGGTTTAGACCCAAACTTCACATAAAGATCGGCATCTCCTGAACCACCTGACATTTCAAATAAAATGTTAGAGGCATCAGCTGGTACTGGCATAGTGAAGTTAAGCTCATTATCTTTGGTGGCTTCAAGATTGTTTATTGCTACGCCATTTTCCAGTTCATTATTGCCCGGCGGCGGTGGCGGAGGTGTCGTTCCTCCGTCACGAAATCCTGCAATAGTTGGTGAGGTGTAATTGAGTATGCGGGTATTATTGCTCTTAGCAGTGGTTCCCATGGAACGTCCATTACGGGTTTTATTAGGATTAGACCACCAGTTGATTCTGGGGCAACTTAGTGAGTAGTTATAAGACATTACGGTACGCCATTGTTTCTCAGTGTCTTGATGTCCATGTCCATCGGCAAATGGGGTTGTATTGGAATCGGTTTCTGGATTATATCGCGCTGATTGCAAGTGCCCAATCTCATGCCCAAATGAATAATAGCCTGTCGCACAATCTTCGGCAGTTACTGCAAATGCGCTGCTGCCTTACCACAAGCTGAACCTTTATCGGGAACCATAAGCATAACCACATCTGCGGCATACTGATCGCGTAGTTGGTGTGCTTCGTCAATATAGCCATCAGAAGTACTTTTTAACCGATTTAAGTCGGTTGATATATCGGTTGAAGTATAATTAACTTGTTGTAAGTGAGCCAGTTCTACAGTGGCATTAACGCCGCTGTTAACATAGCCTTGGTTAGTCTCTTCGACAGCCAGATCAACCAGCGTTGGCATGTTTTGCGCCACATCCGAGGTGTAGAGCACTAATACGCGAATCACTGGATTAGCTTGAACCTGAGTGGTTTGTGTATTTTCAGGAATGGTAGTTGGTGCGCTTTGAGCGTCAAGTTCTGCCATTGCACCTGGTGGATGATCGGGTTTCATTTGAGCTTCGTTGATTTCAGAAACCAGATGTGAACCATTTGCGGTTGGTTCAATTTTATAAAGACGTCCATCATAGCGAACCGTCCCTGAAATTTTATTATTGCGCATGACTAAAATAACAGAGTCGGTATAGTCTTTTGAGGTCAGTGAATTGTTTTTGGATGCAACACTACCTTTCCAAATTAAACTACCTGAGTTGTTAATATAAGCTTCAGTTTTATTTGCAAACAATTCAAGTTCTGGAAATAAATTTAATGTGAGTTTAGTGGTACTTAAGCTTAAAGCATTGGTGTTTGCCTAGTAAGTGTAAGCCTGGTTAATGCTTGGATTGCTAGCCATTAATTGCGTTGCTTGGGTAAATGTTTTCTGGGTATTGAACAGTTCAGCCGCATTTAAGTTTAAAGCGGAAAGCACTCCAAGGCTGATGAGTGACATTTTCATCTTTGTATTATTCATATTATTCTCCTGAAGCGATTAAAGGAATTAACCGCTTATTATTGTTGTTTTATTGTTATTGGATTTATCCCACGTATTTCTTGTGACTGGTCACGGCGTATCAGAGGGTCGCTAAGCCATGAGAAAACACACGAAATTTATAACAAAAAAGCTGATAGGAAAGTGAAAAATAATTGAATAAAAATAGAACTTGCTAGCTAATCGCGTTAAAAAAATAAATTAATTTACGGTACTCTTTTGTGGAATAGCTGTAAAATTTGACTAATATGGGGCGATTTAACGCCAAAAAAATAAAGAAACAGCCGTTAAAATTAACGGCTATTCAATAATTGCGATAGCAAGATCCATAACATTGGTGTTGGTTGGTCCTGAAATGAAGATGCTATCAGTTTCGCGTAAATAAGCACCTGCATTGGCATTTTGTAAATCACGTTCGGCTTGTTGCGAATTAATTAAAAATGTTTGGCCGTTAATAATACCACCTGCTGCATCTGTTGGGCCGTCAGTACCATCGGTGCCTGCAACTAGCAAATGAATATTGTTTTTACCTTGAATTTCCTTTGCCACCGCTAGTGCAAGACTTTGATTGCGTCCACCATTGCCAGGATTGGCCGGTAATTGAATGGTTGGCTCTCCACCCCACAGGTAAACACCGGGTTGGCCGGTTGTTAATGCATCGGCAATTTTAGGCGCAATGCTAAAAACATCATCGTATAGGGTTTCTTGATTGAGATTGACCGGTAAATTAAGTGTTTGTGCTGCCGCACAAACTGCATCTCGCGCAATTTTATTCGACGCAATAATTTGACTTTGCGCCTTATGGTTGATTAATCGGCTATCGCCTGTGCCTGAACCAATGACTTGAATGTCATCGCCTTCTACATCAGAGATTGCAAAAACCAGTGCTTCTAGTCCCTTAAATTGTGCTAATAACTTGCCATCTTTTATTTGTGATAGGGCTTTTCTTTTGGCGTTAATGGCCGCTATTGATTGACCTGATGCCAGCATTTCATTCGTGATTTTTTGTAAATCCTGTAAACCGGTTTCTTCCGGTAAACATTCACTGAGAGCCGAAGCGCCGCCAGAAACCAGCAAAAGTAATTTTGAATTTTCACTCATTTGAGAGACGGCTTGTAGAATAGTTTTTCCACCAAGCAATGAGTTTTCATCGGGAACCGGGTGCGCAGATTCGATTATTTCTACATCTGGTTTCGCCGATAATTGTGGATCAGTATGATGGTACTTAGTCACCACAATTGCGGGGCAGGGAGCCGATATTGCATCGAGTGCACCCAAGCACATACCACTGGCAGCTTTACCCACTGCAATAATCAAGTCGGGTTGAAAGTCAGGGTGATTTTTAAATGCCTGAATAACGGCTTGTTTTCCGGAAACTGCATTTACACCGGCTTGCCATAGCTGGATAAGTTGATTTTTAATTGTTTGATTCATGACAATTTTCCTGATGAATTGAACAAAAACTCATGACTGTAGCGATAAAGCGCTTTTTCTCAAAACAAAAACGCCGCGAAAATTTGCGACGTTTTTGCTAAGAACATTGTCGTTACTGACTTTGTTAATTACTTATTCACAAAGTTACATATTGAAACTTACTTTGATAAAAGTTTAGCCAATATATTTTTCAGTAACTTATTCCGCAACAGGGCCTTGCAATCCCAGTGCTGCTAATTGGCTGGCATAGGTATTTGCATTTAATATCATTTCTGCGGCGTAACGATCCAGTAGTTCTTGTTTTCTTGCTGCATCCATAGTGGCATCGATTGCCCCCCAAAAGGCTGCCATTTGCTCAGAAAGCTGTCTTAAAGAGGCAACTTCTTGGGCATTAAATGCTGCACCAGTTAAATCTTGTGCGGTAACTTTACCAACACATTTAACTGTTTTCGCACCATTGCTGGTATAGCCCGCAGGAATATCTCCCACAGCATTAGTGACAACTTTAAACTGGATAACATCAAAAATTTGATTCACGGCCTGCTTGGCGCCTTCAACACGTGATAGGTGTTCTGTGTCGGCTGCTGCGTGCGGTAAAAGTTCCATTTTTTCAGGATGGTTTTTAACAACATTTAAATAAGGCAGCATTGGACCGCTTAACTCACCTGTCTCCGCGTTTTTAAACAAATCGGCATCGATTGCCGCATAGCGGACTTTTCCAGTATGCATGGCACTGTCGAGTGCATCTGTGTCAATGATTTCACCACGGTCATAATTGACAACAATCGCACCATCGTTTAATGCATTAAACACTTCGGTATTTAAAATACCTTGGTTAGCAAATTTTCCGGTTGTTGCATCTTTTGCACCCAACCCTGTATGCGGGCTGATTACATCGGCACCGGTTGCGGCTTCAATAATGGTTGAAGCATAGTTGAATCCTTCAGATTCAATCCATTTTTGGTGCTTTTCACGGGCGTAAATAGTGACACTCATTCCAAATGCCTGAGCCAGTCGAGCGACTTCTCGACCAATGTTGCCATAACCTAATACGGCCAGTTTTTTGCCTTCCAGTTTTTCGGTAGGGTATTCACACAGGTTTTTACCCGTGTCAAAATCACCTGCCACAACTAAATCGTGCATGGTTTGAACTGGTAAATCCGGACAAACTTTAAGTAGTGCTTTAATTGCCATTTGTGCGGTTGCACGTGAATTGAAGCTAGGGGTATTCATCAATGGTGCTTCACCACCTGCGCCGTTACCACCGCCCCAGCTATCGCTGCCCATGTTACCGGTGCCTGCGCCTATTCTCACACCGCCAAATGCAAATTTTGACTGCGCAGGAAAGAATGTTGCTGCAGCAATCAGTGCGTCATATTGAGAATCCGCAGTTTGAGCCAGCAGCTCTTCTTCTGTACTTAAATCAGGTTGATAGAAGAAATGCAATTTACCTTTTTCAAGTTCTCCAGCCGACTCGACTGAGCCTTCGTGGAACTGACCACCCTTGGCCTCAATATGGGCTTTTACTTCGCTAAAGTCAGGGTTTCCGTTAGCATCAAAGCGCATACCAACTAAATCAGCAATCAGTATTTTATACGCTCTTTGCGGATCATCTTGGCGAGTTAATTCTGAGCTATCATTTTCTTGCGGGAATGTTTCGCCTTGTTCTGCCAATAAATCTTCTAATACTGATATTTTAGCTCGATGGTAAGCGTATTCAATATTATCCAGTAATGCACTGATATCTTCGTGTGGACGTACGCCGCCAATCCAGGCTCGGTAATCACCAGGCGTACCGGGGAACGCATTGACATAACGTGCTACATCAAGACCTTTTTCATAACAGCCGTTAGTATGAGTAATGCCTTCGTAACCGAGCATTTGTTTTGAACGAAGAATAATCTTTGCATGAATTTCTGCATCGGTAATATCCGGATCGTTGACTTTAAGTAAAGTAACTGCTGCTCCACGCTTTTCGATATCGCCAACACCCAGTTCAAATAATGGGTTTTGACTCACCCAGTCATTGACAATTTTACGATTTTTGGCTGATAGTTCGTTTAATTGTTGAATATTACCTAAACGTCGTTCACTACGCAGTAAACCAAATGTTGTTTCTGCAAATGCCAGGGTACTGAAAGTGTTGATGATGCCACCCTGCATTTTATCGTCTTCAGGATTGTAAAGTGGACCTAATGCGGTGGTAATTTTGCTGCTTAATGGTTTTTTTGCATCAACCGGCACTGCAATTTTTAACTGACGTGGAATTGGCCAAGATGGATCTTCCTGGTTTTTATCAATTAATTCTACGGCGGCAGGGGTCAAAGAAATGACGAAATAACCTGAAATACCACCAATGGCTTTTTGGAAAGGCATAAACATACAACACTTAGTCATAACCTGTTCAACGGTATCATTTGACCAAGGCATTGCGCCTAACATTGAAGTACCATCAATAACGGCATGATGATTTTGTGGGTCACTGTCAATCCAGGCCAGCAGGTTTTTAACTTCATCTTCGGTATAAGTGGTAGCGCCAGTTGTTTCATGACCAACACCTATGAAAAGTTTTACTTTTTTCGCTAGTAATGAATCAGTCGAAGGAATACTGCCTTCGCCGTCAGCAAATAGAATTCTGCTTTCGTCGCCGTTTGCCGCATAGCGTTGCATTTCTAACAGTTGCGCCCCCCAGGATTGACGGAAGAATCCACCTGCCATACCGGCTTCGGTTTCTGGGGTTGGTGTATCGACATAAACCAGTTGATCAGCATTGTTAGGGTTGACCAGATGCATAGCACAAACAGTGAAACCACTATGTCCACCCCCTAAGCCAACCGCCATTTTATTGCTCTTTGGAAAACCAAAATAGCGATGAATCTCGCGCATCATATCTAACAGAACTTTATCTGCGGGGTATCCACGATGCATACCGCGAGCAAGTTCTGCGGTCGTAAACTGACCAATTTTATTGCCTTTATCGTCAAGTTTTGGGTAATTTTGTTCTACCCAACTATGAAATTGAAACTGCAATAATCTTGCATCAACTTCATCTATTGTCATATCGGTAATTGGACCAACACCAAAAAACTGGTTGGTTGTTCTTGCAGGAGCCCCTGATTGCGTAGCGTCTAATGAAGCTTGTCGTTGTGCTTTCAGTTGGTGAACATCTGTCATATTATCATTCCTAGCTATAATTCTGGATTACAAAAAAGGCCATTCTTCTTTATTGTTTTAATTTGCGCGCAATTTTAAAAGATAGCGCCAAATTTTAGAAATACTCTTAGGTTTTAAGGTTATATATGCAAAAAAATAAACTTTCTGCTGGTTAGGATTTAAAAAGTTAGCCATTAAGCCAAAGATGAGTGAATTTTGTCAATTCCTATTGACCAATTAATGCTGATTTGGGGATCTTTTACCGGAAGAAATGTGAGTTAACGATATTTTTGTTATCGCGTTTTTGAATAATACTGCTTTTTGTTTTCTTGTTTTGTGATAAATCGATAAAGTATTTTGGTTTTAAAAAATTAATTTGCTTGTATAGTCAAGTTGTTTGGTTGCATCTTGTTTTGTTGTCTTTGAAGTGGATTTTTTATTTTTTTAAACTTTAAAACACTCGCATTTATACATGCCACCATTTTTATATTGATTAATAATAAAAAGCAAAAAATGTTTAAGAGATGTTTTATATAGCGTCAAGAAAATACCGATTATTAAATTAAAAAACATTTTGAAGCTAATTGTTTGAAAATAAAAGCGCTTGTAAAAAAGTTTAAAAAAAATGAAAAAAAACCTCAATTATTTGTGTTTTAAGTCGAAGATATATTTAACGGGTTTCATTTATTGTATGAATAAAATCATATTAGTCTTTAAATTATTTTCAGATTAATTATTGTTTTAAAAGATTTTCTGCCAAAGGCATGATGAACGACAGTTTTCTCGACATTTAGTACTGAACTTGCTAAAACTAAATGTATTCAACCGGTTTACCCCAAACCGGTTTTTTTTTGCTTGGCTAGTCTCTAAGTTAATTTGCTTAACGACTAACGACTAACGACTAAATAGCTTTCTTCATCAGAAAGTTTTTTCTGTGAGGCTTGTAGCGTTAGTTGTACTTCTTTAGAGCATTCATTTTCTAATGTGCCCAGCTTATAGTTTTTAGCGACATATGCACCGTATCGTGTACCGTCTAAAAAAGCCTGGAATTCTAGTGAAGTAATTTCGATTAGTTCTGTTAGATTATATTGTTCGAGTTTACGTTGTGTAGCGACAATTTTTATTTTCTCGGCTATTTCTGAACGTATTTTATTGGCGGCATAGTTAATCGATAAATATTGGGGACTACGACAAATTTCGCTTAGAATGTTGGTGTTGATCATTTTGGCGTGGGATTCAATTAATGCATCAACAACCTCATCACTAATTTTATCGGCTAATTGAGAATTACTGGCACTGATCGAAAAGCTGGTAATGCAAAGTAGTATGGCGGTTTTGAATTTATAAATCATGGTTTATTTCCATATTGATGGTTTAAATTGACAACCAGACGTTTTAAAAATAGACAATCCTGATTAAACCCGCCAGCTATTTATATTGGTATAGACACATAAGCGATGTTTGATTTATCTCATTTTATAGTATGATCCCGCTAAACTTGGTCAATTTCATTAAACTTTTATGTAAATACCCATATGAATATTTATATAAATCCTTTAGAATCAATAAGATATTTTTGGTATATATATTGCTTTGTTGAAAGTGGCGCACGCATTAAAATTTATAGGGGAGAGTAGCTGCTTGAAGAATCACTCTAGATTTAACCAAAAATCCACTCAATTTGATCGGTTTGAAAATTTAACAAGTGATTATATTGATACCTGTGTTTATAGCAAAGCCGAGAAAAGAGCTAAATGGTATTTAACGGAATTACAGCAAGTTATTGCCAAAGGCGAATATTTAGATCGGTTACGTAAGGATTATGTACAATGGGCTAAACATTATACTAAGCAAGAGACTGTTGGACTGTCTACCCTAGAAGCAAAATTTGAGACTTCAATTCAATTGACTTCACAACAGTTTGTTAAATCAGCAACTGATTTTGAATATAACACACAGCCCCATACCGCTAGTTTGCAGTTGTCTAAGTCGTCGAAGAAATCAGACTCGTCAACCAAGATAGATAGTTGGACCTTTCTTGAAAAACTTATCGCTGAACGAAAGCTGAATCGGTATTTGCACAAGTCTATAGCTTATATTTTTATGCGTGACTTAGGACAGTCGTTAAATCATCGTAAGACACGCAAAGATATTGCAGTTACCGTCAAACAAATCAGCCGCTGGATACGGACAAATGTGAATTCCCATCAGCGAGATAAAACAGATGAAATCGATACCGAATTTAATCAGTATTGGCTACTGAAAAAAGCTAAACAATATGGCGTAGAAGATACTTGCTTTTGGCTGATTAATAAACTTTCTAAGATACAAAATAATCTGCCACAAGGCATTGATGCCACTCATGCAATGCGTAAACTGGTTAAAATTATTGCAGGTGTGGTACTTCATCAACTACTAGCAATGCCTGCTGATTTAAATCGAACGGATCGTCGTAGAAAGCTGGCTCAAGCGATCAAACTGGGTTATAGCTATGGACTGACTTATCCGTTTATCGATGATCTGCAAGATTCGGCAACAGCGTTGAGTCAGCAAGAAAAACAACAGTTTAATCAAGCAATACGACAAAGTCTGATCCAGGGCAAAGTGGTCACATGCCCGCCATTCAGGGCAGAGAATCAGGCGGCAATGCGCTTTGTGTATCAATCGTTAAGTGAAGCTTTTGAGACAATAAAGACTTGCTTGTCTGCTATGCAGGCAAAGCAGTTTTTTGAGCAGGCTTATATCTTTTTTGAAGCTCAGGATATTGATCGTCAACGAAGTTTAAACCAGTCAACTTATTCTCTAGATGAATTGTTTTTACCTGTGATTTTAAAATCTGCAGGCTGCCGCTTAATTGCCAAAGAAATTGTCAGTTGTCAGGTTGATGAGAATTTTAATTATCATACTTTTTGTTTTGGAATTTATAATCAATTTAATGATGATATCAAAGATATATTTGACGATTTAGCGCAAGGAAATCTCACCCCTTATACCTATTATTATCGGCAAGTGGAAGAAACCAACACAATAACTCAATCATCTCAATCATTAACCAATCCTTACCTATTTTATTGGGCAGTGGTTTATTATTTAATTTATCATGTTTATCAAAATCAGCCTCAGGCCAAGCAATTGTTGCTTGAACGAAGTATTAATGCACATAAAAGTTTATTAAATGCTCTGGGGAATTCACCATATCAGCGTTTATCAGAAAAACTATTGGTGACAGATAATATTGAATTTAACGGTGTGATTAATCAATTAGTTCGTTCGCCAAATGATGTTGCCTGGTTTGACAAATTAATCAGCCGAGAAGTTGCTCGGTTTTTTACTCAGTCAAACCAGCAGAAAGTCGCTTTTCGGCAAAAATATCAAACTATAAAGAATACCGTTGATAAAATTATTCCGTTAACACGCCACGCTAAATTGGAAAATAGTCAACTAGAGCAGGGGTGTAACTATAGTCTACGTGCAGGCGGTAAGCGAATGCGTTCGGTGTTAGCTTATATGATGTGTGTGGAAGAGTACGGTTTTGCACAATCTGATTGTGTGGCGGTGTTGCAAATGCTTGAGTATATGCATACTGCCTCAATAATTTTTGATGATAAACCGTCGCAGGATAATGCTGATTTTCGTCGTGGACAACCGAGTTTGCATCATCACTATCAAAGTGAAGCTTTTGCTGAATTAAGTGGTGTTTACTTAATGATGCGTGCGGTAGAGGTGCAGAGCCAGATGGATAAGTTTGATGCGGCTTTAGTGCTTAAGTCCTTGAGTTATGCGGCGAGCATTACTCAAGCCATTTGTGAAGGGCAGTGGCTTGATTTGCAATCGGATTGTTATCAAACCGATGTTCAGCACCTGACGTTAATCAGTGAGTTAAAAACCGCATTAGCGATTGAAGCCTCACTGGTGATTCCCGCCATTTTAGCTGGAGAAAATGATATAAACCGTCAGTACTTAAAACAGTTTGCCTATCATTTAGGACTGGCTTTTCAAATAAAGGATGATTTGCTGGATTTTCAAGGTTGTAGTGAACAATTAGGAAAGCCGGTTAATCAAGATAATCAAATACAAAAAGCTTCCTTTGTGACTTGTTTAGGCGAAAACGGTGCGTTACAAAAGCTATATCACCATCATCAACAAGCCAGTGAATTACTCGTTCATTTTAAAGTGATTCGACCATTTATGCGACAGCTAACAGATTTTGTCATTTATCGGGATCGTTAGTTTTTTTAAATGTGTAAAAGCCAAAGTATGTAAAGCTAAAGTACGTAAGCTTAAACTATGCCTGGTTAAAATGTCTAAAGTTAAAGACTTCACCGTTTAAAAACGCAGTGAAGTCTTCGACTAATTAATAAAAACCAGCACCAATAACACTATTGATGAATAACCGCCATTTCATGACGACGGATAATGAGCTCTTGATAAGATGATGCTTTTACCGTATCGATAAACGTCCAATTAGCAGTCGCTGCTTGTCGGTTAATGGTGACGGTTAAAAAACCGCGATTAGACAGGTTAGTATATTTTAAACTCCAAACTAATTGACGCAATGCTGTTTCGGCTTGCAAAACCGCTTCGGGTGTTGATAGCCCTAAAAAGCTTTCAGCACCTGGTGAAGAAATGCTGGGCGTTGCAAATTCGAATCCGTTTCTTACAACGATATCGCCCTCGATTATTGTGTTTAACTCATTGGCCCAAGCATTATGCGTATCGCCTGCTAGTGCAATTAAGTTTGAATTATTATTTTTCGTATGATTGAAAATCTCGTCACGTTCTTTTGGGTAGCCATCCCATGCATCCAGATTATAAGGTAGTTGCGGCATTTGCAGTAAAGGGCCTTTCTCTTGCAGTAACTGCATTTGTTCATTAGTGAGTGCTTCAGGATTGGTTTGGGCAATTTCGGCCAATTTGGCTAACTCAAAAAATTCTGCAAGTGATAATTGACCTGTGACGATTGCGCCAGGTAAATTCATTTCACCCATTAAAACCTGTTGTCCAAGTACATGCCACTGATGATTGGTATCGAGTTGTTGTTTTAGCCAGGTTAACTGATTGCTTCCTAATAAACTTCTATCTGAATAGCGGTCAGCATTAAATTGTTGATAGTCGAACTCGCCAGTGTTTGAGAAATAATCGGCATAGGAGAGCTGCTTGTCTCGTCCGATAATGCGGGTGTCGAGCATTATCAAGTTAATTAATTCACCAAACTCAAAGCTTCGATACAATGATGAAATGTTGGTATCGACGGGCGGGCGAATAGGCATCCATTCGGCATAGGCTTGCAGTGCTGCTGCCAGGCGCACATAAAAGTCACCTTCGCTATCATCATGATTTTGCGCACCATCACGCCAGGTATCATTGGCAACTTCGTGGTCATCCCATACGGCGATCATTGGGAAAGCTTGGTGGAATGCTTGCAGATTGCTATCGGTACGGTATTGTGCATAACGCGCTCGATAGTCGGCTAAAGTTATTAATTCGTGAGCTGGTTCAACTTGTCGGTTAAGTGCTTCAGCATCTTCACTGGCATAGCCATCACGGCCATATTCATAAATATAATCGCCTAAATGAATCGCTGCGTCGATATTGCTTTGTTGCGCCGCCAATCCATAAGCATGAAAGTATCCGGCAGGGTAATTTGAGCAGGAAACAACAATAAGTTTGACCTGATCGATTGATCCGGTTGGTAGTGTTTTGGTCGTTCCTACGGGCGAACGATGATTACGCGAGCGGAATCGATAGTAATAAATGGTTGCTGCTGATAATCCGGTTACATCGACTTTAATGGTAAAGTCTCGTGATGCCGAAGTACTGACAACATCTCGGGCAATTATCTGATCAAAATTTGCATCACTGGCTACTTCCCATAAAATCGCGACGGAATCAACCGCTGGATCTTTTGGCGTCGCTCGAGTCCAAATAATGACACGATCACTTTGTGGATCGCCGCTGGCGACGCCATGTAGAAAGTCAGCGTTAATTAAATCGTAAGATGAGCAGCCAGTTAATGAGGTCGATAACCCCACAGTGATAGCCGCTGTACTGATTCCCATAAGTGAATTGCGCACAAATTCACGACGAGTAAGTTTTGACATAAGCGTTCAGGATCTGATTAATTAAATAAGAAAAGTGGCTAGACCTTAAGCGTAAGGTGTGACAAGTCGATGAACGATGGATGTCAGTTATTTGAAACGAGAAGTTTTGTAATAGCAGAAAATATGAATCTGACAATGGATAGATAAAATGGTATGGATAGCGGATAAGACTCAATTCGGCAGCATAAAAAAAGGGCCAAAAAGGCCCTTATCAAAGTAACAAAATTTAACTATTTTACCCAGTGTCTACGATTTTCACTGGCTTGAGTCGAGATTTTTAATAAAGCCAGGAACAGCATGAATAACAGACCCATGCTGCCACCACCACCGCTCTTTTCTTCTGGTGCTGGAGGAGGTGCGGGCGGTGTACTGACTGTAACTGATGCGCTGCTCTCGCTGGTACGATTCAATGAATCAGTAACGACTAGTGTAATGGTATAAGTTCCTGCTGCAGCATAAGTATGTGATGGTGACTGATTGGTACTGGTTGATCCATCACCAAAATCCCAAGCATAACTTAATGTGCCTTCACCATCGGTTGATGTATTAGTTAAATTAACCGTTAAATTACTTTTGGTGGAGGTAAATGAGGCAACCGGTGCGGCGGCAGCTTGTATATCGACCACCAACTGATAAGTGCTGGTAGTATTTTCGCCATCGGTAACACTCAGCGCTACAGTATAACTGCCTGATTGCGCATAAGTGTGACTTGGTGACGCTTCGCTGCTGGTGTTACCATCACCAAAATCCCAACTATAGGTGCGATTGCCTTTACCACCGCGAGTGGTGTCGCTAAAAGTGGCATTTAAGCCCGTTTTATTAACGGTGAAACTCGCAGTCAATTCGCCAGCTAACGACAGTTTTATTTGTGCAGTTGTACTATCGGTTTCCTGTGATAATACTTCCATTTTTAAGCCATTAATTGGTAATACAACACCAGACTCAGGTTGCTCTGGTGTTGAGTAATCGAACGAGTCGTCAAATATTGAAATCGCTTGCAGGTTACTATCGGCTGCTTTTTCCGATTGCGCATATAAACTAAAAATGGCATCACGAATTTGGTTATAGGTCCACCAGATTCCGTAAGTTGCATCGGAAATAATATTTTGGTCGGCATCAATGACACTTAAAAAACCTTCACCGGGATGAACCGATGATTCATTATTGTAAAATGCCTTGTTAGCAAACCACATTAAAACACCGTGATCGTAGCTTTCAGCTTTTAATCCAGCATCTACGCTGTTATGACTGCGTAACTGAATGTAATAGTTTTGGTCTTCACCAATAATTTGATGCTGGCTGATGCGCTCGAATCCCGCCAGCGTGACACTGTTGGCAACTTCAGTATCGGCCACGATGACGCTGTTGCCATCGGAATTAAGTGCAATGCTGTCTACCATAATACCATAGCCGCCTGTATTGGCATCGGTGTAGTACTTGATTGTGACTTCAACAGTTTGATTGTTGTAGGCAGAAAGGTCAAAGGTCAGATCAACCCAGTTTTCACCAATTTTGCTCGATTTTTCTGACAGGTAATTGGTGACCGTTTGATAATGAGTTTCGCTTGGATATTGATCTGGAATTGGGTTAGTCGCGATGGTGTGATTGCCTGCCACTGCGACACCATCAATTAATATTTGTGCGTAATCCCAGTCTTTTTCAATATCCCATTGCGCTTTCATTGTTAGCGTGTGGCTACTGCCCGTCGGAATGGTCAGATTAAATTTGGCGGTATTATTCAGAGAATCACCCCGCTTGGAGTAATAAAAGTAGTTGCCTGCACTTGGATTAAATATTGAAACCGGTTTGGGTAAATTGATTTTAACCTGATTAATACCGCTATCATGTTTTACAGCTTCAACCAGATCGATAGTTTGATCGCCTGCTTCTAAATCAGCTAACTCAATTGTTTGTTGATTGATCCATTTACCACCAAACTTTTGTTGTAGTGTTTCTCTGGCTTGTGGACTAAATCCTGTTGGCATTGCGCCAGGAATCGTGGTACCGGCCCAACTTCCACTTGCCATAATTGACCAGGTACCGACAGGTGAACCAGGCTCATTATTGTTGGTATCGTATTCATCAGGTAAATTGGCAACCATATGACCAAATTCGTGAGAGACAACACCAATTGCGGCATCAATCGGTTGCACGGTATAGTCATGTGCACGAATGCCATCACCACCTGGTACTAAATAGTTATTTACATTCCAACGGTGTGACCAGATAGCATCGGTGCCCAAGACTCCACCACCGGCATCTTCACCAATGCTGGAATGAAATACCATTAAATAATCAATATATCCATCTGGTTCATCAAGAATGCCATTTTTGTTCAAGTCTGTTGGATCATACCGATCAAAATCACTCAATGTAATCCCATATTCGGCAACGGCTTTGGTTACCGCTTCTTTGATTAAACCGACCGTATTAATATCTGAGTCATTATTATCCGGATCATTGGCGCCATATTCACTCGCATTTTTATCTGCGGTAACCCAACCATAAACGGTGCCATTAAATACAAATTCGCCACCAGACTCTGCAGAATAATATTGACGTGAAGACTGTAGGTTTTGCCCACTTGGTCCGGTAAATCCGGTTGGGGAAAACATTAAATCTTGATAGTGTTCTTTAGGGTAACTAGCGTAATACATATTAGTATCACTGGCGGTCAATCGATTATCATCATGTGGTAAATCAGGAAAATCAATGAGTATTGTTAATACTTTTACTTCATGTGGGACCGCTTGAGCATTTTTAGTGTGTCCGGCGTGAGCGTGGCCTGCGTGAGATGAACGCATCGGCAAATTCGACATTAGTTTGCCATTCAAGCGATTAATGTACTGTTGGTTACTCAGTGTTTCTGGCTTTATGAAACGAGTTAAGGCGGCTTGTTGCTCAGCATAGGTTGCGTTTTCAGATAATTCGCCGCGCTTTTTTAACCAATAAAGGATTCTTTCCTGATTAACGGTACCCGGATCTCTTAATGACAGAGAGCGTTCTGGTTTTGCATTGACGGTAGTGATCGATAACGTGGCAGCAAGCGAGGCTGCGACAACTGATTGAGCGAAGAAATTTTTCAATTTGATCATGGTGCTATTTCCCCTTGGGCTTACACATTTTGTAAGCATTTCTTTTGGAATTTATATAATCATTGACAATTTTTTGTCGCTGTTTTTGATCCATCTCTGTTGTTATTTTTCCTTCTTTAATTAACATATTTTCTATTTTACTGGTGTCCAAAATTGGCGGAGAACTTTGCGCACAATTTGGCATTTCAGGATCGGTTTTCATCAAAGGAGGCGGAGCCTGTTCTGTCACAGTCGTTGATGAACTCGTTGTGTCGGTGGCGGTGTTTTGTGTAGTGTCTTTACTATCGTTACTAGATTGACAGGCGAATAATAATGTTGCCATCCCTGTGATGGCGAAAAATGTTTTTGCTCGGTTTTTCAAAATAGACAGTCCTATATATACCAGTTTTGAGATATTATCCCAGGAGAAAATGCTTTACCAGGCTTTTATATCGGCAATAATTTACAATTATTTATAATTGAAATTTCGATTAACTTATGATTTGTTGAACTCTGTTAAAAATATAATAAAATTATATTTTACAAGCTAAAAATAAATAAAATTCTGTTTTTTGGTATTAAATATTGGTTTTTCTTGTATGAATAACATTCCTAATTTGTTGACAGGTTTAACGCACAAATTTGTGGCTTTATATCATTTTGATAATAGGTGATGAATGACCATTAATATGGCTTTGTTGGCTAACTATTAGCCAATACAACCTATCCTAATGGACTTAAAATCGTAGCACAAGTAACATTTTGTAGCTAAATCATTGTGTTTGCTAAATAAGAGAGGAAATTCAAGAGTGAAACGGTGTGAAAAACTGATGAAGAAGTACTGGTTTAAGTCAACCACTAACCGATTTTATATTGAATTTATGTCGTTTTAAAGCCAATATTTTTAACACCGACACAGTGTAAAGCATGGGGTTAATTTAGTTGGGTGAGCAAAACCTTTTATAGACTTGAATGTTTGTCGTTATTATTTAACTGTCTTGCATTAAAATGCGATCTGATAATCGAGCATTATTGTGATTTACTGTCGAAGTAATAAAGTCCTTGTTACTAAAGCTATAATTAAATTGAGCAATGTCAACCTCGTACATTTTGGCAACATAATCGTGTAGCTCATTATCATAATACTCGGTGTAATGCTTTTTAATTCGATTATTACTAGAGAATAAATGGCGTAATTTACGCAACAATAAACGACGCGGACTAAAAGAAGAATTACGATGAGGTAGTTCACTTTGTGCAATATTGAGCTGTTGACAAACCCAATCGAAATCGTGTTGTAAATTTTCAAATCGACCAATGAAGTCTACTAGCTGCTTGCCTTGGCTATCAAACAAGTAATTGTATTGTGGAATGATATGACGATATTTATCACAGAAATTGTTTTTTACTGGCAGGCCGTTAAAGACAAATTCTTTAAGTGACATTTTTCGATCAATTTTTTTATGAAGATATTCAGAAACCAAGCGCTCCCAAGGATTTCTGACAAAAGCAAATTTGAAATAGCTGTCAAATGTTGATTGATCAATATGCCCGCAATCAACATATTCACTGGCAGTTAAATGGGCTAATCTCGATGGACCACATTGAGGATCGCTATTTTTTTTAATATATAGTTGATCTTTTTGTTTCCAGGTAAGTTGAAGGAGGTTAAGAAAAAACAGTTCGACACTTTGGCCGGCAGTTTTGGGGACATGTACAAATATGCACTTAAATTGATTAGATATCATTGTCAGATTTATTATTAGAATACTGCGAAAAATAAAATAATGGCAGATATTTATTAATGTTTGTTGACATGTAAAAAAATGTCATAAATATGTCAAATCATGTAGGCTATTGATATTAGCGGTTGACAATGACGAGGTTATTTAGAATATCCAGGTAGGTTTATGTGAAAACTGAAAATTTAGTCTTCGCTATTGATGCTGTTACGCCCAAGATCTTTAGAGCGATTAAGGGATTTTTTAGTTTTAATTAAAACATCTTCAAAATTTAATTTTCGCTCATATTGAGCGACACCAATGGATACGGTTAACTTGACAACATTGGTATTTCCTTTCTTTTTCAGGCTGATGCCCATAACTTTTTTGCGTAAATTATCAGCAACCATCAAGCCTTGTTTTAGCGGGGTTTTAGGGAGTACCACAATGAATTCATCATCTTCATAGCGTGATACTAAATCACTGCCTTTGGTAGTACTGATAAACAGTTTGACTAAATGTTTTAATACGTTATCTCCCATAAATGTGCCATTAACGTCATTGATTAATTTAAAGCGATCAATATTTACACGTAAAATTGACATGGGAAACAGTTCATCATGTATTGAGGCTTCTGCCACAGTGTGTTTTAAACCACTAAAATCAAGGCAGTTTGTTAGTTTGTCTTGCGAAGTGTTATCTCTCACTTTTAAATAATTATCGAGAGGATGCTCAACATCAAGCGATTCATCTTCATCCGCTTGATTTTTATTTTGCCCGATAATGGTCTTTATTTTATCAACTGCGTCTGATATGTCTTCGTTGTGATCATAATTCTTGACTAATAAACTCAGGATTTCACAAACATATTGATCATCATGATCGCCAAAAATTGAAAGTTGCTGATTTTTGCTGCTAAGAATACTGTTCTCAAATACCTCATTTAACTTTTCTCGATAATTGTCTGCCGATAAATCGATCTCGTCTACCTGTTTTTTCAGTTGATTATTATCGGTATATAAATACTCATAGGCAATGGTGTAGCAAATTGGTTCGGCAGGCAGTTGATTGTCTCTCAACCAGGCCAGTGCGTTTCTGGATTTTAGACCTGCATTTTTGATGTCATCTTGGCGTGAACGACTCATAGTTTAAAAGTACCGAAATAAGGCGATAAATAAATCGAGATTTAATAGCGCATGAGCGATTAAATAATATTCTTTTTAGTATAGACAATAATAAAAAGTTGAAGGTAAAACGCACAAAAATTTACTTTTTAATCCCAAAACTCACTATGAGCTCTGTCAATGTTATAAAAGCAGTGTGTTTATATTGGTAAATGAAATATAAGTAAAGCAAGCTGCTTGAACTATACTGTAAATCAGTATTTATTACGCGAAAGCGACTCAGAGTCAGTTAACCAGCGTTAAGATGTATAAATCAATCACTAAAATTTTTACTTTTTTCCTTATTATCTGCGCTGTCAGTCAATCGCTAGCCTTCGCTCAAAATTCTCCATCGTTATTTGATAAAAAGCAGTTAAATACCTTTGATCCACTAAAGTTTAAACATTTGGACAGCAATCTAGGATTACCACAGGCAACAATATTTTGTATTTTAAAGTCTTCTGATGGTCGTATTTGGGTTGGAACACAAAGTGGTCTAAGTTGGTTTGATGGTTATCAGTTTCATACTTATCGGGCTGATCCAAAAAATCCGCATGGTCTGTCAGATGATTTTGTTTATACCATTATTGAAGATGCCGAAGGCTATTTGTGGATTGGTACCTACGGCGGTGGGCTCAATCGACTCGATCCCAAGACCGACCGTTTTGTTCGTTTTCAAAATGATATTAATGATCCATACTCATTGAGTAATAATGAAGTTACCTCACTATTTATTGATAGCCAAAAACGCTTTTGGGTGGGAACTAACGGCGGTGGATTAAATTTATTTAATACATATAGCAAACGCTTTCAGCGTTTTCAACATAACCCCGAGGTTGTTGAGTCTATTGGCGGTAACAATATTAAACATATAAATGAAGATAGCCAAGGAAAGCTTTGGATTGCATTAAGCAGCTATCCATTTATGAAAGTACCTGGAGCCGGTTTGGACCAGTTTGATCCGAATAGTAAGCGTTTTACACACTTTACTCATCAAAGTGAAAATCCCAATAGTTTATCGCACAATGATGTCACCAAAATATTTATCGATAGTGACGATTCATTATGGATAGGTACAAAAGGTGGCGGAATTAATCATTTTTTTCCTGAAGAAAACCGCTTTATTCATTATCAAAATAATGAAACGGCACACTTTCAAATTGCCTCGGACATTGTACCTGATATTATTGCGGCCGATAAGTATGGGTTATGGATAGCATTGGTCGGTGAGGGGATTGCCTATTTGAATAAACAAACGGGGCAGTCGATATTGCATAAAAGTGATCCTGGTATCATAACCAGTTTAAGTAACCGTGATGCGTATTCTTTGCTACAAGATAAAAATTATTTATGGGTTGGTACCTGGTGGAAAGGGCTAAACCAGTTAAAACTTTCTTCAACACAGTTTAACTGGTTAACTTATAATCCAGAAAAACCAGATGGATTTCCTTCGACCACAGTGCGCAGTGTGGCTGAAGATGCTATTGGTGATTTGTGGATGACATCACGAAAATATGGGGTGATTCATTGGAAGCGTCAGTCGAACGAATTTGAAATAATTGATAAATTTCCAGGGACAGGTAAGAGTTGGAAAAACGATATTATTAATCGGACATTTATTGATTCGGAAAATCGTAAGTGGTTTGCATCTGGAGCAAATGGACTTTACTTGGTTGATGAAGCAAATGGACGCTATCATCATTACCAGCATGATAAAGAGAATAAAAATTCGCTCGCCAGTAATAATATTGTTGCATTGACTGAATATCCAAAAGGGACTTTATGGATAGGCAGTCGATCGGGTGGGGTGAGTCGACTGCATGTTTTGTCTGGTGAATTTAAACATTACCGACATGATCCTAATAATTCAAATAGTTTAAGTTCAAATAATATTGGTTTCAACGCTACATTAGTCGATAGCCATGGTCAGGTTTGGATTGGAACTAATGATGCTGGGCTAAACCGAATTAACCCGATCACTCATGAAGTTACGCGTTTCATGGCTGCTGACATGGAACCGTCGAACAGTAAAAATAAAATCAGTAATAATAACACATCGGCGATAGATGAAGATTCACAAGGAAATATTTGGTATTCGACTTACGGCAGTGGGGTCGATAAGTTAAGCTGGAAAAATCACCGGCTCGTGGTTAAAAATTACTCGGTCAAAGATGGTTTGCTCAGCAATGCGATTGATAATTTAGTTGTTGATGACAATGATATTATCTGGCTGACTTCATCAAATGGAATAAGTCGTCTTGATGGTAAGACGGGTGAGGTTTTTAACTTTGATATTTATGATGGCGCAATGCCAGGTGAATATCTTACTGCAGCTCAAACAAAAGGAAAAGATGGAACGATTTATTTTGCGGGGGCAGCAGGAGTTAACTTTTTTCATCCTGACAAGGTTACTTTGCATCGTGAAGTACCGGATATTTGGGTTAATGAGTTTACCTTATTTAATCGTAAAGTCTTACCAATGGCAGATGATAAAGCGACATTGAATCAAGTGATTGCATATACCCCCCATATTACATTGAATTATCATCAAAACGTATTTGGATTTACCTTTTCAACGTTGGATTTTGATAGTCCGATGCGTAGTCAATATGCTTATAAAATGGAAGGGTTTAATCGAGACTGGATTTATACAGATGCCAATAAAAGATTTGCTTCTTTTACCAACCTTGATGCAGGAGATTATGTTTTTAAAGTTAAGGCGACAAACAAAAATGGATTATGGAATGAACAGGCACGACAAGTTGCAATTACCGTACTGCCCGCACCTTGGAAAACCTGGTGGGCTTATAGTTTATATGTCTGTAGTATGGTGTTGATTATTTGTCTGTTTATTTATCAGCGGTACAAATTAATTAAAGAAAAATATCAAACAGAAATTGCTAATCAGCAAATTAAAACTATTGAGGCTGAAAAGCAAACAGCGACTGCCCGGCAACAAATGGCTGAAGATAAACGACAGATGGCGGAAAAAGCCAGCCAGGCAAAGTCGGAATATCTGGCAATGATGAGTCATGAAATTCGTACGCCGATAAATGGTGTGATTGGTACCGCTGGTATTTTGAGCGAACTGCCGTTAACTAAAGAGCAAATGAACTACATTGACATGATAAAGGTAAGTGGTGAAAACCTGCTTTACATTGTTAATGATATTCTCGATTTGTCCAAGCTGGAAGCGGGCAAAATGACGATTGAAAAAGTCAGATTTAATTTACGTGATTGTATTGAACAAGCGCTAGATATTTTTGTTAAAGAAATTGATGAGAAAAAACTCGAGTTGAATCTTGTGGCGAATAACAATGTGCCTTTGGAAATAATTTCTGATTCAACGCGACTACGTCAAGTGATTGTTAATTTGGTTGGGAATGCTTTTAAGTTTACCAAAAAGGGCAGCATAACGGTGCTGATATCAGGTAAAAAAATTAGTGCCTCAAAGCGTCAGTTAACCTTTGCTGTTCAAGATACCGGAAAAGGTATACCTATTGATAAACAAACAAAAATATTTGAGGAGTTTTCTCAAGCTGATGATAGTACATCAAGAATATACGGTGGAACAGGCTTGGGATTAACGATTAGTCAACGTATTATTAAAAATCTGGGAGGGCGAATTAAAGTTGACAGTGATGGACATACCGGTACTAGCTTCTACTTTTCAATTGAAGTTGATTTGCCGACAAACTCACCAAGTATTAATACGATAAAATCAATAGACTTGTTGCTCGATAAACAACTGTTGTTACTAACTCCGGATTATTTTTTAGATAAAACGTTCAGTTATTTGGCAGCGAGTATGTCACTTAATATTACCTTAAAAACCGGTTTTGTATCAGGATGGCGATATCTTACTCAAAATAACCGACCTGACTTAATTATTGTTGATCATGCCTTTAAAGATTCTGAAGCTAAAAAATTTATTGAATATTGCAAATCATCGTCAGAGTACGAGAATATTCCGGTTTTTATTATTTGTACACCCAAAGTTATCAGTCAGCATCATGAAGGCTATTTACAGCGTTATGATCATATTATTTCTAAACCACTTAAATTTAGTGCGTTAAAGAATGCATTTGTTAGTTTGTATTCAGCAAAAGGTAAGCGATTGGTTGCACGTGAGCTGGAAAATGAAGCGGAGTTTGCCAAGCAAAATCCTATGCATATATTAATAGCCGATGATAATGCCGTTAATCAAAAAGTGTTGATGCATATTTGCCGTCGACTGGGTTATCAACCGGATGTTGTTTCCAATGGCAAAGAAGTGCTGGCTGCTGTCGCGAATAAATATTACGATTTAGTCATTACGGATATGCAAATGCCTGAGATGGGTGGAGTGACTGCGGCAAAAATGATTCGCAAAAATGCTCAATATGATAATTTGAAAATTGTTTTAGCTTCATCGGATATTCTCATTTCTGATAAATTTGCCAGTGATACAAAACTATTTCACGATGTATTAATTAAACCCATTTCGCTTAATGCATTGAAAAATTGTTTAGTGAAAGGGCAGCGAAAAATCAATAATGAATTAACTAAGGCACAGTTTAATCGGGATAAACTAAACCGTAATTCCTCGAGCAATATAAGGTAAGCACGGATAGGAAAACTGTAAATAAGAACAATACAAATAGAAGCGGTGCGGATAGTAGTAAGAGAAGTGCTAGCAACACTAGCATAATTGAGGGTGCGCTTAGTAATGTTGAAATGAGCATTATTAAGGCCAATAAAAAGCCACTTCATATTGAAGTGGCGAGAGATTGTTGCAGTTTTTTGAGATAAAATACGTTCAATGTAAGATTAGTAATGCCACCCTTTATGGTTGGCTTTATCGAGTTCAAATTGGTTTTGTTCGGTCAAGCTTTCTATTTCTTCTTCGAGTACGCTGATTTCACGTAGCATATTGAGTTTAGCTTCTTTGGACAATCCTGTTCCTTCGCTGGTCACTTGATCTTCTAACTGGCTTTTTTCTTCAATGAGCTGATTAATTTGCAGGTTGTTGAGGTAGTAAATCTTTCCTTCTTTATAAGCGGCTAAAAACGCCCGTTCTAAATTGGTGGGGCAAAAATGATGATAATCTGTTCCTTGCATACCTCGTTTCCAACCATTAGCTGGAATACAGTAGCGTTTGAGTCCATCAAAATAACCTTTTCGATATTGCTGGTGGTCTACATTAACCTGGTATTCTTTGCAGGCGTTATAATGCTGGTCTATTCTTTGGCCTCTGGCTAACAGTCCGTCATTATAGCCTGATTGATATCAGTCGGCGGTTCGGCATTCACCTTCTGACATTGATGCGCAGCCAGTTAACCAAATAATGGAAAAAATACTAAAGAGTATTGAAAAGAGTGGGATTAATCGTTTCAATTGCATAAATTTTATCCAGATTATTTAATAATTTTGATTTGAGCATACATTGTAAGCTTAGCGTTTAAAATGTAAAAGTGAAAGCATCAGGATGAAAACACAAGTTTGTTGAATTCATCCTGAACTAACTTCCAAACGGCTAGTGGCTGTCAATGAAATTTTAACAATATGATTTACCAGGCTAGAAAATATTGGTTTTTGTTACTAATCCAACTTTTAATTCGTTGGTAATGAGCTTCAATCATTGAGCCGGTGATAATGCAACAGATACCAATGAGCGTTAAAGCAACCCAATGATTTAACTCGAAATGGAAGAGCAGCTCACCCAAAAAGTTAAACATGCCAATTAGAGTTAATAGACTTCCGCTGATAAATAAAGCTCTTTGCTGTAATAAAACACTCACGGTTAATAGTGATATGCCAAATATTAATGTTAAATAAATTGCTAATGAGTCACCTATCAAAAAGTAATTGACTAGTCCAGCATAAAGCAAACATAAACTGGCTAATAGCCGGTAATGTAGCTGACGTAGCTTTGTTCTGGCAGACATTTCAAATAGCATCAATGCACCAATCAAGGATGAAAAGATCATGTTGAGCGCATCAGGTAGATAGTTCTCAAAAACAATAACAAAGTTAAGAACACCAATAAATATTAATACTAAAGAAATGCCTTCGAGGAGTTGTCTCTGCCTGGATTTTTCTGTTAATGGAAAACTAAATTGTCGAATTAATACAAAACCGACTAAACAACTGCATGCTGTCAGAAGCGAATCCATGTGATAAAGCCAAAAGCTACGACCAAGTAATAATAAAACCGGTAAAAATTGTAATGTTAGTAGAAATTTTCCTTCGAGTGTTTTCATTGCAATTTGTTTTTTTGCTAAAAAATGGTAATACAACAATAGGCTTGATGTGCAAATGAAAACAAAAGTGGTAATAAACAATGTATCCCTTATGGGAATTAATAGTAACGAGTTGATAGCAATGAAAAGTAGACTGGCTTGTTTGTTTAAGTGGCGGTTGAATACCTTGAAACCAAACAAAATAATCGGGGTGCTAACAACAAATGTTGCTAAACATAATCCTATGGTCAGGCTCAAACTTTGTGGTTGCCAGGTGAATGGTTGATTTGCGTCGGTGAGTGTTGATGACTGGAAAGCCTGAATGAATGCGCCAGAAATGACAAAGTCTATTGGGATAGAAATTAATGATAAAGATAATAGTAACCTTGCGCCTTTTGATTCTTTCAAATATTTTCCAATGAGTAAGGCGATGACTGCTAATAGCAGCGTGTGAGTTAAAAATATGATATAGCGTATGCCATCTCCGTGTGTTTGCCAGCCTTGCAATACAAAACTGTATAAAGCGATTAATATGGCAAAGCCGCCAAGACTGCGTAGTAGAATTGGTAAATAATTCAGCCAACTTGATTGATGTTTCTGCTCGGGGGGGTGCGCGAATTTTTCTGATTGTTGCCAATCTTGAAAAATAGATGTTTCATTAGTCTGCGAGTTGGTTGATATTGAACTAGTCATTGTTAGCTCCGTATTGTGCTTGTTGCGAAGCGATTAGCTGCTCAAATTCAGCTTGTATTTTTTCGGCATATTCGGCCTCTAAAAATGATTGTTCCAGATGATTGTCGCTATTAACTGCTGACACTAAATCGATGCTATTTAAACGATTGATACTGTTACTTTCGGTTGCCATGATGTTTGCTTCCCAACGGTTGAATGAATCATTAATGATATTGCCGGTAGCCTCATGTTGTGAGCTGGTTTGAAGTGATAGCCGGCTTTGTCGCGTTTTTAGTAAATCTCGTTTTTGTTGGTGTTGCCAGATATCCTGCTCGAACCTTTGAATGTCGGCGGTGAGTTGTGCTTGTGCTGTTTGATAGGCTTGCAGAGTTTGCTGTAATTTCTCAATTTGTTGAGTTAATTGTAATTGACGGTGGATACACTCTTTGGCTTTTTCAGGATCGCTAACAATCTGTTGTTGCGCTCGCTGATGCCATTGTTGTTGTTTTTTTTGAGTCGTATGCAAAGTTTCCTGAATTTGATTAATATGCAGATTTAAATTGGCTTGTTGTTTTTTAGCGATAAAAACCTTTTGTTTTTGTTGATTGATTGCTGCACCTATCAGTGCATCATGATTTTCTAACTCGGTTACCGCATCATCCAGTTTTGAAAAAAGCTGTATAGAAAGTCGTTTGATAAATGACATAAGATCATCCTCGATAGCTGATAGTGCGGATAATATCGATGATGCTTAAAGGAAATCACAGCCGATTGACTCAAGTATTAAATGACGATACTTTGAGTGTACTAGTTACGCTAGTTTTCAATAAACGGAACAAACTAACTTAATCATCCAATTAATCAAAGATTTAAATACTGGCTAAACCATGAACCTAAAGACGAGCTTGATTTAACAATTACAAACATATCTGGCAGAAGTCGAGCAATCTCGAATTGAAATTTTAAAAATGATTCCCATTAGTGGTGGCGATATTAATCAGGCGTTTCGAATTAAAACGGCCACACGCGATTACTTTATAAAATTGAATTCGTCAATGTGTTACTCCATGCTGGCTTGTGAAGCCGACAATATTGCACTGATAGCAAAAACTCGGCAAATTCAAATTCCCAAGGTACTGGTTAGCGGAGTAATTGAGAATTACAGTTTTATAATTTTACCTTTTATCGATATGCAATCATCTGGCGATAAAGCGCTTTTTGGTAAGCAACTAGCTAAGCTTCATCAAAATTACGGAGAAAAATTTGGTGGGATAGGCGATAACTATATTGGGTTAACACCACAAATCAATCGACCCTGCGCAAGTTGGGCCGAGTTTTTCAGTCAGCACCGAATTGCGTTTCAACTAAATTTATTAACACAAAAAAATGTCAATTGTCGGTTGCTCAATAAGGGTAATCAATTAATGGCAAGCATTCCCGAAATGTTAAGACAAAGAAATTGTCGACCGTCTTTAATTCATGGTGATTTGTGGTCTGGAAATTATGCATTTGATTTGGCCGGACAGCCTGTTATTTATGATCCTGCTTGTTATTATGCCGATCATGAAGCTGAACTGGCGATGCTGGAATTATTTGGTAGCCCAGGTAAAGCGTTTTTCAATGCCTATCAGCAAATTATGCCAATTGAAAAGGGATATGCTCAACGTAAGTATTTGTATAATTTGTATCACATTTTAAATCATGCAAATTTGTTTGGTGGTGGATATCTATCGCAAGCAGAATCAGTAATAGACAGTTTGTTAGCTGTTCAGTGGGATGAGCTGAGCACGAGTGGTTAAGTTTTACACGCACAGCGAAAAGCGCTATTTATTAGTTTCAATATATACTTACAACGATGGCTTTTATTAAACTCGAATTGACTTGTGTTGACTTGCGTTGAGGCACAAGGCAAAAATTGAGTTGCGATAAAGCGATTGAAAATTCAGATAAATAACTGAAAGTCGAATAATTGTGACTCAATTCTTTAATGGTGGCTTGCAATTATTGGGTGCTTCATCCATGATTTTAAATAAGACTTTGAAATTAATCAGTTATTCGGAAAAAATATAATGCGGCAGCAGTTACAGCAGGTAGTTTGGCAGCTTAACGAGATTATTTTAGGAAAAGAACACCAAATTAAACTGGCTTTAGTCTGTTTATTAGCCAAAGGCCATTTGTTGATAGAAGATTTACCTGGCATGGGTAAAACAACGCTCGCTCATGCGTTAGCAAAAATTTTAGGATTAGATTTTCAACGAATTCAATTCACCAGCGATTTACTACCTGCTGATATTATCGGATCTGCTATCTATCAGCGCAGCGATGAAAGCTTTAAATTTCATCAGGGTCCAATTTTTACTCAGGTCATTCTAGCCGACGAAGTTAACCGGGCAACGCCAAAATCGCAAAGTGCGCTGTTAGAAGCCATGGAAGAGTATCAAGTCACTTCAGAAGGGGTGAGCCGCCCGCTACCAGAACCATTTTTTGTTATTGCTACTCAAAATCCTTTTCATCAGATTGGCACTTATCCTTTACCTGAATCACAACTGGATCGATTCTTAATTCGTTTATCTCTAGGCTATCCTGAGCCAGAAGTTGAGCGCTTATTGTTTAAAGGACAAGATACTCGTTTTCAAATTGCCAGTTTACCGCCAATACTGGATGGTAAAAAATTACTGGCTTGTCAACACGCGATTGCCAAAGTAGTGGTTTCTGAAACGTTACTCGATTATTTACAATTGTTAGTTTCGGCAACCAGAAATAGCCAACACTGGTCGCATGGATTATCACCTAGAGGCGGATTGGCATTACTCAGGGCTGCTAAAGCTTGGGCTTATCTTGCCGGGCGAGATTTTGTTTTACCAGAGGACATTCAGGCTGTGTGGATTGCGGTTGTTGGCCATCGCTTAACAGCGCAAAATGCGACGCAACAGTCAAGCGAATCTCCCTTGGAGGCTATCCTTCATTCGACAGCGATCCCTCGTTAAAACGATATTACATTACTGGGTAGAGTGGCGAAATGCTGAGCAAACCAACTACTGGATTAAAATGGCGATTCAGGCGATTTTTTCGCAATCGCATGCCTGTTGGCGAAAGGGTAGAGCTCAATCAACGATCCACTTATATTTGGCCAACTCGCGAAGGCTATCTACTGATTGTCATTGTATTATTGATGTTGATAGGCGCGACTAACTATCAAAATAATTTGGCATTTTTATTAACCTTTTTATTAATCAGTATAGGGTTAGTGAGTGTAATCTTAACTTATCGAAATATACAGGATATTCAATTTACAGTGCGTGTCCCCGATGAGTTGTTTGCAGATTCTGTCAATCGAGTCAGCGTGATGTGTACTGATCGGGCTGGTCGTAATCATCATACGGTAGGCTTAGGTTTGTCTTATGAGCAATTGAAATTTATTGATATTCCGGCTGAACAAACGGTGTCTTTGGATATTTATCTCGATACATTAAAGCGCGGCAGGTTAATCATGCCCGGAATAATGGTGTCGAGCATTTATCCATTCGGTTGGCTGCGAACCTGGGCTTATATTCAGTTACAGCAAGATGTATTGGTTTATCCTAAACCGGTTGAGCCGCCAGAGTTTTCTCAACTGGCTGGTACTCAAACGGATGAAGAGGGACAAAAAGCTGAGGGAGTTGATGATTTATATGGGCTGAAACCTTATCAGGCAGGGGAGCCATTAAGTCGAATCGACTGGAAGGCTTTTGCTAGGGAAAGAGGATTGTTTATTCGTGAATTTAATGGCTATCAGGCTAGCCGCATTTGCTTTTCTTGGAATGATTTTCCAGGTGTCGCACCAGAATTGCGATTAAGTTATTTAACATTTCTTGTGATTGAAGCCGCGAAAGCTCAGTTAGCTTTTGCACTTGAGCTACCAGACAATTCTGTCGCTTTTGATGAAGGCGAAGTGCATCGCTCCCATTGTTTGCAATTACTGGCTTGCTATCAGCTTGACGCTCATTTAACTGAAAAACAGTTTATGACACCAGTAGCTTAAGTAAGGAGAGTTCTGATGTTGATTTTAATACGATAACCTGGCCGATGATCGATTTTATTTCTCAATCACAATTTAAAAGTCGACAGATATTTCTGCCGGCAGTGCTGTTGGCTCATCAAGCCGTGTTATTGCCACTTTACTTTTTTGTACCTGCTTGGATTGCACTGTTAAACACTTTAGTGGTGGTCATGGTGTATTGGGCTTTTTATCGGCAATTAGTGATTCATCGCTGGATTAAATTAGCAATTACGCTGGTTGCCATTGGTGGCGTGTATGCCGTATTTCAAAAATTTACCGGAAAAGAAGCGGGAATTGCGCTAATTACCGCGATGTATGGTTTAAAAATACTCGAAGTGAAAAATATTAAAGATGCGAATTTAGTATTAAGCTTTGGCTTTTTTATGCTAGTGACCGGCTTTTTATTTTCGCAAAGTTTAGCTATTGCCGTTTATCAGTTTGTTCCGGTGGTTCTATTGTTATATGCATTTGTCGCCGTTCATAGTATTCAGCGCTATCCGATTTTCGGTCGACAGTTCTCTCGCTTATTAAAACGTCTAGCAGGTTATTTATTACTGGCTATTCCCATTATGTTGGTGTTGTTTGTATTTTTTCCCAGACTCGGTGGACCAATTTGGCGAATGCCGGGAGAAAGCAGTGCATCAAGTGGTATTTCCGATAGTATGAGCCCTGGTGAGATTAGCGGGTTACAATTATCAGATGAAGTTGCTTTTCGGGTTGTTTTTAATGGAAAACTCCCAGCAGAAGCAGACTTATATTGGCGTGTGTTAACCCTGGATAAGTTTGATGGCATATCCTGGACCGCTCGTCCACCAGTCAATATTTCGGCAAATCCTGACAGTTTGAGTCAAACTGATTTGGTTGAATACGCCATCACACTAGAGCCAACTCAACAAGATTATCTGGTGTTATTAGATCGCCCTGTAATTTTGCCTGATAAAGGCCAGTTAAAAAGTGACTATTCGGTGCGAAGTGACTTTCATTTGATCGATAGAGTAAGATTTACGGCCTCGTCTTATCCGAAATTAATAATTGAGCCAGAATTAACCGACAGCCAAAAGGCATTTTATACTCAGTTACCTGGTTCTGGTAATCCTCGAGCAAAAACATGGGCGCTAAATCAGCGTAATCGTTTAGATAGTGACTGGGCGTTTATAAATCAGGTTCTACAACATATTAATCAACAGCCATTTCACTATACTTTAACCCCACCGATTATGTCAGAGGATACAGTTGATAGTTTTTGGTTTGATAATCAACGGGGGTTTTGTGAACATTATTCTGGAGCATTGGTATTTCTGGCGCGTTCAGCAGGTATTCCGGCTCGTGTCGTGGTCGGTTATCAAGGCGCAGAGCAAAATACGCTTACAGATTATTGGATTGTGCGTAACTCGAATGCACATGCTTGGGTAGAAATTTGGCTAAAAGAACAAGGCTGGATTCGAGTTGATCCAACTGGCGCAATTGATCCCAGCAGGGTTGAGCCTCAATTGTTAAATGATTACCGGCAACGTGAAAGGTTGTTTGGTGATTTTGAGGTTGTTGAACTTGGCGCCGTTGACTGGATAAAGTCGATGGAATATTGGGTCGATCAGGTTAACGCCAACTGGAATGACTGGATCCTCGATTACAATGAGTCAAAGCAACAACAACTGTTCTCTCATTTAGGACTCGAAGGAATGACCAATCAGCAACTAATGACTTTGATGGTGCTGGTTGTTTTGGGATTGGCGAGTATGGCTGGATTTCAAATATTGAGGAAACGCCGCTCAAGTTTGCCATTGGCGAGACAATTTGACTTGTTACAGCAAAAATTAGCTAAGCAAAAAGTGATTGGGTATGATCCTTCGCTTGGTCCTGCCGAGTTAAAGGCAAAACTGGGACGAATCAGAAAATATCACTTCCGTCATGTTATTGACTTACTTGATGAATATATTGCGCTTCAATATGCGGCTTCAAGTGCTGATGAACAGCAGGTTAAGCAATTAGTTAAACGTTTTAAACAACTCAAGTTATAAATTATGATAAACGCATGATTAGTAATTAGTTATCGTGAAATGCTCGAAAATAGTCCATAAATCCCCTATAATCGCGGCCTTTGTACGTCACTAGGTTTCGTTGTTTTATGGATATTTCACCAGTTCGAAATTTTCTTCATTGTGATTCGCCCGCATCGTGGCTGGAATATGCCGCTGAGCATTTAGATATTTTGTTAATCGATCATGCCAAGTGCGAGAAAAAAGCAGCTTCAACTGCACTCAGCTTAATGTTTAAGTACCCCGAATATGAGCAACTTCAGATAAAAATGGCGCAATTGGCACGCGAAGAAATATTGCATTTTGAACAAGTCTTTGAAATGCTCACTCAGCGTAAAATTACTTATTCCATACTTTCACCATCGCGTTATGCATCAAGTCTGCGTAAGCTGGCGCGTGATAATGAGCCCGATAAACTGGTAGATTTTTGTATTATTGGTGGCATTATTGAGGCTCGCTCCTGTGAACGTTTTGCCAGCCTGGTGCCTTACCTGCAAGATAAAGAACCTGAACTAGCCAAATACTATCGTTATTTACTTAAGTCTGAATCTCGTCATTTTGAAGATTATCTCCAATTGGCTCAACTCTATTGTGCAAACGATATTTCACCACAGGTTGATAAAATGCTAGAGAAAGAGGCTGAGCTGATACTCAGTAAGGATGAGGTTTTTCGCTTTCATAGCGGTATACCTCACAATATTTAATCGTAACTTTGTATTTGACTGTAACTTTGCCTGATTTGCTGGCTCTAATCATACCAAATTCAGTATTTTCAGGAACCATCTGGCGCAGTTCAGGTCATATTGGCGGTTGATAGTGAATCTTTTTTGCTTGAGTTGCTTTCCACCTGCAAGTAACATAGCACACCAGCAAAAGTAAGCACTTAAAATAATCAGTTAGTTTACTTAAGAGAAATTCAGGGTATTGGAGTAACAGTTTTGAACTTGATAAAAATCATCAGTCTATTCGCTTTAGCAAGTTTGTTGTCTGCATGTAGCTTATTTTATGGCGAAGATGGTTTAATTAAAGATACTTCTTATGATTACCTAAAAGCGAAAGAAACTGCGCCTTTAAAAATCCCACCCCATTTGAAACATGAAAATAATGTTAACTACACGGTCGTTCCTGCCATTGGTGAACAGGCTAAAAATGCCCCTAGCGGTAAAGATATCAGTCTGGTAGCACCAGCTCAAATTTTAGATGTATTGGATAATATTCGAGCAAACAAGCAGTCGCCAGTTCCTGCAATTTATATCGTTGAAAACGAAGAGTTTTTATGGGATACCATCATTAATTTATTTACTGAACAAGGCGTAAAGTTCAGTCGCCGCGATAAAGCTAATCGCGTATTAGAAACGGAATGGGTTGCGGTGGACAAGCGTGGCGTCTGGTTAGGCATCGCTGGCGAAGACGATATTGATGAATTTAAAGCCAAATTTCGTATCGCGCTAAGTGAAGGTATTTTAAAAGATGAAAAACAAATTACTGTTGAGCGAATTGCGGCTCAAATGTTTAATGATGATACGGATAAGTGGCAAGATATGGCCAATTACTGGCATGATTCCGCTGAAATGCTAAATCTTATTATTGCTCATTACGATACAGCAACCATTGAACGTGATCGCAATTCTAAAAATGCGGTAGTTGCTGGTTTTAAAGTTCAGTTAGCTCATGATGACAACAATAATGCGGCCCTGGTTACTGAAACAGATAAGGCTTTAGTTTGGGAAAAATTACCCAAAGTTCTCGAAGCATTAGACTTTGATGTTAAAGATCGTGATCGGCGCTTGATGACTTACTTTATTGCCTATGAATATGAGGAACCAGGATTTTTTGCCTCGTTATTCGATGAAGAACAAACCCCGTTGCCGTTAGAATCTGGCGACTATCAGGTAACGGTAACAACCGTTGGAGAGCTTACCGCAATTGTATTTCGCGATGGTCAGGGGACACCACTCAATGCCGAGACCATGGTTAAGCTTTACCCCCAACTAAACAAGTTATTTAGTGATAAAAAATAAGTGACACTGTCCCTTGTCCAATGTAAAAGTTTGCTCTCTGGGATCAGGGAGCAAAGGTAACGCAACACTCATTCAATTTGATCAAAGTATTATTTTGGTCGATAGCGGATTTTCATCTAAAGAGCTGGAGTCGAGGTTAACTACCCTTGAATTAAGGCCTGCCGATATTAATGCTATTTTAGTCACTCATGAACACAGTGATCATTTTAATGGCGTACCTGTTTTTTCAAATAAGTTTAATATTCCGGTATGGATGAGCCCAGGGACCAGTCTGCATCCGCGTGCCGATAAAATTCGGTCACTTAACTTAATTAATATTCATGATTCCTTTGAGTTGGCCGGGATTCAAATTTTACCAGTGGCTGTTCCGCATGATTCAAGGGAAGCTTGTCAGTTTGTGTTTCATAATGATAACTATCGAATAGGTATTTTGACTGACCTTGGGCATGTCACTCAACATGTGATCAGTTGTTTTGCAGAATGTGATGCTTTATTACTGGAATTTAATCATGATATTACGATGTTAATGCAAGGTAATTATCCGGCATCATTAAAAGCCAGAGTAGGTGGAAATTTAGGGCATTTAAATAATCAGCAAGCATTAAATTTTTTGCATGCCATTAATAAAAGTCGTTTGAAATTATTGGCAGCCATGCATTTAAGTGAAGAAAATAATTGTCCCGAGCTGGTAAAAAATATTATTCAGCAGGCTGAATTGGAAAAGACCACACGTGTGATTTTAGCCGATCAGCAATATGGATTCGAATGGGTCAGAATCGAATAGTGTTATTAAACCGTTCTCTGTTTTTTTGGAGATAGTAAAAAGATTAAATGAGAAACCACTTTAAACGTTTGAACAAAGAATTAACGAGCTTTTAGTGAGCTTGTGGTTCTCGAATAAAAAAGGCGCCCTAAGTGCGCCTTTTTTATTGAAAAGTCTTTATTATTAGATAAATTGATAGTTCAATTAAATTTTATAGCTTAAATGAAATAGGGACATCAAATACAAACTGTTCTAGTTTTAATTCAACAGGAACTTTTTGAAAAGGCCCTGCTTTACGAATAATTCGGCTTACTGCGCGATCTAAAACTCTCGAACCCGAACGTTCAATCAGCTCAATATCAAGAATTTCACCATCTTTATCAATTGTAACCTGTGCTGTTACGTCGCCTTGTTTTCTATCAATCAACGCCTTACGAGGATACTCTTGATGCTTTTTGATTTCATTAATTAAATCCCGAGTGTAAGAACCCGTTACCAAATCCGCATCAAAAAAGTTCTCATCAATTACCGGTTCAATTTTTTTAGCAATTTTTTTGGTTTCTGGTTTTTTTTCTGCTGGTTTTGTTTCTGCTTTATCTGCCACTTTTACTAAATTAGGATCAAGTTTAATATCGGCGGGGATATCTGGCTTAATTTCAGTTTTGATTTCAGGCGTGGTATCAGGTTTTGTTAAAGTTGTTGAGTCCGGTTTATTCGCAGCTACTTTTTTATTATCAGTAGCAGCTTTGGAAGTAGAATTTTGTGATTGATTATTACCCGTTTTCTTTTCATCCACTTTAGCCACTTTCTTGGCATTAGGTTTTGTTTCAGGTTTGTTAGCTGATTGCTTATCTTCTTGTGGTTTTGTTGCCGTATTTTGAGCAACTTTAGTGGCAGGATTGGTTGTATTTTCGGCTGGATTATCTTCTGCAATAGCGACTTGAGTCGAATCGTTCAAATCACTATCAAAACGGCCTTTAGCTGGAGATAACCCCTCATAACGTGCAATATAACTGCCTTTAATTGAGGCGTCGTCTAATCCTCGAATACTGTTTTTAAAAGCTTTGGTTGGCGGAATATTGCCAAGCCAGACGTTTAATAACAGTTCTGCAAAATCGTGATTATCGATGGTCATAAATAAAGTTGAATTTAAATAAACCTGTGTCCCAACACCTGGAATGTAGTCAATATTGAGTTCATCATTTAGCTCAACAGGACGCTTAAATATTTTAGAAAAACCCACAATTTGCTGAGTTAAGGGTTGCCAGCTGCTTCTTGGATTATTCATTGCCATTCTTTCTTTCCAATGTCGGGCAAGTTTTCGATTAGAATAGCTAGTTAAAAATCGAATTGACATACGCTTGGCGACGGATTCATCGAGCAGTTGCTCAACTTCAGTAATAGAGGAGGGGCCAAACAGCGCTCCCACATAAATATCGTTGCGTAATTCCTGATACATACCAATACCAATCAGGTTGACTGTTTCATTATTAGAAAGAGTGGCTGAAATATTGGCTTTTAAGGGACCTGCAAAAATAAAAAATAAACATGCCGTATAACTAATATAAGCAAACTGATGTTTAACCTTTTTTAGAGAAAATAATCGAAAGGACATTAATCGAACTCCAGTAACACCGTTAACTTTTTGTATAGCTGCTAGATGTATCAGAATAGATACTATCAGACTGACTACGGCAGATGTGCTCGAAACTTATTATTTAAAATAAGAATAATTTCGATTTGCATAACCTCGTAAATCAAAACAGCTATAATATCGTGTAATTTTTGTAATTAAGCGTTATTAAAATAATAGCTAAAAATTTTTAAAAATTGTGAAGCATTTGTATTTTATTTTATAAAAACACTTAAATAACCAACCGCTATGTTAGCATACCAATATTTTAATACTAAATGTACTGGGAATTTTAATAATATTGTGAAATCTTTGGTAAAATTCCATAACTACTTGTTAATCCATTGAAAATCATCTAGATTTAAGTAGTGGTGTAAAAAGAATTTGGAATGTCAAGCAAGTCGCTTTGAAGCTTGTTGTCATAAAAACAAGAGTTGGCAGATTATTTAATTTATTTGCTCAGTGGCAGGTGGTCGGAAATTTTAACTCACTGATTTTTCAAATTATCTCAGGGTAAACAATAATAAAACCAAGCAGACTTAAGAGTCGGGGTGTGATTGTGAAGTATCTTAAAATTATTATATTGTTCATGGGGACTCTCAGTTCTTTTTGTTTTGCACAGGAAATGTCTGAAAATGAAAAGATGCTTGCTATACAAAAGGTTTCTATTATTGATCGTCCAGTTGTCATGGTCGGAATGGGATTAACCCGTCTGTTGAATGATGATTATTATATTGGTGCGATGTATCTGGATGAAAAAGTTGAGTATGACAAAACGGCCGATTTCTTTAGCGTTAAGGTTGCTCGTAGAATGCAGTTTAAATTTGCTTCTAAAATCTCAATATCTGCACGTAGCTTTAAAAGAAAACTAGTTGAAAGTTTGCGCATCAATAATTCTCGCAAAGATATCAATGCACAAAAAGCTGAACTGGCGCAATTTCTTAAGTTTTTTAGCGGTAGTTACAAAAAGGGTGATGAACTGAGCTTTGATTATCATCATACTTTTGGTACACGAGTAATACTCAATGGTAGAATTATTGGGCAAGTCGAGAATTCTCATGACTTATATAATTTATTAGTGAAAATCTGGGTCGGTGAAAGACCACCCACTTCAAAGTTTAAGTCAGGTATATTAGGAAATAATGATGGAGACTATGCAATTGAGTTACTCCGTCAATACATTAATCTTTAATTCTTTTTATGAATATAAAATTTTGATTGAAAATTACCTTTTTTAAATTATAAATTTTATATTCAAAACTATCATTTCATTTGTGTTTTATTGGATAAACGTATTTTTTTAATTATTGAATTTTCGGTTTACAGTTTATCCAATACTCGCTATTCTTTGCTGCCATCAGCAGTATCAATTTGATTAATATTTATCAATATTAACGACCGCAAATTCTTTACTCATAATACAGACATACTCAAAACAGAGAAAAATACAATGGCTAATATTTTATTACTAGGTGCCGGTTTTGTGACGGGGCCTTTAGTTGACTATTTACATAAAAAAGAACATACAATCACTATTGGGTCTCAGTTTCTGAGTGAAGCTGAAAAATTAGCGGCTGGCAGAAGTCATTTATTTCCTATTCAGGTTGATGTGACAAATGATGATGAATTAGCCAATCTTGCAGCTAAAGCGGATTTAGTCATTTCGTTTGTTCCATTTCAATTTCATGTTGCAGTTGCACGTATTTGTATTGCACAAAAGGTTCCGTTAGTGACTGCCAGTTATGCTCATCAAGACATGTGGGCTCTCAACGAAGCTGCCAAGGAAGCTGACATTATTTTATTAAATGAAATTGGTGTAGACCCAGGCATTGACCACATGACAGCGATGAAAGTCATTCATGAAGCGCATGATAAAAAGCAAAAGGTTGAGGCACTAGTGTCGTGGTGTGGTGGTATTCCTGCGCCTGAGGCAAATAATAATCCGCTTGGCTATAAGTTTTCCTGGTCTCCTATGGCTGTTTTAACCGCAGTATTAAATGAAGCTAAGTATTACAGTCGTGGCAAAGTGGAGACTATTGCGGCTAAAGATTTGCTGTCGTCTATGCGCGATGTACCTTTTAATGAAGAACTACAATTAACCGGTTATGCTAATCGAGACTCGTTAGGTTATCGCGAGGCTTATGAGATTCCCGAAGTTCAGACGTTATTACGTGGCACATTACGTTACCCCGGATTTGCAGCCATTATCCATAAAGCCAAAGCGATTGGCTTGCTATCAAATACTTTATTTAATGATGCTAAACCATCAAACTGGCGAGAGTTAATAGCCCAGTTATCCGATCTGAGTCTGGATCAACTTGAAAGCAGCTTTGATAGCGATCCTGAGTTAGTGGAAAATTTTGCCTGGATGGACTGTTTTAGTGATAGAGCGGTTGCTGGGCGATCACCTATTGAAGCTTTTTGTGCCTTGTTGCAAGATAAATTACAGTATGAGGAAAATGAACAAGATATGATTGCCATGCAGCATCGATTTGTTTTGACAGATGAAAATAATAACAAAATTTTTCATCGCTCAACGCTGGTAGAAAAAGGTGATGTGGGAGGCTTTTCTGCTATGGCAAAAACTGTTGGATATCCTGCTGCGATTGCCGCTGACCTGATATTAAAAGGACAGATAACCAGAAAAGGTGTTTGCATTCCTGTTACCCAAGATATTTATGAACCTGTATTGCAAGAATTAGAAAAACTTAATATAAAAATGGTTGAAGAGATTGTTAACGACGAATCAGAAGCGAGCTTTTTAAATCACCTTTAATTTTGACTCGAATTGCTCATATTGATACTTGGTTAGAAAAATTGAATCCCAATTGAGTTTGTATCGAAAGATTAGATTTTTCTATGACCAATAAGTACTCAATAGCATAATACAATATTGCTTATTGATACGCTCAATTTGGACTTTTGACTAATAAAGCGTATTGTTGAGCTTCAAACTTTTGAATACCTGCTATGATTGATGAGCAGGTATAAACTGATAACTTTAATCTTGAAAATAAACGGGAGATTATAATGGGAGTTTTAGTCGGTCGTCAGGCACCTGATTTTACTGCTGCTGCTGTATTAGGTAATGGTGAAATCGTTAACGATTTTAATTTCAAACAAGCCACTCAAGGAAAAAAAGCAGTTGTTTTCTTTTATCCTTTAGACTTTACCTTCGTTTGTCCTTCAGAGTTAATCGCTTTTGATCATCGTCTGAAAGAGTTTGAAGAAAAAGGGGTTGTCGTCATTGGTGTATCAATTGACTCTCACTTTTCTCATAATGCTTGGAGAAATACCGCAATTAAAGACGGCGGAATTGGCGCAGTTGGTTATCCGTTGGTAGCTGATGTTAAACATGAAATTTGTAAAGCTTATGATGTTGAGCATCCTGAAGCTGGTGTTGCTTTCCGTGGATCATTCTTAATTGATGAAGACGGACTGGTTCGTCATCAAGTTGTTAACGATCTGCCTTTAGGTCGTAACATTGATGAAATGTTACGAATGATTGATGCCTTAGCATTCCATCAACAGCACGGTGAAGTGTGTCCTGCTGGTTGGAAAGAAGGTGATAAAGGTATGCAAGCTTCACCTGAAGGTGTTGCAAAATATCTATCTGAAGAAGCTGATAGCCTGTAATAAACGGTTGTTCAGTCGATTCAACAAAAGCCGGGAATTTCCCGGCTTTTTAGTCTTGTCTCCTCTCAAAGTCTTATCCCAAATTGGAACTAGTCGTTCACCTTTGCCATATAGTTCACAAAAAACAGGGTATTTACCACAGTCGTCATCAGAATATGGTAGCTTTTATATCTGATTAGCGAATATTATCGGCGATATCATTCTAAAAAGACAAAATCAGTGACATTACAGTGGTGCTGCGCTTGCAAAGTATGGTTGAAATAGTGAAGTTTAACCTTGCTATGAATGTCTTTTGGTCGGCCAGATAATTATAGAATTGTGAAAGAGGCGGCAATAAATGCTCAACTTATATTTTGAAAAAAGCTTGGTTAATCGTATCTTTGCGAGGTTAATTTTAGTATTTGGATTGATTGCTAGCTTAAATTTAGCTGCCGAAGTTCCCGCTAATGTGCAGACCATTTTCGAAAATAATGGGTGTACTGGTTGTCATTCGGGGAATTCTCCGAGCGGCTCTTTATCATTATCTGATGCACTCACTGCTGAACAACAGCTGATCGATATTAATGCTGTATGTAATCCTGCCTTAAAAAGGGTTGTTGCGGGTGATCCAGCTAACTCAGTGTTATATCGAAAAGTGTCGATGCAAAATCCTGGTTGTGGTGCTGCTATGCCGCTTAATGCGGAGATGATTAGTCAGGCTGATCTTGCAATTTTGTATGATTGGATTGTTGCAATCGGACCCGCTGGCGATTTTGGTTTAATTGAGATGCAAGCCCCAACTATAAGTGTTTCTGAAATGGAAACGACGCTTTCAATCACAGTTACTCGTAATCTGGGGTCAACTGGTCAAGTGACGGTCGATTATTCGGTTGCTGCAATAGATATGGATAATGCCACTGGGGGAGAAGATTTTGTTCTGCAAAGTGACAGTATTTCTTTTGCCGAAGGGCAAACAAGTCAGACAATTTCAGTTACTTTAATTGATGATGATCAGTTCGAAGGCGCCGAAGTTTTTACGGTCACTTTAAATCAAGCTAATGGCGGCGCTGTATTAGGTAGCCAAACACAAACTAAAGTCACCATTGAAGATGATGAAGTTTTAAATGAGCCTGGTACTTTTCTTTTTAGTGCGGTCAGTTATTCTGTTTCTGAATCTGATGATGTACTGCAGGTGACGGTGTTAAGAACTTTCGGAGCCGCAGGCATTGTTACTGTTGATATTAATTCAAGTGATATTTCAGCTAATGCTAATTCTGACTATGTTGCTCTAATGCAAACCTTGTCATTTGATGAGGGGGTAAAATCACAAACGGTAAATTTATCCCTGATTAATGATACAGCTGAAGAGTCGAGAGAAACGTTCAATTTAACCTTAACCAATCCAACCAACGGTGCAGTAGTTGGTAATCCAAGCCAGGTGACTGTTGTCATTAATGATGATGATGGTACTGAAGTTGTTGAAGAAGAAAATGAAGAGCCTGGTGAAGAACCGCCCTCAACTAACCAAACTGAAGCCGAATACTCAGCGGCGGGCTCTGTATTTTATTTAAATTTCATATTAATTTTTTGGGGACTGTTACATTTGATTCGCACACAGCGTTAAAACTTTAAAACCAAAATAATATTGAACAGGTTTTTCCATTGAAGCCTGATTATTTTTGTTGCGTAGCGTTAAAATTCTATTTGTGAAAAAGATTTAAATGTTGCCCTGGTAATATTGGACGGTGGGATTGAGTAAAATATTCCTAACATTATTCTCTTTTTAGCCTATTATTATGCGATATTAGTTAGAGTTATTTTGTTTTTAATCACTTACAAATTAAACTTGCGCGCATGAACGAGTCTAACTTAATATTTGATGGGGTAATACTCATGCTAACAGGCATGGGTACAGTCTTCATATTCTTAACTATCCTTGTCTTTTTTACCGGTTTTTTGCAACGTTTTGCAAAACCGGAGCCTACACCGATTACGAAGAAAACAGCACAAATTAACGACGATGAAGTTGCGGCTGTGTCTGCGGCTGTTTATGCTTATCGGCAAAACAATACTAAAAACTGAGGAAACAGCATGACGAGCAAACTCGGAATTACCGAATTGGTATTACGTGATGGTCATCAATCGCTTTTTGCTACGCGTATGCGTATTGACGATATGCTACCAATTGCAGCAAAGCTAGATGAAATAGGATATTGGTCGATTGAATCCTGGGGCGGGGCAACTTTTGATTCATGTATCCGTTTTCTGGGGGAAGATCCTTGGGAAAGGTTACGCCGTTTAAAAGCAGCGATGCCAAAAACGAAACAGCAGATGCTTTTTCGAGCGCAAAATATTTTAGGTTATCGACATTATGCTGATGATGTCGTAACGGCATTTGTCGATAGAGCTGCGGCAAATGGTATGGATGTTTTTCGCGTATTTGATGCGATGAATGATATGCGTAATTTAAAAACGGCTATTAAAGCCGTAGTAAAAAATGAAAAACACGCGCAGGGAACAATTTCTTATACCGTCAGTCCGGTGCATACCATACAGATGTGGTTGGATATGGCAAAACAACTTGAAGACATGGGATCACATTCCATTTGCATTAAAGACATGGCTGGACTGCTCAAACCCTATGTCGCTGAAGAATTGATATCACGCTTAAAAGAAACGGTGAATCTTCCAATTGCGCTGCACGCTCACGCGACCACTGGCTTAAGTACAGCAACAATTACCAAAGCGGTAGAGTCTGGTGTTGATACCGTTGATACCAGTATTTCCTCTATGAGTATGACTTATGGTCACTCTGCGACAGAGTCGGTCGTGTCTATTTTTCAAGATCAACCACGAGATACCGGTTTAAACTTAACCGCGCTCGAAGAAATCTCGGCATATTTTAGAGAAGTTCGCAAAAAATATGCAAAATGGGAGGGGAGTCTTAAAGGCGTTGATTCACGTATTTTAGTTGCTCAGGTGCCTGGTGGCATGTTAACCAACATGGAAAACCAGCTCAAAGAACAAGGCGCTGGTGATAAACTGGACGAAGTTTTACAAGAAATCCCGCGCGTTAGAAAAGATTTAGGTTATATTCCGCTAGTCACACCCACTTCACAAATTGTTGGTACTCAAGCGGTATTAAATGTGCTCACTGGAGAGCGCTATAAAACTATCAGTAAAGAAACGGCTGGTGTTTTAAAAGGTGAGTATGGTGCAACTGCTGCGCCAGTTGATACACAATTACAAGCCCGTGTTTTAAATGGTGCAAAGCCCATTACGTGCCGCCCCGCTGACTTGCTTGAACCCGAGCTGGAAAAGCTTCAACAAGAATTAAAGTCTATTGCACAACAAGAAAATATTTCACTTGCTGATGCTGAAATAGATGATGTTTTAACCTATGCATTATTTCCGCAAATAGGCATTAAATTTCTTAAAAATCGCAATAATCCTGCTGCTTTTGAACCCGTACCAACTGGTGAGGAACAAAAGCCAGTTGTGCCAAATGACAATCAACTTTTGGCCTCATCGTCGAATAAAGCTGAACCAGAATCTTATAACGTGTCAGTTAACGGTAAAAATTACCAAGTCACTGTTGCACCGAGTGGTGTGATTGCTGAAATCAAACAAAGCTCTGATCAATTAGTACAGCCTAATGCAAAAAGTGAAGGTGCAACCGGCACTGTGATTAAAGCGCCATTAGCAGGAAACATATTTAAAGTTCAGGTAGCACAAGGAGATAGGGTGAACGAGGGTGATGTTGTTATTATTCTGGAAGCGATGAAAATGGAAACTGAAGTGCGTGCTGCTCAATCTGGCCAAGTATCAAACGTTCTGGTGAAACAGGGTGATGCTGTCAGTTTAGGTGATGAACTGATTACTTTGGCTTAAGTGACGGGTTGAAAGAAAAATGATTGAAGGGTTAGTTGAACTTTGGCACAGCACCGGTATAGCAAATTTTACGATTCCCGGCCTAATCATGATTTTGGTCGGCGTATTATTACTTTATTTAGCGATTGCCAAAGCATTTGAGCCGTTACTGTTGTTGCCAATTGGCTTTGGCGCGATTTTAAGCAATATTCCTGTTGCAGGTATCGCAGATGACGGTGGGTTACTTTACTATATTTACAACATTGGTATAGATACTGGCGTTTTCCCCTTAATCATTTTTATGGGGGTGGGCGCAATGACTGACTTTGGTGCTTTAATTGCTAATCCAAAAACATTGTTTCTAGGTGCGGCGGCACAGTTCGGTATATTTGCAACACTTATTGGTGCACTCGCATTGAATGCTGTCCCAGGAATCAATTGGACCATTCAGGATGCTTCTGCGATTGCCATTATCGGTGGAGCTGATGGACCAACTGCCATTTTTTTAGCCGGTAAACTTGCGCCAGATTTGCTGGGGGCAATTGCTGTTGCGGCGTATTCTTATATGGCATTAGTACCGATTATTCAACCGCCAATTATGCGTTTGCTGACAACTAAAGAAGAGCGGGCGATTGAAATGACGCAGCTACGCCCAGTTTCTCAGCGAGAGAAAATTCTTTTTCCTTTAGTCGTATTAGCTCTTTGCATCTTATTGCTACCTTCGGCCGCGCCATTAATTGGTATGTTTTGCTTTGGTAATCTGATGAAAGAAAGTGGCGTGGTTAATCGCCTATCAGATACGACACAAAATGCACTGATTAACATTACGACCATTTTTTTAGGATTGGGAGTCGGGTCAAAGCTTTCTGCGGATAAGTTTTTAAATTGGGAAACTATTGGTATTTTACTGTTGGGCGCTGTCGCATTTTCAATTGGAACGGCAAGTGGTGTTTTAATGGCGAAGTTTATATCGAAAGTCAGCAATAGCAAAATCAATCCTCTCATCGGTGCTGCCGGTGTATCTGCGGTTCCAATGGCTGCCAGAGTTGTTAACAAAGTTGGACTTGAGGCTAACCCGCACAATTTTCTACTGATGCATGCGATGGGGCCCAATGTAGCGGGTGTTATTGGCTCGGCAGTTGCGGCTGGTGTTTTATTAGCATTAGTTGGTTAGTAGTTTTTCCTGTTAAATAGGTAAAAGATATTTCTAGCAGATGACTTACTTCAAGTTTTTTAAGTGATTTGAGTCATCTACTTTGTTTAATATCTATACTTCAATATAATTTTTTATTATTAGTAATTTAGACAAATTAATAACTCCGACTATACTCAAGTAAAGATTGCTAAAATGTGTATAGGACAAAGTCATGCCGTTACGGTTTCCTGAGGATCCACTTTATCAATTATTACGTGATGAAAAAGTGAAGCTGTTTAACCAGCAAAAAGCAGGGCAGTCGATAATTGATTTTCATGATTGTGATTTCAGAGGGCTTGATTTGCGTGGGCTGGATGCAGCCGGTGTAAATTTTAGTGGTTGCTATTTTCGCGCCGCAGACCTTAGAGGAATAGACTTTTCTCAATCAAACTTAACCGGTGCAAGCATTGCCTCCGCACAAATATCAGGGTGTTTATTTCCTACTGATATCTCTGCAAGTGAAATAATGTTATCAGTAGAAAAAGGTACCAGAATGCGATGTCAGTGAACTCTGGGTGAAATTGACCCATGAATGAGTAATTCCCTATCGATTAGTTTATAATGCCCCGAATAATATCAAATAACATTTAAATTAAGGGGCAGCACTTTGGACGCGATTAACAGCTTTTTGCTTTCAATTGACTCTTATCTTGGGTCAGCCGACTATTTTCCACTACTTCTTTTAGGCACCGGGATAATTTTCACTCTTTACTTGGGGTTTCCCCAAATTCGATATTTTGCACATGCAACTAGAATATTGCGTGGTAAATATTCAAAAGACGATGCACCAGGCGATACCAGCCATTTTCAGGCATTGACGACAGCATTATCCGGTACAGTGGGTACTGGAAATATCGGTGGTGTGGCACTGGCTATTTATTTAGGTGGTCCAGCAGCAATATTTTGGATGTGGGCAACCGCTTTTTTTGGTATGACAACCAAATTTGTTGAAGTAACGCTTTCACACAAATATCGTGAAAAAACCGCTGATGGTACTATGGCTGGTGGACCCATGTACTATATGGAGAAAAAACTCAACATGAAGTGGTTAGCAGTGATTGTTGCTACCGCTACAGTGGTAAGCTCGATTGGTAGTGGTAATATGCCACAAATTAACAATATTGCCGTTGGTCTTAACGAATCTTTTGGCTTTGAAAAATGGATTGTTGGCGCAGTTTTATCGGTAATGCTGGCATTAGTCATTATTGGTGGTATTAAGCGTATAGCGCATGTTGCTGAGAAAATTGTTCCAACAATGGCTCTTATCTATTTTGTTGGGGCGCTTGCTGTCATTTTATATAATATCGAAAATATAGTCCCTTCTTTTATTTCAATCTTTTCCGATTTGTTTTCCGGGAGCGCTGCTGTTGGAGGATTCCTGGGAGCCAGTTTTGCTTACGCACTTGATCGGGGTGTTAATCGTGGATTGTTTTCAAATGAGGCAGGACAAGGTTCGGCACCCATTGCTCATGCCAGCGCCCGAGGAAGAGAGCCTGCTTCAGAAGGAATGGTTTCTTTGCTTGAACCATTTATCGACACAATCGTAATTTGTACGTTAACCGGTTTAGTGATTCTTAGTTCTGGTGTCTGGACTAAAAAACACGAAAACACATTTGACCGTGCCGATATGGAATATGTGATTGGTGAATATAAAGACAGTAATAAAGATGATGTTGAACGTTTGTTTACTTATCTCGATAAAAAATCTGATGCAACGGGTGGCGTAGAACACTATTCGGGAACAATCGAAATTGTTAATGGGATTGCCGACTATTCTGATATTACACTGATTAACGCCCGCTCAATCGCAGAAGATGTTAAATACACCATTAATGATGAACCATATACCGGCACTATTGCTATAAATGATGGCAAAATTGTAGATGCAGAAGGTGATGCAAAAGTCGTTGTTAGTGGTAAGTCTCTGATTCACTCTGTCAGGTTAACTACTGAAGCATTTCGTCATGGATTTTTCGGTGAATATGGTGAATATGTCGTTACGATAGGATTGCTTTTATTTGCATTTACCACAGCGATTGCTTGGTCTTATTACGGTGATCGAGCAATGACTTATCTATTTGGCCCTAAAGCAGTTTTACCTTATCGTATTGTTTATGTTGCAGCTTTTTTTGTTGCTTCATTTACAGACGCTACGGTAATTTGGAATCTCGCCTATGTCACGGTGGCCTTAATGACGATACCCAATCTCATTGGTATATTGTTACTGCATAAAGACATGAAGCAAACTGTCGCGAAATATTGGGAGCACTTTAACAAGAACCAAGCAGATTAAAACAGTTGTTTTAAATATGTGTTAGAATGATAACTCACGCTTGAAATAAAGCGTAAAACAAGCCCCACTTATTAGACCTTATCGGGTTATGTGGGGTTTGCTTTTTGGTTAAACCACTCAGATCTTACTTATACTGAGATCTGAATAAACGATAATAAGGAACCAATAAGTAATGAGTTATCAAGCCCCATTAGAGGAAATGAACTATTTAGTGAAACAAGTGTTTAATGTTGAAAACACGTTAAGTGCTATTGATAGTTTTTCCGAATTTGATATTGAGCTTTATACTACTGTCCTCGAAGAAGCTGCAAAATTCAGTGAAAATGTATTGTTGCCTATCAATCACGAAGGCGATGAAATAGGGTGTCAATTTGAAAATGGTCAGGTAACGACACCGCCCGGATTTAAAGAAGCCTATGCTGAGTTTTGTCAGAGTGGCTGGCAGGGGACATCGGGAGATCCTGAATATGGTGGTCAAGGATTACCCAAAACAATTCATTTATTGATTGAAGAAATGATTTTTTCAACCAATACCTCATTTTGCTTGTATCCAAGCCTGACTAATGGCGCATATCACGCTATTCGTGCACATGCCAGTGACACCATAAAACAGCTATATCTACCTCCAATGCTTGAAGGGCGTTGGGCCGGGACAATGGCGCTCACCGAACCTCATGCTGGCTCCGACTTAGGGAATATCAAAACTAAAGCAACGGAACAGACAGATGGTTCTTATTTGGTCAGTGGTACAAAAATATTCATTACTGGTGGCGAACATGATTTGTCAGAAAATATTATTCACTTGGTGCTCGCCAAATTACCTGATGCACCGCCTGGTCCGAAAGGAATCAGTCTATTTTTAGTGCCAAAAATTAAAATTAATGAACATGGTGAATTAACCGAAACTAACCAGGTTAGCTGCGGTAGTATTGAACATAAAATGGGGATAAAAGCGTCAGCTACTTGCGTCATGAATTTTGATGAAGCACAGGGGTATTTAATTGGCGAAAAGCATAAGGGATTAGCGTGTATGTTTACAATGATGAATCTGGAGCGTCTTTCTATTGGGGTGCAAGGTATTGGACTTGCAGAAACAGCCTACCAACTGTCTCGCAACTATGCGATTGAAAGAAAGCAGGGAAAAAGTCAGTCTGCAAAACTTGCCAGTATCATTGAGCATGCAGATATTCGCCGCATGTTGTTGGAACAGCGAGTGCATACCGAGGCAGCTAGAGCTCTGATGGTATTTATGGGTACTCAAATTGATCTGCAATATCACCATCAAGACGCAGCTATTCGAGAAAATGCTGCCAGTTTAATGAGTTTGCTCACACCAATTGCCAAGGCTTTTTTCACCGATAAAGGTTATGAAGCCTGTAACTTAGGCTTACAGGTACTAGGTGGTCACGGTTATATCCGTGAGTGGGGATTGGAGCAACTAGTGCGGGATGCAAAAATTGCTCAAATCTATGAAGGTACAAATGGAATCCAATCACAGGATTTACTGGTTCGTAAGGTAGGTCTCGATAAAATGCAACTTATGCAGCTGTTGTATGATGAGATAGATGCTGAGTTGGCCATAAAAACCAGCTTACCAGCAGCTTATCAGTTACAGCAACAGCTATCTTCTGCGCTGCAATGTCATCGCCAGACTAGTCAATGGATTGTGCAAAATATTGAACAGCGTTTCTTCGAAATTCAAGGTGGTGCTGTCGACTATTTGCATGCCTCTGGTTATTTAGTATACGGATGGCTTTGGTTAAAAATGTTGAATCAGTTAAATGATGAGCTAGGCGAAACCTTTTGTGCACGCAAACAGTTAGCTGGACAATATTTCTGTGAACATTTATTACCCAATATCAACCAATTATGTCAAAAGGTTGGAACTGGCTACCAACCATATATGGATGCTGAACAATCATTAATCTAATTACTACTCATTCGCGTTAAATTACAGAATAATTTTTTGATTTTGTTTGGTTAATGTCTAGTTTGTAGAATTTATCGCAAAACCAAAATGCAGATTTGACTAGAATGTAAAATGTCTGACCGCTCAACTTTGAAATCCACACTAAAATTTCAATTTGTGAGCGGTTAGCTATTGGTAAAAAGCTAATTATAAGCTATAGTTATCGCAATATTATAAAGAAAGTTCTTAACTTCTTGCCGTAACTTCATGGAATAGTTATAAAACACCGCAAGATAATTATACATTGTAGCTTGACTCCACTTGATTGGATGACACGGCACTTAGCTTGTTGAGAGATAGATTTAATGGTTCAAATACAAGGAAATACGCGTATGTTTCGCAAAATTGTCCTTTTTCTGACTTCTGCTGTTGGTTTTTTTTCTGGTGCTGTTTTTGCTGTAGGCCTTGGCGAATACCAGCTAAGTTCGGGGTTAAATCAGCCTTTAAAAGCCGAAATTCGTTTGTTATCTGCTGGTGATTTGGGGGATCATGAGATTCATGCCTCATTGGCCAGTATGGTTGAATTCGAGAAAGTTGGCGTAGAACGGCTTTTTTATCTCACCAATATCAAATTCGAAACCAAGAAAAATTCAGACGGCAGCATGTCGGTATTTCTCTCGACGCGCGAGCCAGTTAAAGAGCCCTTTATGAACTTTCTGGTAGAATTGAATTGGCCAAACGGACGAATCATTCGTGAATATACTTTTTTATTGGATCCGCCTGTGTTTGATGACTCTGCGGCATCAACTATCCAAAAGTCTCAAACCGTAGCAGCAAAAAAAAAGCCAGTAACTTCTCAACCGGCGACAACTTCAAATTCAAATCAATCTTCAAATAACTATCCTGAAAATAACTACTCCGGTGGTACTAGTTATGGTCCCGTATCTGAAAATGATACTTTATGGGGAATAGCAAATCAGGTTAGACCCCAATCGGCCAGTATACATCAAACATTGGTTGCAATTTATCGTGCTAATCCAGAAGCCTTTGGTAATGGAAATATTAACAACCTGCTTAAAGGGAAAGTGCTGACTATTCCTGAGGATACTGTTATTTCCCAAGTTCCGCATCGTGCTGCTTTGCAAGATGTTGTTATGCAAAATAACCAGTGGCGTAGTGGCGGGGCACGAAATATTGCCGATACAACATCGAGTCGAGCAACTAGTCGTTTGTCGAACGAAGCAAGATTAACGCTTTCCACGCCAGAAAATAGTAGTGAAAGTAATTCGAGCCAATCAGCTTCGGGTAATATGGCTGAGCGATTGAATAATATTCAAAATCAACTTGCACAGTCGCAAGAAGAAAGTGCGACACTACAAAACGAAAATAATGAGTTACGCGCCAGATTAGCTGATGCATTGAAAAAGTTAGAATCAGTTCAGTCTGGATCGGCTGTCGATGTTTCAGATGCTGAGCTGGCAGCGTTGAGTCAGATTCAACGAGACTCTGAAAAGCAGAATCTTTCTGCTGATATGGACAGTGATGAGACCTTAATCAGCGAATCCGTGGAGCCTACCAGTGTCAATGGCCAAATTACCGATGCCGTATCTTCGCAAACCGACAATTCTGAAAGTGGCAATATAGTAGATAGAGATGTAATTAATAATGATGCTGAGTTGGCAAATGAAACCAACCAATCGCCAACAGAAACGGCCAGTCAAACAAAAGCGAATCAGCCGGCAGTAACAAGAACACCAAGTATCCCTGCCAAGCCTCAAAAATCATTTTTAGATGAAATACTCGAATCTTCAGTTATATTATGGAGTGCAATTGGTGGCATTATTCTGGTGATTGTTGCCGTATTCTGGCGAATGAGAAAACGCATGGAAGACGAAGAGTTCCAGGATGATCTGGTCACCAGTACCGGTGCTGGTCTTGGTGATGCAACCGATACTTTTGAGTTGCCTGAAGTCGGTGATAATATGCTTGAAGAATTAGACATGGATGATCAGAGCATGCAGGATTCAGGAACAAATGAAGAAGAAAACTTTGATCCATTAGGTGAAGCTGATATTTATATTGCTTACGGAAAGTATGAGCAAGCAGAAAACCTGCTCTTGGAAGCAATTGATGACAACCCGATTCGCTCTGATCTTAAAGTTAAGCTAATGGAGTGCTATGCAGAAAATGACGATCGAGATAAGTTTGAATCACTGGCTCAAGAAGTTTCCCATGCGGTAGATGCAGAAGAATGGCATGAACAAATCAATAAGTTGAGAGAAAACGCTTGGTCTGGTGAAATTGGAGATGGCCTAGATGATGGATTTGATTTGCCTTCTACTGAAGATATATTCAACGAAGATGATATCGATTTGGATGATGATACCTCTCCCAATGTCGATATGTCGGATAACAATATCGATGATGCTGAAAGTGCGCTTGATCTGAATGAAGAAGATGACAGTTTTGATATAGATAATGATGAACTGGCTGATGATGAATTTGATATCGATATGGATATGAATTTAGATGATGATGCTCAGGAAGTGCCTCCTTCTGAAGCTGTAACTGAAACTTTTGATTCGTTAGATGATGATGATTTTTCTTTAGAAGAAAAGTCTGAGCTTGATGACTTTGTTCTGGATGAAGATGACGAGGAAATTGGATTTAGTAACGAAGATGATCTTTCGCTAGATATTGAAGACGATAGCGAATTTGCGCTAGAAGATGATAACGATTTTGATGATGATGACATCGGCGAAGGTGATGCTGGTGATGAAATCGCAACCAAGTTAGACTTAGCTCGTGCGTATATTGATATGGGGGATTCTGAGGGTGCTAAAGAAATATTATCAGAGGTTATTGCAGAAGGGACTGATGCACAAAAGGAAGAAGCACAAGCACTAATTGATCGAGCTGATTAATTCTGAGTGAATTCTATAAATAATTTTTAGAGAAAAGGCGGTTAAACCGCCTTTTTTAATCGAAGTAAAGATGAATATTGCATTAGGAATTGAATACTCGGGCTCAAACTATTGTGGCTGGCAAAGGCAATCTCATTCGCCGTCGGTGCAACAATCTTTAGAGGTCGTACTATCTAAAATTGCCAATCATTCTGTTTCTGTATTTTGCGCTGGTCGAACCGATACAGGGGTTCATGCTACAGCTCAGGTTGTGAGCTTTCAACTAAATAATGAAAGGCCATTAAGGGCTTGGGAACTGGGCGCAAACAGTCAATTGCCGGATGATATTTGTGTCCGATGGGCCAAGCCAGTACCTGATGAATTTCATGCCAGGCACTCTGCATTTGCGAGGCGATATCGCTATGTAATTCAAAATACGCGTTATTGCAGTGCAATTTTATCGGGTAAAGTAACCTGGTATCGTACACCTCTTAATCATGAGCTTATGCATCAAGGTGCGCAAGCCTTAATTGGAGAAAATAATTTCTCATCCTTTCAGGCCTCATCCTGCCAATCGCCAACACCGTTTCGTCGTATCGATGAGATCAGCGTAAATCGTTATAATGAATTTGTAATCATAGATGTTAGAGCAAATGCATTTTTACATCACATGGTCAGAAATATTGTGGGCTGTCTGGTTGAAGTTGGTTTTCAGCGTCAGCCAGTTGAATTTGTACAGCAGGTATTAGCAGTCCAAGATCGCACTGCAGCCCCGATGACAGCCAAGCCGGATGGATTATATTTAGTGCAAGTGGCATACCCTGAAAAATATCAAATACCACAATTACCATTGGGCCCATTAACCCTGCCTCAAAGTTTTTTATGATTTCTTTTTGGCTCAGCAGGTTATTGGATAAGTTCAGTGCAAATATATCAGAATTGAAAAATTAAAAGTTTATTCACACAGGTAAATACATGTGGTTAATGGTGTTTTTTATAAGCCAAATTTAATTTATTCTTCACTAATATACTGCAAAATTTGATATATTTTAATGAAGTGTCAACATCATTCACTTCGTGCTCGAAACGTGCAACTGATAAAAAATATCAGGTCAGACCAGAAGGTGTTAATTTATCCTTAACCTTTGAACAGAGGATGTTAGAATATCGCCAAAATCAAATTATCAAAGAGACATATATGAGTTGGTTTGAGCGTATATTACCTAAACGGACCACTTCAGTAGCAGACCGCAGAAAGTCAGTTCCAGAAGGCGTTTGGGCTAAATGCCAAAACTGTGATGCGGTTATCTATAAAGCTGAATTAGAGCGAAGCCTTAAAGTTTGCCCAAAGTGTTCATTTCACATGCGTATAGGTGCTCGAGCAAGGTTGTTGAGCTTTTTAGACAATACTGAAATGCAGGAAATAGGCAAAACTCTGATGCCTGTTGATCAATTGAAGTTTAAGGATTCCAAACGCTATAAAGACCGCATTAGCAGCGCGCAAAAAGTTTCTGGTGAGAATGATGCAATGGTTGCTTTTAAAGGCGAATTGAAAGGAATGAAAGTAGTTGCTTGTTCCTTTGAATTCAATTTTATGGCGGGTTCGATGGCTTCAGTGGTCGGTGAAAAATTTGCACGCGCAGCCAGTATCTGTATTAAAGAAGGTATTCCGTTAATTTGCTTTGCAACCAGCGGTGGCGCAAGAATGCAAGAAGCGCTAATCTCATTGTTTCAAATGGCAAAAACCAGTGCAGCTTTGGCCAGAATGTCAGAAAAAGGTTTACCATTTATTTCAATTTTAACTGATCCAACTATGGGCGGTGTATCTGCCAGTCTAGCCATGCTAGGTGATGTGAATATTGGCGAGCCAAATGCGCTAATCGGATTTGCAGGCCCTCGTGTTATTGAGCAAACGGTTCGTGAAACTTTACCCGAAGGATTTCAGCGTAGCGAATTCTTACTTGACCATGGGGCTATCGATATGATTGTTGATCGTCGGCAGATGCGCAATAAAATTGCGGCATTGCTTGCGAAGATGACAAATCAGCCAGAGCTGGCTGAAGAAGAAGAGGTTGCTGAAGCCAGTTAATCGATTGGCTAGCCTAAGAAAATAGTCGATTGAAGAACCAGTAATTGTTGAAATTACTGGTTTTTTATTTTAATGAAATTTTTAGTACCAATGAAAAGCGTCCATATAATGTGATTTACCATGCCAAAGCTGAATCTTTTTAATCAGTATTTCACCATACAGGCTTTGTTAAATAATCGCTCATTCCTTGCCGCTAGACACTTTTCTCTATCGCCAGCCATTGCATTGGCCGTTAACGCGATAATTGGAATATTTTGGTAATTTTCGCCAGCTTTGCCATCGCGTATTTGCTCACTGGCTTCATATTCGTCTAATTCAGGCATTTGACAGTCCATTAATATCAGTTGGTAAACATCCGGTTGTGCTTTCAAACAATCGATTGCCGCTTTACCTGAATTAGTAACCGCTACTTCAAGACCGATTTCTGCCATTAACATCACCACGACTTCCTGGTTGAATTCGTTATCTTCCACTAAGAGAATTTTGTTACCTTGAGAGTTGACAACTTGCGTACATAAATCTTCTTTTGACAGAGTGTGACCAGGTTTTAGTTCTTTTTCATCACCGCTGTCCAGTATTAAATAGAATGAAAAGCGACTACCTTTATTTTCTTCGCTGGTTAAGTTAATTTGTCCATCCATCATTTCAACCAGTTTACGACAAATGGCAAGTCCTAATCCTGAACCGCCATATTTTCGAGTTGTACTGGCGTCAACCTGAGTAAAGGCTTTAAATAATAAGGGTATATCTTTTTTGGGAATACCAATGCCAGTATCTTGCATGGTTATTTGCAAACACCAGCGCGATTTTACTTGAGTCACTTTATAACTGATGGTCACACTTCCTTCAGCAGTAAACTTTATTGCATTACCAATTAGATTATTTAATATTTGTTTAATGCGATTGGGATCTCCGCTGAGTATTGCATGTTCGACGGGTTGTTTATCTAAAATTAGTGACAGTTTTTTGGCTTGTGCTTCTGGTTTGAAGGTATTGCTAATTTCGTCTAATAACTCGTCGACATGAAAAGTAATGTTTTCCAGTTCAAGTTTGCCCGCATCAATTCGAGAAAAATCAAGAATATCATTGATAACAACCAACAAAAATTGCGCGCTACTATTAGCGATCTTCAATTTGTTAATTTGCTTATCATTTAATGGGCTGCGAGATAATAAGTCGAGCATGCCGATGACACCGTTTAATGGTGTGCGAATTTCATGACTCATAGTTGCTAAAAACTCACTTTTAGCTTTAGCGGCACTTTCTGCTTGCTCTTTTGCTTGAATCAATTCAGTTTCATAAGCTAAACGTTCGCTGATATCTTCGATGATTGACCAGATAAATTGCTCGCCTTGAGAATCTTTGAGTAATATCCCTTTCAGTAAAACAGGAAAACGATGACCATTTTTGTGAATGTACTCTTTTTGGTATGGGCCATATTTACCGGTTTCAGTTAAGCATTTTATTTGTTCGGCTTCTTGTGCCTTATATTCTTTTGGGGTGATATCCCAGTAGCTTTTGGTGAGAAACTCCGATAGAGAATATCCCATTGACGATAACAGAGATTGGTTAACCGAAATGAAACTCCCGTCAGAAAACTTATTCAGTGCAATACCCACCGGAGAGAGTTCGAATAATGCTTTTAGTCGTGCTTGCTCAACTTCTAGCAAACGCTTACGCTTTTCAAGAAAAATGATTTGAATAGTGACAACTAAAATAATGAAAGCAAAAAAACTGCGCAGTAACCAGGCATCTGGCGCAAGTGTTTCCCACCCTTGAATTGGTGATCCCATTAATACCCATTCCGCATTAGGGAGCAAGACTCGCACTTCTGTGGGTTTATAGTTAACAATAGCGTCGCTCCCAAAGAAAAAACTAGTCGACTCATTATTGCGCTTTGCCAAGCTTAGCTTTAAACCAAGTTCAGTATCGTGCAGTCCGCTTTTTTCATAAAGCGCATCAATATTAATTACCGCAGATATCAGTCCCCAGAATACTGGTTTACCTTCGATATCGATATTTACCGGAATTCTGCCAATCAAGCCTTGTCCACCTTGAACCAGATTGATAGGGCCTGCAATAACAATTTGATTTTCTCTGGCTGCGCGTAACGCCTCTTCTCGCTGTGCTTCATTCTTCGCTAGATTCAGACCTATCGCACCGCGATTTCCTTCGAGCGGGTATACCATTGAAATCACCATATCTGGGGCAACTCCAATGTTTCTGAGTTGATTTTCTGATTTAAATAGTGGCGTAACATATTGCCCGAATCTCTCCTGAGTAAGATCCGGTTCATTGACTATTAATCCAACTAAGCCATTGATTAATTGGAGATTTGAATGAATTCTACCTTCTAATTTTGCACGAATAACATTGAGTTGCGAGGTGACAGCCTGCTGTTGATTGATAAGGTGATTTTGATTATTCAGTTGATCAGCATACAGTCCAGTAATTACCAGAAGCAACACAATACTAGCAAATAGGTAAGTTGATTTGAGCATTCGAACTGAAAATTGCAAGTTGGTTTAATAAGTATAGTTAGCAATTTTCTAATTACCTAAATTAAACATAATTGCCCGCTGCGTGTCCTGAAGCCCATGCCCACTGAAAATTATAACCGCCTAAATGACCTGTTACATCTAACACTTCACCAATAAAATATAATCCAGACTGCAGCGCTGACTCAAAGGTTTTTGATGAGATTTGCTGCGTATCTACACCACCAAGGGTGACTTCAGCAACACGGTAGCCTTCTACACCTTCCGGATAAATTGTCCAGTCACTCAAAGTTTGTACAATATTCTCAATATGCTGTGGTGTAAGTTGTTTGAGCTTACCCTGGAATCCAACTTCACTTGCGAAAAAACTGGCAACTGCCTGACTAAAATGGCTCGCTAAAGCGGTTTTTAATTGAATATCTGGGCGAGATTCTTTTAGTTGGGTTATCCAAGTTGCGATATCCACATGAGGTAGTAAATTGATAGATATAGCTTGGCCAGGCTGCCAATAATTTGAGATTTGTAATATAGCGGGACCACTTAGACCTTTATGGGTAAATAAAATTGCTTCATTAAACGTTTGTTGTCCACAGCTGACTTGCACTTGCAGCGCATTTCCGGCCATTTCTTTAAACGCATTGAGTAATCTGCCTTTAAAGGTTAAAGGCGTTAATCCAGCACGAGTGGGCAAGACCTGATGGCCAAATTGCTGCGCTATTTGATAACCAAAGTCAGTTGCGCCCATCGTTGGAATAGATAATCCTCCTGTCGCAATGACCAGTGATTCGCAGGTAAAAGCACCAAGTGATGTCGTTAATTTAAAAGTCGTGTTTTGATTGCTAGAGCCTATTTGATTTTTTGCAGTTAGGTTTAGGTCTTTAGCAGATTCGCTTTTAATAGTTTCGATGGCTTTGAAAGTATCGGTTTGAGAGGAAGATAAGACTGTTTCAACTGAGAGAATTTCGCATTTTAGACGGATCTGCGCACCATTTGATTGACATTCCTGACTCAATAAATCGCGTATTAACTTTGAGCTTTCTCGGCAAAACAACTGGCCTTGAGTTTTTTCGTAATAGTCAATGTGATATTTTTCAACGAGCGCAATAAAGTCCCATTGAGTATATCGTTTCAATGCTGACTTGCAAAAGTGTGGATTGTTAGAAATAAAATTATCTGCTTCAATAGATAAATTTGTAAAATTGCAACGCCCACCGCCTGACATAAGGACCTTTTTAGCCATTTTATTGGCATGATCAAGTACAATAACCTTTTTACCGCGTTTGGCGGCGGTGGCTGCGCACATTAATCCGGCTGCGCCAGCGCCAATAATAATGACTTCAAAATGTTCAGGCATAAGGTTGCTCTATTTGACGATTAAACTTTGATTTATTTACAATTTTACCAACTGGCTATTGTAGCCGATTCTGTCAGCAATTCGTGAATTTTGTTCTAGACTAGTATTAGGCGCACTTTGTCCCGACGAGTATTGTGTAGTTCTGTTTGTCATCTGCCCGTTAACAGCAGATGCTTAAATAGGAATGACTAAAATTCGGGCCAAGAAGCAATCACTAATCTACGACTTTAAATGGAGTATTTCATGTATAAAGAGTTGTATTATCACGATGATCTGGAAAACTTGGCAGAAGAGATAGTTTTTGAGCAAATTCATTTGCTGATTGAAGATGATGATTCCGATGTGCCAACATCACAGGTTTCAATCCAAGATATAGCGGCGATTGCATTAAATAATATGCCGGCAAAGTATATATGTAATATTTTAGAAAAAACCGATCCTGGCGACCAATTAAAGGAAGAAGTGAAGGACTTAAGGAAATACGCCAAGCGTCAGGTATTAAAAGCCATTAAAAAAGTGCGGGAAACGCCCCACGATTAACAAGGTTGTATTAATAGTTTTATGATTGAGTATAAGATTGAATTGGCCGGTACTCCGTGCTCGGTTGTTGAATGGAACCCTGGCGGTTCCATTTTAGTATTTGCGTTTCATGGTTGGTTAGATAATCTGGCGAGCTTTGAAAGTTTAGTGCCTTTTTTGCCAGATATTCGTCTGGTGGCAGTTGATTTTCCAGGACATGGGCATTCAGATCATTTGTTACCGGGCAGGCCTTATCATTTTATTGATGGCATTTATGTGATTGATGATTTAGCCAATCATTTTGGGCAACAAAAAATTAATTTACTTGGTCATTCGATGGGCGGAGCGTTATCTATTTTATATGCAGCAGCTGAACCAGGGCGTGTTAATAAAATGGTGATTATTGAGTCATTGGGTCCATTAACCAGTGAGCCGGGTGAAGTGCAAATGCTTTTGCACAATACATTGAGTCAAAGACGAAGTCAGTTGGATAAAAATAAACCGGTGTATCCTCGCTATGAATTGGCATTGGGGATTCGCGCGCAAGCCTCACAAATTGAAGCTTTTTTGATTGAACCGATTGTTGAACGTGGTTTAACCAAAATTGAAGGGGGATATACTTGGAGTGCGGACTCAAGGCTTAGAAACGCATCACCAATTCGACTATCAGAGTCACATGTTTTGTCTTTAATTCAGCAAATTCATACCCCCGTACTATTAATTGAAGGTGAAAGTGGTTATCTTCGTAACAAAGCGCAATTTGATGCAAGGTTTAGTCTGTTTAAAACGATTGAACGAGTTATTTTTACTGGCGGTCATCATGTACATTTAGAGCAACCAGAACAATGTGCGCAACAAATACGAAAGTTTTTTGCTTAGCTGTATGATTATTATGCATTTTTTAGGATAATGGCCAATATCGAGGAAAACCATTTTGCCATTATTGGCTGACTGTTATACCTTAGGCGAACATAATAATACCATCATCTATCTAAATTGAATGCTGGTAACTGGCCAAATAATATTACACCAAATTTTGGTAACAACACAGTAACAACAAGACAAAAGTGTGGGAGTTAATTGATGGATAAAATCTGGTTAGATGCATACCCTGAAGGCGTAACTGAATTTATAGATGCAGATGCTTATTCATCTGTGGTTGATATATTTGAAGAAAGTGTTAATAAATATGCTGACCATCCTGCGTTTTATAATATGGGGGTGACACTGACTTACCAGCAAATGGATCAACTGGCCTGTCAGTTTGCGGCCTACTTGCAGCAAGAACTTGGATTGCAGTACGGCGATCGAATTGCCATTATGATGCCCAATTTACTGCAATATCCAATTGCCATATTTGGTGCCTTTAAAGCAGGGTTGACTGTTATCAATGTTAATCCGTTATATACAGCTCGCGAATTAAAACATCAGCTGGTCGACTCTAATGCTGATGCCATTATTATTGTTGAAAATTTTGCGCACACACTAGAACAAGTGATAAAAGAAGTGCCGCTCAAGCATGTCATTTTAACAAAAATGGGTGATATGCTCGGGTTATTAAAAGGTGGAATTGTTAACTTTGCGGTTAAACATGTCAAAAAACTGATCCCTAAATTTACTCTCCCTGGCGCGGTGCCATTTAAACAGGTTTTGAAAATTGGTCAGCAATTAACTTTAGAAAGAGTACAACTCAACAACACTGATATTGCTTTTTTACAATATACCGGCGGAACGACTGGGGTTGCAAAAGGTGCTGTTTTGACCCATCGAAATATGGTGGCGAATTTGATGCAGGCACATAACTGGTTTAAACAAATTTTTGAAGAGGGTGCCGAAATCGTCATTACCGCGTTGCCGATGTATCATATTTTTTCATTAACGGCTAATTGCATGTTATTTTGCAAAATTGGTGGTTTAAATGTCTTGATAACCAACCCACGAGACATGCCTGGTTTTGTTAAAGAATTAAGCAAATTTAAATTTACCGTCATTACTGGCGTAAACACTTTGTTTAATGGATTGCTTAATACACCTGGCTTTGAAAAGCTCGACTTTAGCCGCTTAAGTTTAACACTTGGCGGTGGTATGGCTGTACAGGAAGCCGTTGCAAGACGCTGGCAGCGGGTAACGCATCGGCCATTATCCGAAGCATATGGTTTAACCGAAACATCGCCTGCGGTTTGCCTCAATCCAATCACAATTAGTGAATATAATGGAACCATTGGTGTACCTATTGGCAGTACTGAAGTGACAATTCGCGATGCTGATGGCAAAGAACTGCCGACAGGTGAGTCTGGAGAACTATGGGTACGTGGACCACAAGTTATGCGGGGATATCTTGATCGACCGGAAGAAACCGCAAAAGTCCTTAATGATGAAGGCTGGTTTGCAACGGGGGATATTGCCATCATGAACGAAAAAGGATTTTGTAAAATTGTTGATCGCAAAAAAGATATGATTTTGGTATCTGGCTTTAATGTTTATCCTAACGAGATAGAAGATGTTGTTGCTGATAATAAAAAGGTGCTCGAAGTTGCTGCGGTTGGCATTCCATCAGAATCTAGTGGTGAAGTAGTAAAAATATTTGTCGTTAAAAAAGATCAGTCTCTCACCGAAGAGGAGCTGATTGCTCATTGTCGCCAAAATCTGACAGGATATAAAGTACCCAAAGTGGTTGAATTTAGAGATGAACTGCCAAAGTCAAATGTTGGAAAAATTTTACGTCGCGAATTAAGAGACGAAACAAAAAAATCAGTTTAAAAGAGAGTTATTATTAAAACAATGTCCTCATTATCGCCACCGGTCTATTGGATAGATTCACAACAACAGTTTATTGAAGCCATTGACCGATGGCATAGTTCACCATTCTTGGCAATCGATACAGAATTTGAACGACGTACGACTTATTTTCCAATTCTCGCACTATTACAGATATATGATGGAGATGCCGTCTATTTAATTGATCCGCTCGCAGTAGAATGTACTGATAGTTTTCGCCAACTTTGCGCTGATGAAAGTAAGGTAAAAATTTTACATTCGGCCAAAGAAGATATCGAAGTCCTTTTTCATTCATGGCATTGCCCCATTAAAAACTTATTTGATACACAAGTGGCTTATGCGTTTACTCAAGGAACAATATCGATTGGTTATGCGGCAATAGTTAATGAGCTTTGTCAGCAAGAAGTATCTAAAGAAGAAACGCAGTCAGATTGGCTGAAGCGACCTTTAACCCAAGATCAACAAGCTTATGCAGCTAATGATGTCATCTTTTTACCAAAACTCTATCAAATATTGTCAAAGCAAATAACTGAGCAACCATTTAGTGACTGGTTTGTTGCAGAATGTCAGGAGCTTTGTGAATTGATTGAGCAACAATTACTTGATGACGAAGATTATCGACAGGCTAAAGAAGTGTGGCGACTAAATGGAACTCAACTGGCATTGTTTAAACTGTTATATAACTGGCGTGAAACAACCGCAATAAAAGAAAATCGGACTAAAAATCACATCGCAAAAGATCCGCAATTGGTTCAACTGGCTATCGTTATGCCAAAGAATAAAAATGATTTTTATAAAATACAAGGATTACACCCAAAATCGGTACGATTGTATGGTGAAGCGATTTTACAAATTGTTAATTCGTTTTTACAGAAAGATGGGCAAACACAATCCATTGTACCTAACCCCCGAAATATCGAACATTTTAACCAGTTGTCATCGGCGCTAGCGAATGTTGTTGAACAGTTTGCTAAACGTCATCAGATTGCAACACCTGTTTTAGCTAGTAAGCGCATGATACGAAAATTAACATTTGCTTTTTTAGCTAAGGAAAAATTACCGTCTGGTTGGACTGGGTGGCGTGCAAGCGTATTAATGCCACTTTTTCAGCCTGTTTTAGCAGAATTTCAACTGGCTTAATTCATTTTTGTAATTTAGTCTTTCAATTCTCTTTACTCGGTAACCAGTGATATAATCAACTGTTAATCAAGCTAAACAATCGGAATTACCAATGCTAGCCAGTGTGTATCGCAGTAACAAAAAAGATGAAATGTATTTGTACATTTCTGTGAAAGATGATTTTTCTCAAGTACCAGAATCGCTTATGAAAATTTTTGGTAAACCCGAATTTGCATTGCAAATTAACCTTGGTAAACGTGATAAGTTATCAAGAGTTGATATTGAAGAGGTAAAAACAAAATTGCAAGAAGACGGATATTTTTTACAAATGCCTCCGAGCATACATGATAATTTAGCTGGTATATTAAAGAAAAAGTAACTTAAGGTAAGACATGAAAATAATTTTAACCATTATTTTTCTCGGCATTAGTATTTTTGGAACTGATCCAATTGCATTAGCGGCAGAGCAAACACCTGAGACGTTTAATCAATGGAAGAACACTTTAAAACAAGAAATTCAAGCGCAAGGTCTCTCTGAGCAGGCGGCACAGCATTTTATTGAATCACTGCATTACATTAAGAGAGTGATTGAACTTGATAGACGCCAGCCTGAAGGCACTATGACTCATGAAGAATATCTTAAAAAAGTTATTCCTGAAAGTAAGGTAAAAGCAGCACGAGCGGCATATAAAGCAAATAAAAAGCTATTAAAAGCCGCTGAAAGTGAGTCTGGCGTAGCTGCTAAGTTTATTGTTGCCCTGTGGGGTAAGGAAACTCATTTTGGTAAGGTTACTGGCAATTATCATGTGCCGAGTGCTTTAGCGACACTTGCTTTTGATGGCCGTCGAGCGAGTTTTTTCAAAAAAGAGTTATTGGCTGCTGCAAAAATTATTGGGGAAGGCCACATTGAACTCGAACAAATGAAAGGCAGCTGGGCTGGGGCAATGGGAAATTGCCAATTTATGCCGAGTAGCTTTTTGCGCTATGCGGTTGATGCCAATAATGATGGTAAAAAGGATATTTGGGGCGACAAAGAGGATATATTTGCTTCGATGGCCAATTATTTACGTGAATCAGGTTGGCAGTCAGATGAAACTTGGGGCCGACAAGTTAAATTAACCCAGCCGTTCACTGCTTACCAATTTGGCAAGGCTCATCGTCAGTCTTTGAATGCCTGGCAGCAACAGGGCGTTCGCCGCGCAGATTTAAGTGACTTGCCGCAAACTGATATGCAAGCGTATCTTATTTCGCCAGGTGGTGAAAATGGGCGTATTTATTTAGTATATGATAACTTTGATGTGCTGATGCGCTGGAATCGTTCACACTATTTTGCTACAGGAGTCGGCTATTTGGCTGATCGCGTGGGTTATCCCAAAATAGATTAAGTGTAGTTGTGCCCGGTTGAGTGCAATAAGATTTAGATTGCGTGAGTTAAATTTGGGTCGACTAAAAAACAGATTGTTTTAGTATCATATAGCCAGTGCTTTACGGAGTATTGTTAATGAATCAATGGTTTACAGTTAGTTTGCAAGACAGTACCGGTGAGTTAGTTCCGTTTACTCAACCTACTAGTAAAATCGTTTGTGTCGGAAGGAATTACATCGCACATGCGAAAGAGTTGAATAATCCTATTCCCGATTCGCCAATTTTATTTATTAAACCTAATTCTTGTCTTGTAAATTTACCTGATGGTGTGAAATTGCCAATCACTTCGTCAAGTTGCCACCATGAGCTTGAAGTTGCTATTTTAGTTGGCCAACAAATGTCCAATACTTTACCTGAGCAGGTAGCAGATAATATCGCGGGTATTGGACTTGGTCTTGATTTGACATTGCGAGAAATTCAAAGTGAACTTAAAGCAAAAGGTCAGCCTTGGGAAAAAGCAAAATCATTTGATGGGGCATGTCCTGTTTCACCATTTATTGCATATAACAAAAAACAGATTAATTTAGATAAAATCACTTTTCAGTTGATTAAAAATGGCCAAGTAACACAAACGGGTAATACAAATGATATGCTATTTAAAGTAACTGATTTAGTTGCCACCATTTCTCAACATTTTACCCTTTATCCTGGTGATATTGTATTAACTGGGACTCCGGCAGGAGTAGGAGAACTCCATTCTGGCGATCAGTTGGTTGTTTCGTTAAACGACTTGCAATGGTCAACAGCAGTTATTTAAAGATTTTAGTTGTTACTTATATATTTTAGTAATTCAATTCAGGTTAGGAAATGAAAGGGAAAGAAAAAGATCGGTTTTGGGAGCGTATTCCAATGCAGGAACTGTCGGAAAAACAATGGGAATCCCTATGTGATGGTTGCTGTAAATGTTGTGCTTACAAGCTGCAAGATGAGGATACTGAAGAGATGGTATTTACCAACGTAGTTTGTAAATACCTCGATTTAGAAGCGGGACGGTGTACCGTTTATGATGAACGCCAAAAATATGTGCCAGATTGCATAAAGGTGACTCCGCAAAATGCCACTGAGCTAGAATGGATGCCAAATACTTGTGCCTATAAGCTGGTGGCAAATGGTGAGCCTTTGCCGCTTTGGCATCCCTTAGAAACTGGTGATCCGCGATCGACCATGTTGTCAGGTAATTCTGCTGTAGGTAAGGTCATTAGTGAAGATACCATCGATTTAGATGATATCGAAGATTACGTCGTTAGTGATGATTACTTTGAGCAGGTTCATAAAACTGATTAACCAGTCAGTTTAATCCAGCTCCGGCGGTTCACCTTGTTCCATCATTTCCAGCAGTTGTACGGTTATCGCGACAAAATCATGATCCGTAATAATCCCAACAATTTGGTTTGCATTATTCACCACGGGTAAGCAGCCAAATTTTTTCTTATGGATCAATAAAGCGGCATGGGTAATTGTTGTATTACTTGTAACCGTAACAATATCATTTGTCATAATATCAGCAATTAGCGTACCCGATTCAATTTTGGCCAGTTCTTCCTGATTGACAAAGTTTTGTGATGAAATCGAATTGGCCAAGACATTGCGTTCGCTAACTAAACCAATTAGTTGCCGATCTCCTTCGACTATTGGTAGGTGTCTGAAACCATGTTTGCGCATCAGACGTCGCGCGTCAGCAAGACTGTCATATCGAGTCAGAGTAATGGGATTGGGTGTCATGACATCTTCTACAGCCAGCATATTCTTCACCTCTTAGCAATTGTAGCTATTATCAATAAGGTTTAAATAAAGATCTATTTTAGTACATTTTATTCTAAAATAGACAAAGAAGTCGGTTTTTGATGCGGATCAACTAACAAATGATCAATAAACGGAATAACTTCACTTTTTACAATAAGTTTCAGCTCTATCTAACTGAATAATATGAAAATTCTTTAAAATTCAGCTACACTAATGGATGTCTGAATTGATATGATGATAACGATGGCGACATTAATGAAAAAACTAAGAAATCTGTGGTTGACTTCTTTTCTGGTGTACGGCGCATTGTTGGCTGTTCATGTTAACGCGAAAAATGCGCGAGTTACACCTGATGTCAGGGTACTGATTGATATTTCGGGTAGTATGAAAAAAAATGATCCGGAAAATCTGCGAGTACCAGCGCTGCAATTAATTACCAATTTACTGCCTAAAAAGTCTAAAGCCGGTGTATGGACCTTTGGTCGATACGTCAACATGATGGTGCCTTTATCAGAAGTTGATGAAAATTGGCAGAATAAAGCCACTCAAACTGCAAAAAAGATAAATTCAGCTGGGTTGTATACCAATATTGGTAGTGTCATGGAAAAAGCCAGCTTTGGTTGGAATAGCCCCGATCCTGACGAAAAACGAAGTTTGATTTTGTTAACTGATGGTATGGTTGATATTTCAAAAGATCCACAGGTGAATGCTAAAGAACGTGAGCGTATTATTCAAAAAGTCTTACCCAAACTCAAAAAAGCGAATGTTGCCATTCATACCGTCGCTTTATCACAAAATGCCGATCATGAACTGCTAAAATTATTGTCCAGTCAAACTGATGGTTGGTATCAAGCGGTTGATAATGCTGAAAAACTACAAAAGGTGTTTTTAAAGATTTTTGAGCAGTCAACACAGCGAGACAATTTACCTTTAACGGATAATCAATTTACGGTTGATAACAGTATCGAGGAAATGACTTTATTGGTGTTTAAGAAAAGTGCTGCTGAGCAGGTCGCATTAATTGACCCTCAAGGACAGAAGATTAGTCACGGGAGCGATAACGGTAATGTTCGCTGGTTTTCTGCTGACGGGTATGCACTGATTACGGTCAAAACGCCTCAACCGGGTAACTGGAAAATAGAAGCCAATGTTGACCCTGACAATCGGGTTATGGTGGTTAGTAAACTAGGACTTAACATTAACCCGGTACCGAATAATCTACTATCGGGTGAGTCGATTGATTACCAAATGGAACTGCTTGAAGATGGTACTAAAATCACCAAAGAAGATTTTCTCAAACTCATCAACGCCAGGCTTCTACAAGATAAGAATGGTCAAGCAAGTAAAATGGCGATGTTTTATGACTCAGGTAGTCATGTTTTTAAGCAGAGCTTTTTTACTGATGAATTTGAGGGGGTATTACAGCTGACTCTTGAAGTCAAAAGCCCAACATTTGAGCGCATGAGAAACCATGCTGTTAATATCTATGGTTCGCCACTAATTACAGAAATTCAACAGTCAGATAGTCTTGAGCAACCGCATTTAATTCGCTTTCAAGTCAGAGAGGATATCGTTGATGCCTCAACACTGCAGGTTAATGCGACTATCCGCTACCCCGATCAAGAAAAACAATATCGAGTGATTGATGACTTTTCAAGGCCGCTAGAATTAAAGGTATTTCCAGCGGGTGGTGAATACTCTGTTGCGTTGGATATCAGCGGCAAAACCAGCTTGTCGCGTAACTTTACAGTCTCTCCTGCACCGGTTGTATTTACCGCAAAAGCGATTCAAAGTGAGCAGCTAGTGGGTGAAACGCCACAAGACGATACACAAGAAGCAACAGAAGTACCCAATCTGACCGAACAGCTTGCAGCACAAATAACGGATAGTGCTCAGGAAGAAGCTGCTACAGAGCCTCAAGAGCATGAAAAAATTGAAGAGAATTCTAAGCCCGAAACGCTACCAACTCAAGATAATGAAGATGTCGCTCCCCCTGAGCAAGAAGAGAGCAACATACGCATGTGGGTTTATATAGGACTTGGTGCGAATTTGTTTATCGGGTTGCTTGGTTTTCTTGGTTGGAAATTAATTAAAAAGAAAAATCAAAGTAATACGTATTCAATGACGAGTGAGTTAGGGTTGGATGACGAAGAAGATGATGACGATGACCAAGACGATGATAGAGAAGAAAGCCGCGAAGACAAAAAATAAACAGATTTTAAACTAATCTATTATTCGTATTGGATAAATGTCGATTATTCTTATTTAAAATAAATATTTTAATGATTATCATATTGAGAAAAGTCAACGACGACCAACAGGAAAAGTTTTCATGAGTGATTCAGTCATATCTTGGCTGCTGGTTGCAGAAATAGCTCTGCCTTTTGCCGTGTTAAGTATTGTATTAATTTTCATAATCATTCGCGGACGTAAAAGTGCCAAAGAAGCTGCTCGTAATTTAATCTTAAAAATTAAAAATAACGAAGAAGGCGAAAAAGAGGCGACCTATAACTTTTTAACCCAAAAACTGTCGATTGAAGAATCGGAAGCTAAAAAGTTAGCTAAAAAGATTATTAATGAACGCAAGTTCTTGTTTCGAAATTTAATCAGTGGTTTTCTTGATAAAAATACAGATGCGATAGCTTCTCTTGAGGCTGATATGTCAAGAATTGTTGCACGCTATCATTCTCTCGATATTCAACCTCAGGCAAGTGAAACGATAGTTGAGGATAATCCAGAAAACCTGGAGAAAATCCAAGAGTTACAAAAGGAAGTGAAAACCCTCAAGCATGAAGTCCATGTAACATTAACCACTTTGAATAATATATTTGCAGAATTTAGTTCGATGTTTGGAGAAGAAGTTCCCGATACTGAAATGTCTGTAGATCAGATTATTACTGCAATGGAGTCATTTTCAGATAAATCAGTTGCTGGGCGAGATGATGATGAGCCTGCGGATGAATCTGATGATCTGATGATGGGTATGTCTGATGAAGATGATGAGCTCGATGCTTTTGCCGAGGAAATCGAAGAGGTATCTTCTGAAGATGTCGAATTGGCAGATCACGATGAGGCTGAATTATCGGCGGACGAATTAGCAGAGCCAGCCCCCGAAAAAGAAGAGCTGGATTTCTCTATTGATGATGAACTTGATGATATTGATAGCGCGCTGGATGAATTAGAGTTGGGAGATGCCGGTGGTGCGAGCCAATTATCGAATGATGAGCCAAGCTGGGATGAAGCTTTTGAGGAAAGTGGCGATAATAAGAAAGAATGAAGTTTATACAGTAAGTTATTAAAATCTGTTTGAATTATGATCATGTCGAGTGTTATTTATTCAAGATTAAAAAAAATTAAAAAAAATTTAAATATTTCGTTGACAGATACCGAGTGTAACCGTATTATGGCGCCCGCTGAAACGCACTAGCAAACAGAAACTTACTGAACGGGTTTCTTAGACATAAAGCGTCTTTAAGCAGAATTAGTAAGTCAATTAATTGTTGAACTATTAATTTTAGATTTAAAGTATTTCGATGTCATGCTAGACCGGTGCGGAGTGGTAGTTCAGCTGGTTAGAATACCGGCCTGTCACGCCGGGGGTCGCGGGTTCGAGTCCCGTCCACTCCGCCATATTTATATAAAAAAAAGGCTACTTTATGTAGCCTTTTTTTTATCTGAGTTTTTTAATAATCACTGTCTATACATTTAATATTTCCTTTCTACGCTTTTCTGTATTTCCCTGCTTGAAACTCGACTAAGTAAGCGTTTTTCATCATTACTAAGAATTTTGGGTGTTGATTCAAAGCATAACCCAAGGGATCACTAATGGTAGCCAGTTATTGAGAATTTCATATTTTTAGTGATATGGAACAAAATTAACCTTATTAAACCATATCGCCAGCGTGGAATTACATACTCTGACTAGCTAAATTGGTTGTTATAATTTATGATTATCAAAGTCATATAACAATTAGAGCGTCCACAGAAGAGGGGTAAAGATGAAAAGACTCGCAATTGCAGTTATTCATGGCCTAGGCAGTGAAGAGGAATTTTATTCTGTTGAATTAAAGCATCGAATTACTGAAGAATATGTTAAAGGAGCTCAAGGCCGGCTTGAAGATGACCTGCTTTTTCATGAAATATATTGGGGCGATATTGTCAAAGAAGAGCTGAATAACTTTCAACAACGGGCAAACTACAAAGGCGATTTAGCTTATCAGAATTTGCGTCAGATAATGACTGATACGCAAGCATTAGCATTACTTTATAATCCGGGAACTGAAATTTATGAGTCGATTAATAATCGAATTAAAGATGGTTTCAGGAAGTTTGCATCGCACCGTCGAATTGATGTAGAGAGTACGCCGTTAGTTATTTTGGCACATTCTTATGGTGGCGTTATGATGTCACACTATATCCGCGAAATGCATGCATCGACTTCGAGCATTAACAATTTTGAATCGATGAAAACATTAGTAGGTTACGTTACTTTTGGTAATCCTATGGGAGTTTATGCGTTAAGTGGTGCCAATTCAATTTTGGGCAAACCATGCTCAATTGTCGGTGATGCGTTGGATGATGATATGAAAAAGCGTGCTCGTTGGTATAATTTTTATGACAAAGACGATATTATTGCATATCCATTGAAAGGTTTGTCCGAAGAATTTGATAAACATGTTAATGGTGATTTTGAAATAAATGTAGGAAGTGCAGCAACTTCTTGGAATCCGGCTTGCCATACCGGATATTGGGAAGATAAAGATTTCTATCGCCCAGTTGCTGACTTTATTGGTGAATTAAGAGCACCGCATTCATTCTGGCAAAGTTAGTTCTAGCAAGGTTATTCAAGGATTTCATCCTGCTGATAAAAGCCTGCTTGTTGCGGGCTTTTTTGTGTTTGCTAATCGACGAATGAGTGACGTGCATAAAATAAAAACAATTGGTAATTATGCTCTCTCAACAAGTGCAAACTCGAGATATTGGTCGAATCTTATCTTTACAAAGAGATATACAAAAACGCAAAAATCGTAACCAGCCGACCGAAAAAATGGAACAGAAATTAGCACAGCTAATAGAAACGTCTGTGGCTAAAACACAAAGTTATCAGCAAACCTTAGGGGATATAATCATTGCCCCTGACTTACCAATCGCAGAACACTCGTCTGAAATTATTGAATTATTACAGCATCATCAAGTTATCATCGTGGCTGGTGAAACGGGCTGTGGTAAAACAACTCAGTTACCTAAAATTTGTTTATTGGCAGGATTAGGGAGCCGAGGAGTCATTGGCCACACACAACCGCGCCGTGTTGCGGCAACTAGTGTTGCAAAGCGAATTGCGGAAGAAATTGAAACTCCGTTGGGAGAAAAAGTCGGTTATGCTATTCGTTTTGCGAATAAATATTCGGAAAATACTCGCGTAAAGATTATGACAGATGGTGTTATGCTAACTGAGGTTGAACACGATCCGTTGTTATCTCAGTATGAAGTCATTATTATCGATGAGGCGCATGAAAGAAGTTTAAATATCGACTTCTTAATGGGATTTATTAAACGAATATTACCCAAACGTAAAGAACTCAAAGTCATTATCACTTCTGCAACAATTGATCATCAAAGATTCTCTAAACATTTTAACGATGCACCAGTTGTTACTGTTGAAGGGCGTAGCTATCCGGTTGAAGTAAGATATCGACCACTGGCTGACAATGATGAAGGACAAGATGATCCATTAATCAATAGTATTGTTGATGCGGTAGATGAGTGTTGCGCAGAATCAACAGGTGACATTTTGATCTTTGCTGATGGAGAAGGGCAGATCAAATCTATCATCAAAAAGCTCAAACATGCGGCCAATAATCAATCGCTAAGCCATCAATGGGATATTATGCCGTTATATGCTCGCTTGAGTGTCAATGAACAGCAAAAGATATTTGCTCCCTCAAATAAGCGAAAAATTATTGTTTCAACTAATGTTGCCGAAACATCTTTAACTGTGCCAGGAATTATTTTTGTTATTGATATTGGAAATGCAAGAATCAGTCGATTTAGCCAGCGTAATAAAATTCAGCAGCTACCTGTAGAAAAAATTGCCAGAGCTAGCGCTGATCAAAGAAAAGGGCGTTGTGGACGTATTGCGCCTGGTATTTGCATCCGCTTATACAGCGAAGAAGATTACTTGCAACGTGATGAGTTCACTTTACCAGAAATAAAGCGAACCAATTTATCTGCTGTTTTATTGCGACTAAAAGCAATGAGTGTTGCCAATATTGAAAATTTTCCTTTCATTGAAGTGCCTGATGAGCGAGCCTGGAAAATAGCGCATAGTAGTTTGTACGAATTAGGTGCGCTTGATAACCAGGATGTCATTACTCAAATTGGAAAGTCTATGGCCACGATTCCAGTTGATCCGCAGCTGGCTAGAATTTTGGTGGATAACAAATTAACCGCCGTAAATGAAATGCTGATATTTTGTGCATTAATGAGCGTGAGAGAAGTACGTGAAAGACCACACGACAAACAACAAAAAGCAGATCAGTTACACCAAAAATACCACCAACAAGACTCTGATGTGATGACAGCTATTTCACTTTGGTCACAATTAGAAGAGCAAAGAGTGGCATTGAGTTCGAGCCAATTTAAAAAGTGGTGTACTGATAACTTAATAAATTTTTTAGGATTATTAGAGTGGCGCCGTGTTTATTTTCAATTAAAGGAGTCCGTTACCCAGTTGGGACAAATGATTAATCAAAAAGCGGCAACACTTGAGGAAGTTCATCGCGCTTTGTTGCCAGGATTTATCACCCATATTTTTTATCGTAGTCAAGATATCTACTATCAAGGTGTGAGAGGTTTAAAAGTCTGGCTGCATCCTTCTTCTCTTAGTTTTAAGCAAAAGAAAGCCTGGATGGTTTCAGCGGAAATGATTGAAACTGACAAATTTTATGCGCGTATGAACGCCGAAATCAAACCTGAGTGGGTTGAAGAGGCAGCACCTCATTTACTGAAGAGTCAATATCATCAGGCTCACTGGCGTAAAAAGCGTGGTCAGGTTGTTGCTTATGTTAATCAAACGTTGCTCGGATTGCCGATAGTTTCTAATCGCTTGGTTAACTATGCCAGTGTTGATGAAAAAATCAGTCGAGAAATATTTTTAAAAGAGGGATTGGCTGAAGATCAATTAGCAGAAGCGTTTCCGTTTATTAAAGCTAATCGGGAGAAGCTGGCTTACCTTGAAGCACAAGAGCAAAAGCAACGGCTAAATAATATTCGTATAGACGCCGACAAACTGGCAGAGCGTTATGCTCAAGTATTACCTACACATATCTTGAGTGTGATTAGTTTAAAGCGTTGGTTAAAAAAAGATTTCAAGGCACGGAATCGCTTGTTATCGTTTACTCTAGAACAATTGACTGATAATGCAACTCAAGACCCAGAATCTTACCCAAGCCAATTAAAAGTTAAAGGTGTCATGTTGAATTTAAGTTATTGCTTTGCGCCTGGAACGCCTGAAGATGGGGTTAGTGTAGAAATCCCCGCCAACATGTTAAATCAGTTTAGTGAGCGCGATTTTGATTGGTTAGTGCCGGGTTACTTGCCTGAAAAAATATTAGCGACGATTAAGACGTTACCAAAATCGATTCGCAGAACTTTAATACCTTTATCTGAAACTGCTGAACACTGTTACGCACAACTTATTAAGATTGATCAAACCGGCAAACGATTTTTAGATGAACTCGCAAGCGTTTTACAAAGAATTACCGGTATCCAGATTCAAGTTACTGATTTTGACATGAGTGCTGTCGAACCTCATTTATCGATGAAGTATAAAGTGCCGCTAAAACAAACTTCAGTATTGCAAAGTTCTCTTAATGAATTAAAACAACAGATATCACAAAAAAAACAAGTTACATCGATTAGTCAGAAACAAAAACAACTGTTTAATTGGCCAGATGGTGATTTTCTTTTAGAGAAAACCATTGAACAACAACAAACTATTCGAATTTTTCAAGGGATGAAAGACTGTCAGCAGTTTGTTGAAATTTGCGACTACCCCTCTTTGGTCATTGCGCGCAGAGCACACTTATTTGGTGTTGCCAGGCTTTTATTATTGACACATAAAACGCCACTCAATCAATTTTATAAAAGCTGGCCCGATTATCAACAGCTTGAGCGTTTAAACTTAAGATTTGGTGGCTTTAAAGAATTGTTTGAAATGCTTGCACTGATTACTGCAAAGCAATTGATATTCGATATTCACCCAATTACCCAAAAATCAGTTTTCGATAAAGTTAGCCAACAATTTGCCAATGCTTTTCGTAAAAATCTTGCTGCGAAATTAACTGAAATTATGCCTTTACTAAAGCAACGAGAAAAAATTTATACCACACTGGCATCAATGAATACTCTAGCATACCAGGATTCGATTGATGATATTCGCAATCAACTAAAAGCATTATGGCAAATAGAGAGTTTGATGATTGCCGATACAAAAATGGCAGAGAATTATTCACGTTATATGACTGCGATTGAAGTCAGATTAAAACGCATAACCACTAATTACCCAAAAGAAAGTCAGTCGATGGAAATATGGCAAGAGTGGTCTTCATGGTGGCGCGATTTAATACAGCATAAAAATCGTGAAACCTTACAGGTAACCTTTGATGAGATTTTCTGGATGTTACAAGAGTTTCGAATCAGTCTTTTCTCACCAGGCGTTAAAGTTGTCGGCGGAATTTCAGCCAAAAAGTTACAAGTGCAGTTTGAAAATCTCGAAGCGGCCCTAGATACCCTTTAACAGAATAGGTCGGAGGTGTTTGGCAGTTATTAATAATTACTCAGCAAATACTTTACATTTCAATTAAATAGGACTAAAGTACTACTTGTTTGAATGGTGATTGCCTGAATGCTATAACAATGGAACGGGCTTCTAGCCAAATTGGGAGATAACTGAGTGAAAGATTTAACTGCCAGACAAAATGAAGTCTTTGAAATACTCAAAGAATATGTCGAAGACTATGGTATTGCGCCGACCCATGTAGAATTAGCCAAATTAATTGGTGTGAGTTCTTCTAAAGCTGCGGCAGACCATTTAAAGGCGTTGGAAAAGAAAAACGTTATCAAAATATATCCTGATAAGCCTCGTGGTATTCAGATACTAACGCCAATTGACGAAAATGAGTTACCACTAATCGGCTCTGTCGCTGCAGGCTTACCCATTGAAGCAATTGAAAACGTTGAAGCTTATATTACTATCCCTGAGGTTTTAAAACGCAATAAGCCCACATTTTTACTGCGTGTTAGAGGTGATAGCATGATAGATGCCGGTATTTTGGATGGTGATTTGATTGCCGTTCGTAAAACTAATACCGCTGAAGTTGGACAAATTGTTGTTGCACGAATTGATGATGAAGTCACCGTAAAGCGATTAGAGCGACAAGGCGCCAACGCGGTATTGCAACCAGCTAATGAGCACTATCAACCGATAATCTTACCCGCTGAAGATCTTGCCATAGAAGGCAAATTTGTCGGTTTAATTCGCGCTTGAATATATTATTAGACTTTTGCCGTAAACTGCATCTGCCTGTCGCGATATAGACTTATTAAACGCAGTTTACATGCTTTAATTGTTATTAACAGGCAATTCTAAACCAGTATCAATAGCTAAGCTCTCGCTTTACAAAGACAGTTCATTTTAGAAGACAGTCTATATTAGAATACAGTCAATATTAAAAGACAGTCCGTCTTGCCATCGCATATTGCAAAAACAGCCTATATCAGATAAACACTCTACATACCAGAAACAGCCTATTTGGCAGAGTTAGTCTTTTACTAGAAAAAGTGGTTATTTAACAAGAGTGTTTGTTCAGCAATAGCATGCGGTTTGAATTAATGGTCAATAGACCGTTGTTTTATCTCTCGATATAGAAAATCCAAGCGTATTAGATTGAAAAATATTCGCTGGCAATTCGTTATTTTTATAATTTTATAATGTCAAAATCAGGTTAATCACGACTATTTTAGACAAATTTAATAAGTGGTTATTATTGGGTATTAGTGTTTTGAATAAAAATTATATTTAGATACCTAATAAAAAACTACTCTATATATAACTTTCTGTGTTTAAAAATATTTTATCGTTTATTGTTGAAAAATTCAGGTATTAAATGTACTAGGTAATACATAATAGTTATGTAAAGCAATGAGTTAATGTTTGTTATCATCTCAAATCAGGGCATTATCATTCAGGATGTGATTAGCCATAATTCTATGATTAAAAACTTTATAATCCTAGGTATTGCAAGTGATGTAGGCATTTGGTCTAACACTTTCAGGTCTATATAAGTACGTGTATTTTCGGGGATTTTCCGCTAAAATAGATTCCTTTTGTCAATCAGCTTTAAAGACTCAATCTGAATGAAATTTATTATCAAGTTATTCCCCGAAATAATTGTTAAGAGTAAGCCTGTTAGAAAACGTTTAATCTCGCAGTTGAAGAAGAATTTGCGGAAAATTCTTACGCCACTTAATGAAAATATCGAAGTGGTTGGTTCTTGGGATTATCTCGAAGTTAGAATGATTTCATCTGATACTAACTTAATCACTGAAAGTGACTCAGTTGAAAAGTCTGCAGTGGCACAGTTGGCAGAAGATATTTTAACTCGTTTAAAACAAACGCCTGGTATCGATTTCATTCTTAAAGTAAATACCCATCCCTTTGAATCTTTAGATGAAATAGCGGATATAACCGTTCAAACTTATGCTGAAGAAGTGAAAGGAAAAACATTTTGTGTTCGTGTTAAACGTAGCGGACAACATCCTTTTAACTCTACCCAGATAGAGCAAAAAGCTGGTGGCGCACTTTTGCATAACAGTGAAGCAAAAGGCGTGGAGTTGAAATCACCTGAAGTAAAGGTGCAGCTGGAAATTCGTCAAAATAAACTTTATACAATTGAGTCGAGAACTCCTGGTTTGGGGGGCTTTCCTCTTGGCCAACAGGAATCATGTATCAGTTTAATCTCGGGCGGATTTGACTCATCAGTGGCCAGTTATTTAATGATCAAACGCGGAGTTCGTACGCATTTTTGTTTTTTCAATCTGGGAGGGATGGCCCATGAAGTCGGCGTAAAACAAGTTGCTCATTATATCTGGCAGAAATATTCTTCCTCTCACCGAGTGTTATTCATCACGATACCATTTGAACAGGTGGTAAGTGAAATATTGCAAAATGTTCATCATTCTCAAATGGGCGTTATTCTTAAGCGAATGATGATGCGAGTTGCAGAAAAGGTCGCATTGGAATTTAATGCGCCAGCTATTGTAACCGGAGAATGTATTGGTCAGGTTTCTAGCCAAACATTGACTAATTTATCGGTCATTGACAAGGCAACACAAGCGATTACATTACGACCACTTATTGCGATGGATAAACAAGAAATTATCAGTATTTCTCGCGAAACTGGCACTGAAGAATTTGCTGCATCTATGCCTGAGTATTGTGGAGTAATTTCTGATAAGCCGACAACTTGCGCAAAACTTGAAAGAGTTGAGCATGAAGAATCGCGATTTGATTTTGCAGTATTGGAGCAAGCATTTGCTGCTCGCCGAGTAGAAAATATTGACGAACTTTATCAGTCAAAATCTAATATTGATGATATTGAAGTAGTATCAATGCCGGCAAAAGATGATGTGATTATTGACATTCGTCACCCACAGGAAGTAGTTGCTAAACCGATGATATTAACCAATAATCAAGTGATTGAAATTCCCTTCTTTAAACTGCAATCAGCAGAAAATCTTAATCAAGACGCACAATATTTACTATATTGTGATAAGGGGATTATGAGTCAGCTTCAAGCTGAAGAACTTCAACAGCGTGGTTATCAAGTTAAAGTATACCAACCATAGCATGAATTAATTACATGCCAAATAGTTTTTTAATGAATAAAAAGGGAGAGATTATCGAATGAAAGTTGATGGTATCCGAGTTTTTATTCCGTGTAAAAATTATGAGCTATCAAAAGCTTTTTATCAGGCTCTTGGGTTCAATTTAACATTTGAATCAACCGAAATTTGTGAGTTTGTAAGAAACGAATGTTCGTTCTTGCTGCACAACCATTACCATGAAGGTTTAGCAAAAAATTTAAATATTCAACTCTCTGTTTTGAATATTGATGAGGTTTACCAAAAACTCCAGTCACTTTGCGGATTTAATATTCGCTTTAAACCGCCAAAGGTTAAGGCGTGGGGGAGTGTTATTTATTTGTGGGGGCCATCAGGTGAACTTTGGCATATAACGCAGTTTGATACCGAGTAAATTTTTCACTCACCAAGCTCACCATCAGTATTGGTTATCGACAACCGTAACTTTTAAACGTGATTATTATTCAATATCAAATTGTCACTGAGTATCTGATTATTTGAATTATTTACAATGCAAATTTTTATCATTGGCATCTTCTTGAATCCCATCTTGATTGCTATCTTGTGAATGACGCATTCTGCCCGCTTTACTAATAATTAATGCTCGAGCTAATTCAGGTTTATTTTTCCAACAGAATAAAAAAGTACCATTTTGATGGTTTGTGATGCCTGTTTGATGCCATTGAAAAGAGTTTCGATATCCAAAGGCTTTAAACTTTAAAGAAAGTTGAGGATGATTTAAGTTTTGTACATAAATCATTGATTCACTTTTGTCTTTTTGTCGGTTTTCATTCAAATCAATAAATGCCATAAAACCATCAGACCAATTATTATTGCACTTAAGTTGGTCGTCCGTTGGACACACCGTAATTTTTGATTTTTCTAGAATTGCTTGTTTGCGCGCGTTTTGTAACAGATATTTAAATTGACTGACTTGTGTTGCTATTTTTTGTCGATCAATAAATTGATTAAATGATGGAAGAGCAAAACCAAAGAGTAAAGTGAGTATGGCAAGGGTAAATATTAAATCGATAAAGGTAAATCCATTATGCTGCGAAATAAATGTCCTTTGTTGTTGCGATATTGGTTTATTTATCAACAACGACCCCTCTAATTTATTAGGTTTTAATGGTAAACATTGAGGCACGACGATAACAGCGCATTTTGTTCGTTTTACTAAGCGATTAGCGTTTGTTCGCGTAATGGTATTAATATTGTTACTTGGTAATGAATTGAGAAGCTTGATTAACATGTTGTTATCCTTAACTTATTATTATTGATAAATTGGCAATAAATTATAAGTTAACTCGATAACACTTCAATCAGAGTAATTCTTAATCAGTTATCAGATTCTGACGTTTTGGTGCGTAAGAAATCTACTTATGTCAGTCAATTGCAAGTTTTTTGAGTTTGTAACGCATGGCTCTAAAACTGATTCCTAACAATTTTGCTGCTTGAGTTTTGTTGCCGTCGGCAGCTTGCAGTGCCTGATTGATCTCAAAGGTCTCTATTTTTTCTAAATATTCATCGAGACTTAGATGACCTCGTTCGCCAATGGGTATATTGGATTTAAGTGGTAGCATACTGCTTGATGATTGGGGTAAATTTAAATCCTCTGCACAAATTTCTTCGTCATTACATAGTGTAATTGCGCGTTCTAGCAGGTTCTCTAGTTCTCTAATGTTACCCGGAAACTCATAATGACACAGTCGGTTAAGTGCGTCTTGCGATAGTCTGAGGTGTCCAACACCATGAACTTGCGCTAATTGGTTGAGTAAATATTCCGCAATTTTAGGAATATCTTCGACTCTGTCGCGCAAGGCGGGAACGGTTAATTCTATTACATTGATACGATAAAACAGATCTTGTCGAAACTCATCGGTTTCAACTAACTTTAACAAATTTTTATGGCTGGCACTTAAAATGCGGACATTGGTGGGGACTTCTGTTTCGCTGCCTATTGGTCTAACCGTTTTCTCCTGAATTGCTCGTAATAACTTTACCTGCATGGGCAGCGGAAGTTCAGCTATTTCATCGAGAAACAAAGTACCACCGTTAGCCGATTGAAACAGTCCTTTTTTATCATTGATTGCACCGGTAAAGCTGCCTTTTTTATGTCCAAAAAACTCACTTTCCATCAATTCAGAAGGTATAGCGCCACAATTGACTGGCACAAAAGGCGCGTCGCTACGCGGTCCCTTAAAGTGAATAAGCCTGGCAACTAGCTCTTTGCCTGTACCAGATTCGCCGTTAATAAATACGGGAGCCTGACTGCGGGAAAGTTTAAGAATTGTTTGTTTGAGCTGCTTCATGACAGAAGTATCGCCAATAAGCTGCTTTTTAGGGCGCGCAGGAATTTCTTTGGCCGATTTATTTGGTAAATTAAGCTTGATTGCTGAACCAATCAGGTTTTTCAATGCGTGTAAGTCAACTGGCTTAGATAAAAAGTCAAAGGCACCCGCTTTCATTGCCTCAATGGCAATTTCCATATTACCGTGAGCTGTAATTAAGGCCACAGGGAGATTAGGGTAATTGGTTTGTATAAACTGAATTAATTCAATCCCATCGCCATCAGGTAGTCGCATATCTGTGAGACAAACATCAAATTCCTGATTTTCAAGGTGTTGATATGCCTGAGCCAGATTTTCAGCCTTAAACGTGTCAATACCCATCCGTACCAGTGTAATGCTTAGCAACTGCAAAATATCTGGTTCGTCATCGACAATTAATGCAACGGGTGTTTTACTCATGAATAATTTCCAATCATTTTAATCGTTAGCTGATTGATTTTAATCGCTTTTTCATATGGTATCGAATTAATTATCTAATAAATTATCCGCTACTACCAGTCATTACATCATTTAACTGTTTAATTGAGCATGTGCTGATTTATCGCTGAGTTAAATTGACGGCTGAAAAGCTGATTCGAAAACACGATCCGCCTTTGGTGAGCGGAATATGGTCAAGTCGAGCATGATTAGCTTCGCAAAGTTCTTTAGAAAGATATAGACCTAATCCAGAACCGGTACGCGAAGTGGTGAAAAAAGGTTCAAATATTTTTTCTGCTATTTCTGGTGAAATACCCATACCGCGATCAATGACATCTAAAAAGATAGTGTGGCTATGTGGCTCGATGCCAATCATGATTTGGACATATGGGATGCCCGTATTTTCTTTGCTATACCGGGCTGCATTGTCGATAAGGTTGGTCAATATTTGTGTTAACTGCGACACATCAAAATGAATTACCAAATTATTTGAATGATACTGAGTTGAAATTTCTGGCTTTTCTTCTTTGCCATTAATATATTCCTGTAACATGATAGGAATATATTTTGATAGATTTATCTCTTTAATCTGTAAAACTTTTCGCTGTGACAGGCACATAATATTTTCAATAATATCGTTTACCCGCCGTGTATTTTTTTCAATTATTTCCAATAAGTCAGAATTTTCTGGACTGATTTCATTCGATTCACTCATTAATTGCGCCGCATGACTAAGCGCTCCTAAAGGGTTTCTGATCTCATGAGCAATCGATGCAGTTAAGCGCCCAAGTGATGCAAGTTTTAGGCTTTGTGCCTGTTGGTTAAGGCGACTATTGTCTTCAATGAAAATAATGGCATTTTCTTTACTCTCCGCAATTGGCGAAAAATTTGGTAGTAAAGTGGGACCTGTTGCTGTATTGCGAAAAGATTTTGAACGATAGCTGTGATTTCTGCGCCAAAGATTGAGTTGTCTGGCTAAGGGGGAAGATACCTGCTCAAGGGTTCTGGATTTAGTCGATTCAGGCATTCCAAGATGGATCCAGGCTGCGCGATTAATTAATAAAATAGCATTTTGTCCATCGACGACAATAACGCCTGTTGACATAAACTGAATGATTTCTTCATTCAGTCTTTCCATATTTTCTAAGCCCTTAATTGACTCTTTGGCAACCGATTCATATTGGGTCACTTTGCGTGATAAATAAAATGAAAGTAGACTGGTTGCCATGAGAGTCAGTGATAAAATACCAACATGAGCCATACCATTTTTATCTCCAGTGTCGATTAGCCCAGAATACAGTTCTTCGCCAAAGATTGCACATGACGCAAGAATTGAAAAACCCAATGCACCAGGATGTCCGGTTAAAATACTTGCGGCTGAAGTGCTTACCGCAATTAATACACCAAGACCGCTGGCTGTACCGCCGCTGGCATGCATCAGTAAAACAATGAGTCCTATATCGATGAGTACCTGAATTTCTAATTGAAGGTAGAAAAAGCGTTGGTAAAACAGGCTCAAAATAAAGGTAATTATTGAGTAAAACATGAAACTGAGCGAACAGACGTAGTACAACTCAGGATTTCGCGAGCCTAGCAGACTAAAATTCAGATCAACCATACCTATCGAGTAAAGCAATACCGCAAGGATAACTCGATAGGTAGAAAATATTTGTAAGGCGCGCCAAGAAGAGGAAAAGGGAAGAGCGCTTTCCACTGCCAGCGTCATGTATTCAATCCTTGATAATATGCCCTTAACGAATTAATCATATATGGTTGGAATTGGTCGTCGCTTATGCTGGGTTTTAAGATAAGTGTTGACCAGCTTGTCTGTAACAAAATCATCAACAGGTTTGCCTTCAAGAAAGTCATCAATCTGCTCATAAGTTAAACCCAGCGCAGTTTCATCTGTTTTGCCCGGATCAAGACACTCCAGATCAGCGGTTGGTGTTTTATTAACCATAGCAATAGGTGCGCCTAAATGAGCGGCTATTTGTTTGATTTGGCGTTTATTGAGGCCAAATAAAGGAATCAAATCGCAGGCTCCGTCACCCCATTTGGTAAAAAAGCCGGTAATGTTTTCGGCTGAATGATCGGTACCTAAAACCAGCCCGCCTACTAGCCCGGCAATATGATATTGTGCGGCCATTCGCATTCGGGCTTTGGTATTTCCTTTGGTAAAATCTTTGAGAAAATGTGAATCAGTCAATTGCGAATATTCGGCAAGCTGCGATTCTACCTGATTGAATAGACTATCGGTGCTATCTTTGACATTGATTTCAAGGGTGACAGATGGATTGATAAAAGTGATTGAATTTTGAGCATCTCTTTCATCTGCTTGTGTTGCATAAGGAAGCCTAACCGCAAAAAACTGATAGGGACAATGCTCTATGTCAGAAATATCAGGATCAGAAAATTCATTCAATTCATTAATTGCTAGTTGTGCCAGTTTTCCTAGCGTGGAAGAATCGATCCCACCGCTAATGCCTAAAACCAGATTTTTTAGACCAGAATTAACCAAGGTGTTTTTAATAAAATCAATTCGACGTCTGATTTCAAACTCAATATTTATGGTTGGTTGGACTTTCATCGCTTCAATGATTTGTTGGGCACTAGTCAAGGTTGTCTACTCGTCAGTTAAAAGAATTAATTGAGTTAATTAATTGGGTTAGTTAGTTAACTTGCAATATTAGCATACTCAGTCATGAATTTAGATATGATTCATCACCACTCAATGAATAATCGTAAATTTTAATTCCCTTAAACATAGGTTAAATTTAATGAAGCTTGGCTCAAAAATCGCGATTAAAGATTACTGTTTTACTAGAAAAATTATTTTTCGTGTATCAATACCGAAATCGCAATTGAAAAAAAGGCACGATATCGTTGATAATAGATAACTCTTTGAATAGTTATAAGTTCCTGTTGATTTGGTCTATTATTGAAAAAATTAACAGGTTGTGATTTGAAATAAACCTGAGTTTGGTTGTTATTTTGCCTAGATTAATCGAATATCTGTAATTGGCGAGACATTAACCTGACGGTTTAAATCATCTTTAGAGAATAAAAACCGGTTGTTCACCATGAAAAAGATAGAAGCCATAATAAAGCCATTTAAATTGGATGATGTCCGCGAAGCCCTGAGTGATGCAGGAATCGAGGGTATGACTGTCACTGAAGTCAAAGGGTTTGGCCGTCAAAAAGGGCATACCGAACTATATCGTGGTGCCGAATATATGGTTGATTTTTTACCTAAAACTAAAATCGAAGTCATTATTCCTGACGACCTGCTTGATTTATGTGTCGAAACTATTATGGATACCGCGCGTACCGGCAAAATTGGTGATGGCAAAATTTTTGTGACTTCAGTAGAAAAGGTGATTCGTATTCGAACTGGAGAAGAGAATGAAAGCGCAATTTAAAGCGTAATGTCTAATCTTGAAAATATCTTATCTAAATCACTTATTGATATTTACTAACTAATTGGAATTGGCCAGTTTAACTGGCCAAATCTAGTGCTCTTATCTTTTTATTATTCTTTAAAGCCTGGATAGTTTAATAACAATACTTGCCGTGCGTTTTCGGCCAGATCAGGTAGTTCCAGCAAATTATAGGCTATTTCCATCATTTTAAGCGCATAAGGGACTGAAGGTGTTTTGGGATAATGATCGACCACATACTTGGCTCGTGATACCGCAGCTTGATAGGCTTCTCGACGCATATAGTAATTAGCTACATGAAGTTCATATTCCGCTAACCGGTTGCGCAAATAAATCATGCGTTGCCTTGCATCTTTTGCATAGTGGCTATTCGGGAAAAGACGAACCAGCTCAGCGAAATCGTCAAATGCCTGACGAGCGGTACTAGCATCGCGTTCGGAAAGCGGTGCAGAAAATAACTCTTTACCGAAGCCTTTTTCTGATGAATAGTTAATCAAACCCTTCATATAATAGGCGTATTCCAAGTCTTTGTGGCGTGGATTTTGGCGAATAAAGCGATCAGCGGCAGCAATCCCCGATGCATAATCATTAAGTTTATAATAGGAAAAAATCAGGTTTAGCTGTGCACGGTGAGAATAGGCACCAAAAGGATAAAGACTATCAAGTCGCTCTAAATACTGAACGGCACTGCGATAATTTCCCGAAAGCATTGATTGCTGGGCCCGCTCGAATAACTTGAATGCATTATTGATACGTTGTGCTTCGGTGGTAGTCGCTCTATTGCTCTGACAACCGGCGACGATGGCGATTAATACTAATACAGATATAATTCTTACTATTCTCATTGATTCTCAAAGCCGTTAAAATGGACAGTTTACCAATTACTGAAGCTGATATTGAACTCACACCAGCATTCAACTAATTTTATTTAGTAGCAAAAATAAGCTTGGTAGGTTTATTGGTGCAACTAAATTGGTGCTGCTAACTATTATCTAACTTAACATAATTGGCAGTGTTAACGCGACATTTTACCCCACGGGGTTATCATTCGCTACATTTACAACTCTTATAAGGCTAGATTCGTGTTAAAAAGTTCCGCCGATGAACAGCAGATTATTGAAGTCGACTCACAATACGCCGGGCAAAGGCTCGATTTAGTACTGGCTGATTTTTTTCCAGAACTGTCTCGCTCGCGTATTCAAGCCTGGATTAAAAATGAACAAGTCTGTATTGATGAAAAAGTAGTCATTAAACCCAAGCATAAATTATTAGGTGGTGAAACATTAGAAGTTATTACTACTTTGGCCGATCAAGGCGAGTGGGTTGCAACACAAATACCGTTAAATATTCATTATCAGGATGATAGTCTGATTATCATCAATAAACCGGCTGGATTGGTCGTCCATCCAGCTCCTGGGCATTATACCGATACATTGGTTAACGGATTGTTATTTGAATTTCCCGAACTGCGTAAATTACCTCGTGCTGGCATTGTGCACCGGTTAGACCGAGATACAACAGGTTTATTAGTCGTTGCAAAAACTGCGCAGGCACATAATCATTTGGTTGAGGAATTGCAAAATCGTGCTTTCGAACGTGAATACATGGCATTAGTTCATGGTGAAATTGTTGCTGGTGATACGATTGATTTACCGATTGGAAGACACCCAGTCAGTCGCAAAAAGATGGCTGTTAATGCTCATGGTAAAGAAGCAATAACACACTTTAGAATTGCAGAAAAATTTAAGGCTTTTACCTTACTTAATGTCAAACTTGAAACGGGAAGAACACATCAAATCCGTGTTCATTTGTCTCATTTAAAACATCCTTTGGTTGGAGATCCGGTTTATTGTATTCGTAACTTACGACCTAAAGGTATGGATGATTCATTTACTGAGTTATTTGATAATTTTAATCGACAGGCACTTCATGCAAAACAGTTAGCATTAACCCATCCAGAGAGTAAAGAATGGATGAATTGGTCGTCGTCATTACCTGATGATATGCAACAGCTCATTGAAGCTGTTCGTCAACATGATGAGCAAGTATAGATGAGTCGCATACTTACTGATGCTCTCTATTCGATGTATGCAAATTTATGATCCCAATTAATAAAAGCGTATGATGAAAAATAATGGTCAATCATTGATTTTCCCACAGTGGCCTGCACCCGCCAATGTGAGAGCAGTGGTTACTACGCGAATGGGTGGTGTAAGTATTGGTCGTTATGCTTCATTGAATGTGGCCACACATGTTGATGACAATCCTCAATCTGTGGCACAAAATCGGCAGCAATTACTGGATAATTTGCCAACTCAATCTGGCTTAAAATATACTATTGCCTGGCTAAATCAAGTTCATGGAAATCAGTGTATTGAAGTTTCGCAAAGTACACCACAAAACCAAACTGCCGATGCCGCATTTACCACTAAAAAAAATATCATTTGCAATGTAATGACGGCTGATTGTTTGCCTGTATTATTTGCCAACCGTCAGGGTAGCTGGGTGGCAGCTTGCCATGCTGGTTGGCGCGGTTTACTGGCTGGTGTCATTGAGAATACAGTTAACCAGTACATAAATGTTGAACAACATATTAAACAAAAAGACTCAATAAACACTCAATTTGTTAAAGACCAATCAAGTACAATTAATATAGCAAGTAATATAGCAAGTAATAATAAGCCCCAATTACAGTCATCAACTAATGATTTAATCGCTTTTATTGGTCCCGCGATTTCCCAACGGCATTTTGAAGTTGGCAGTGAAGTTTTTACGCAATTTGTGAGCAAAAATAAGCAATATACGTCGTTTTTTCGTCCAGCTCACAATCAATTTTCTGCGCAAAAATATGACTTTGATTTTGTAGGGCTAGCACGATTTATCATGCAGCAAATGGGGATTGAAGTTTTTGGCGGCGAATGGTGTAGTTTCAATGATGAGCAACGCTTTTACTCATATCGGCGAGATGGACAAACCGGGCGCATGGCGAGTTTAATCTGGATTGAATGATTATTTTAATCGAATGATTTTCTGGGGTGAGTCGAAGCTCATTTAATTGACAATTACATCGGGTTATTGCTGAATTGAGTCAAGACAGAGTTAAGACAAGACAGAGTTAAGACAAGTTTATGATTAAATTCTATTTTTTATTGGTGGTGTTTCTTTGTTGAGTAAAAATATCAATAATATGAAAACCTGGGAATAGTTAGCATGATTAGTTTTGCAGTACTTGCCGTTTTACTCGGTGGAATCGGTGCAGTGCTTTATATTGGAAAAAAGAACAATCAAGCTGATTGGGGACATTGGCTGACCAATATTTTAGATGGATTAATACGAGTTTATTGTCGCCGATATCATCGTCAAAATGATCAAAAAATCAAGATTCCTCAATCCGGGCCGGTCATACTGGCTAGCAACCACATTTCAGGTATCGATCCATTTATTATTATTACCGCAACCAATCGACCCATTCGATTTATGATTGCGCAAGAAGAATATCAAAAACCAATTTTAAACTGGATGTTTCGAGCCGCCGGATGTATTCCGGTTGATCGTGCGGGACGGGTTGAAAAGGCGTTTCGCAGTGTTATTCGAGCCATTCAAGCTGGCGAAGTTGTTGCAATTTTTCCGCAAGGTGGAATCCACCATACTACGACACCTCGAGAAAAAATTAAACCCGGTATAATAAAGTTGAGTTTATTGACCTTAACACCAATCATTCCTATCAGAATATGGGGGATTGTAGCGCCTGGCACAATTACGCAAGCTGCAATTCAGCGAAGTCAGGTAGAATTTGAAACTCATTGCGCTATTTCGGCTGACCAAGTGGCTCATCCAGACTTTGCTGGTGAAATGTCACAATGGTTAATCTTTTCAACTCATCAAATTCGTCTTGATTAATTGCAAATTGAGTTTTATTGGTATAAATTTCTTGTCTTAACAAAGCTTGATCCAAATCAGCATTTGCGCTGCTTGCATTACTTGATTTATTAGCAAACACCCCCATTTTGTAGGTATCGTTAATTTTAGATTTTAAAATATTTTATAAGGGGCACTTATGCGAATGGATAAATTTACCAGTAAGTTTCAACTGGCAATTGCAGATGCTCAATCGCTAGCATTAGGCCGCGATCATCAGTTTATTGAGCCTGTCCACTTAATGACGGCTTTATTAAATCAAGAAGGTGGCAGTGTGAGACACTTGTTCTCACAAACCGGTATTAACTTACATAGTTTACGCAGTCAATTAGGCGAAGCGCTGGATCATTTACCACAAGTTCAAGGTGTTCCGGGTGAAGTTCACATTTCAAATGATTTAGCCCGATTGCTAAATCATTGTGACAAGTTGGCCCAACAACACAAAGATCAGTATATTTCAAGTGAACTTTTTATTTTGGCAGCATTAGAAGATAAAGGTGAGCTAGGCCGGATTTTAAAATCCCTTGGTGCCGATAAAAAGAGTATGGAAAAAGCGATTGAAAATGCTCGTGGTGGCCAAGCTGTCAATGATCCAAATGCCGAAGAGCAACGCCAGGCATTAGAGAAATTCACCATTGATTTAACTGAGCGGGCCGAACAAGGAAAATTAGATCCAGTAATTGGGCGGGATGATGAAATTCGTCGGACTATACAAGTTTTACAACGTCGTTCTAAAAATAATCCGGTGTTGATTGGTGAACCGGGTGTAGGAAAAACTGCAATCGTTGAAGGATTGGCGCAACGAATTATTAATGGTGAAGTTCCTGAAGGTTTAAAAAATAAAAGAGTATTGTCGCTAGACATGGGCGCTTTGATTGCCGGTGCCAAGTTTCGTGGAGAATTTGAAGAGCGGCTAAAAGCGGTATTAAATGACTTAGCAAAACATGAAGGTCAGGTTATTTTATTTATCGATGAATTACACACAATGGTTGGTGCAGGAAAATCTGAAGGCTCAATGGATGCTGGAAATATGTTGAAACCAGCGCTGGCCAGAGGTGAACTGCACTGTGTCGGTGCGACTACATTAGATGAATATCGTAAGTATGTTGAAAAAGATGCAGCACTTGAAAGACGCTTTCAAAAAGTTCAGGTAGATGAACCAACGGTTGAAGATACTATTGCTATTTTACGTGGATTAAAAGAGCGCTATGAAGTTCACCACGGAGTAGAAATTACCGATCCGGCAATAGTTTCTGCGGCGACTTTATCACATCGATATATTTCAGACCGCAAATTGCCAGATAAGGCAATTGATTTGGTTGATGAGGCGGCTAGTTTAATTCGAATGGAAATAGATTCAAAACCCGAACAAATGGATCGACTGGAAAGAAAATTAATCCAGCAAAAAATCCAGCGTGAAGCCTTGAAAAAAGAAAGTGATGAAAGCTCTAAAAAACGACTGGCTGATCTGGAGGAGAGCATTGTTGAAATGGAGCGTGAGTTTGCTGAACTTAATGAAATCTGGACTGCAGAAAAAGCTGCACTACATGGTACACAAGCAATCAAAAGCGATTTAGAGCGGGCTCGAATTGATTTAGATGCAGCTAAGCGAGCTGGCGATCTTGCTCGAATGTCGGAACTGCAATATGGACGGATTCCTGAACTGGAACAGCAGTTAGATATGGCAAGCCAGGTTGAAATGCAAGATATGACTTTGTTGCGAAATAAAGTTAGTGAAAATGAAATTGCGCACATTGTTTCAAAATGGACAGGCATCCCGGTTGAAAAAATGTTACAAGGAGAAAGAGAGAAATTACTCCAAATTGAAAGTCATTTACATACGCGCGTGATAGGACAAGAAGAAGCCGTTGCTGCGGTTTCTAATGCTGTGAGACGTTCACGAGCAGGTTTATCCGATCCGAATAGACCAAACGGTTCTTTCTTATTTTTAGGACCAACAGGGGTTGGTAAAACAGAGTTGAGTAAAGCTCTAGCTAACTTTTTATTTGACTCGGAAGATGCCATGGTTCGAGTGGATATGTCCGAGTTTATGGAGAAACACTCGGTTGCCAGATTGATTGGCGCACCGCCGGGTTATGTTGGCTATGATGAAGGGGGCTATCTAACTGAGCTGGTGAGACGAAAACCTTATTCCGTTATTTTGCTTGACGAAGTTGAAAAAGCACATCCTGATGTTTTTAATATATTATTACAGGTATTAGAGGATGGTCGATTAACTGACGGGCAAGGGCGAACTGTTGATTTCCGTAATACAGTTATTATTATGACTTCTAACCTAGGATCTGACCTAATTATGGAGTCTGCTGGAAAAGAACATTACAGTGAGTTAAAGCAAAAAATTACCAACGTCATTGGTAACTATTTCAGGCCAGAATTTATTAATCGAATTGATGAGACGGTCATATTTCACTCACTGGAAAAAGAGCATGTCAAACAAATTGCTGCAATTCAACTCAAACGTTTGGCGCAGCGACTGCTTGAAAGTGGTATACAATTGGAGTACTCCGAAGCGGCTTTATCGAATATATCAGATAAAGGCTTCGATCCAGTGTATGGTGCTAGACCACTGAAGCGGGCGATTCAGCAATGGGTCGAAAACCCTTTAGCTGAGCAGATTTTGGCAGGTAAGGTTGAACATGGTAATCCGGTGGTTATCGACGCTTACCAGGGTGAACTGGTGTTTCGGAGCTAACAGTAAATAACACTATTTTAAAATATTACCATTCACCATTGGCTTGTCGCTTAATTGTGACCAGTCAATGGTGCACGCTTTAATTGGATTTAATTTTCAATAATATTTGATAGAATGCCTGCCAATAATTCATTCAGCATTTGGAAATTTCATGTCATTAATCCGGGGTGATAAGTTATCACTGGCTTTTGGACCACAAATAATTCTTAATAACGCTCAATTTGCCATTGAAGAAAAACAAAAGATTTGTTTGGTTGGACGAAATGGTACAGGTAAGTCGACATTGTTAAAACTGATTATAGGTGATATCAGTGCCGACGATGGGCATCTTATTCGCTCAACAACACACAAGATTGGCTTTTTACCGCAGGCGCTCCCAGAAAAGTCAGATATGTCAGTTAAGGATTTTGTTGAGTCTGGATTAAGTCAGGTAAAACAATGGGTTGACGATTATCAACAATTGATTACGGAAGATATTAATTCGCCAAAACTCCATGAATTAGAAGAAAAGATTAATGCTCATGATGGTTGGAGCATTCCCACTAAAGTGACTCAAACACTTTCTCGACTAGGCTTGGATGGCGAAGTCACCATGAATCAGTTATCCGGTGGTTGGCGTCGCCGTGCAGCTTTGGCAAAAGCGCTAGTACAAGAACCTGACTTGCTGATTTTGGATGAGCCTACTAACCATTTAGATTTAACGAGTATCGAATGGCTTGAGGAGCAGCTAAATCTTTTCAAAGGGGCTTTGCTATTCGTTTCCCATGATCGTCAATTTGTTAATAAAGTTGCCAATACCATTATGGAGCTTGATAGAGGGATACTGCGTTTTTATCCGGGAGATTATCTGCAATACACCCAGTTAAAAGAACAACAGTTAAAAGACGAAGATAAAGTTAATTCAGAATTCGATAAAAAGCTGGCCGCGGAAGAGGTCTGGATTCGACAAGGTATTAAGGCTCGGCGTACCCGTAATGAAGGACGAGTTCGTGCGTTGAAAAAAATGCGCGAAGAAAGAGCTGCACGCATTAACCAAATTGGCCATAGCAAGATTCAGGCAACGGTGAGTACATCGGGCAGTAAAATTGTTGCAAAAATGGAAGCATTGCAAGTGGGGTTTGACAAAGCACTGAATTTGCCATTTTCGGGAATCATTCAAAAGGGAGATAAGCTAGGTATACTGGGTAATAATGGCAGTGGAAAAACAACGTTTATTCGTACCTTATTAGGTAAGATTCCAGTATTTGCTGGACAATTAACTGTTAGTGATTCGCTTGAAGTTGCCTATTTTGATCAATTGCGTGAAGCGATTGATCTGAAGAAAACAGTGGCTGACAATATTGCAGATGGTCGGGAATTTGTCGTGGTCGATGGAAAAGAGCGACATGTCATCAGTTATATGCAAGAGTTTAACTTTTCTGCAGATAATGTGAGAGCGCCGGCAAGCAGCTTATCTGGCGGTGAAATCAATCGATTACTTTTGGCTAAACTATTCACCCGACCTGCTAATTTATTTGTTTTAGATGAGCCGACTAATGATCTAGATGTTGAAACATTAGAGATACTTGAACAAATGTTAGTAGAAATTGAAGCGACAGTTATTATTATCAGCCATGATCGCTTATTCTTAGATAATTGCTGTACATCATTATTAGTATTTGATGACCAATTAATTTCAGCTGACGATAAAGCTAAAAACCTTCATCAAATAATCGATATCGTCGGTGGCTATCAAGATTGGCGACATTATTTTGAATTAACTCAATCTAAAAGTAATAAAGCCTCTGACAAAGTTAAGGAAGTTGCAAAGCCCAAAAAGACGGCAACTAAACTGTCTTACAAAGAACAGCGTGCATTAGATGAATTGCCACAAAAACTAGAAAACTTGGAAAGTCAAATTGCAGAAATTGAGCAACAAATGTCACAGCCTGATTTTTATCAGCAACGTGACCAAGCAGATAAAATTATTCAGCAATTTGAGCAGTTACAACAGCAATTAACCAAAGATTATGAACTTTGGGATGCGTTAGAAGCCAAAAAGGAAAACCTAGAAAGCAACTAAAAAACTAACTAATAGCATTATGGTAATAATAAATATACCGATAAATGGGGCTATAAGCACAATCATACATTATTTATAGCCTTTAAGTTTTTTATGGAATTCTTCGTAAAGCCAAATAATAAATATTAATCATTTTTTTCTCTTTTGGATCTTATCATTTTAAGCAAAGTGGTGAGACCACTCTACATGATTATCTAAAAATACACCGCAACAGCAAGGCCGTACCAAATAAACGTTGCTACTTGGTGGCGGTTTCTCAGAATCATGAACAACCAAAAGTGCTTACCTAGTTATACATCCGCTCTAGCTTTCATGTTTTAAGCTTTTGCTCACTAATACAATTCAGTACGAGAGATTTATTTATTGTATATACATTGTTATTAGTCATTTTCATGATTGGTATGCTCACTAATGGTAAATAATTGATGGATTTTCTGCGGCAGAGCAAAATAGCTGCTATAAATATGTCTAGATACATTTTTCAACATATGCTTTTTTAAATTTCGTTTAAGATTTCATAATATCTCGGTTTGTAATTGCTATATTAGCGAAATAAACAATTAAAAAAGTATAGGAGAATAACATGAAGAAAAATGGTTTGAGACTATTGGTTGTGCTTACATTAGTACTGCCAAATTTTCTGATAGCTGATGACAAATTAAAATCAACAATTTTATCATCACCACCGCGTCCAGCCGATGAAGTTAAACGAGATAAATATCGAAAGCCTGAGCAAGTTTTACAATTACTCGATTTAAAACCTGGCATGCGAGTTGTCGATTTGGTGGCTGGCGGTGGTTATTATTCTGAGCTGCTCGCTCGAGTTGTTGGTAACAATGGATTAGTGGTTAGTCATAATCCTCCTTATGTAATTAACCGCTTTGCAAACTTTCTCCACAATCCCAAGCAAGGCTGGCTTGCGCGTTTTGAAACGCCAATATGGAAAAATTGCGTAATCAAAAATACTGATGAGCTAGATACAATTAATTTACCAATGCAAATTGACGCAGTTTTAATGGTGTTGTTTTATCACGATACGGTTTGGCAGGGGGTTAATCGATCCATGATGAATCGTCGTATTTTTAATGTGCTCAAGCCGGGTGGAACTTATTTGGTGATTGATCACAACGCAAAAGGTGGACGCGGAATTATGGATGCTAAAAGCTTGCATCGTATTGATAAACAAACGGTAATTAATGAAATTACCTCTGTAGGATTTGAGTTGGCCATTGACTCATCGATTTTATTAACCATTGAAGATACGCGAGATTATAGTTTTGTTAGAGATGTTAAATTAAAACGTGATCAAACAGATCGGATGGTTTTAAAATTTATTAAACCAAAAAGTTAAAACAAGTATTTTTCGGGTAAATCTCAAATATATCCTATAAACAATCTCAATTTGTGAAATTTTATTGTTTTATGATGTAAAATAAAATCTAAGTTGATCAATTTGTTGGTCGTGAGATAAAGCAAAATTCTTGCATTTATATTGAGTTTTTAAGTGGGAATGAAAAAAATATTTTGTCAAATGACTTAAAATTTGTCGATATTGTTAATGTTGATTGAGTTATGCTATTTTTTTTATGCTGGAATAATTACAACATTTTAAAAATTAAAATAAAAAACAAAAATTCAATTTTGATTTTAATTTTAATTGGCTGCTTTGATAAGGTGTAATTTGTGTTATCTGGCAAAAACCTAACTACGATGTTTAACGAAAAACGTTTAACAAAAAATATGATTAACAATTAAAATTAGGAGAGCCTTTCATGAGACGATGTACTAAGGTACTCGCTGGTTTTGCTTTATCCTTGTGCTCTGCGGCAGTGCTCGCTGCAGACACAGGCGGCGAACTTCGAGGACATGTTGAATCAAGCTCGGGTATAGATATCGCTAATGCGGTAATTACAGTAAAACATAAAGGAAAAGGAATTACTCGAACAGTTGTGACTAACTCTGTTGGTGATTATGTATTAAGAAATTTACCTGTTGGGGAATATGAAATTATTGTGTCTGGCAATGGTTATGATAACGACACCAGTTCAATACGAATTGTCGTCGGGGAGCCAGCAATTATTGAAACTGTTTTAGGTGGCGGAGACTCAGGAAATGTTGTACGAATTGTTGGTACACAAATCCAGGGATTAAATATGTCAGAAACAACTTCAGGTCGTTCATTTGATTACGAAGATATTAAAATGATGCCTGTTGAAAATGGATTTGAATCTATGGTGTTAATGACTGCGGGAACAGTTGAAAACGGATCGCCTGAAAACTTTAATGGTGCTTCATCTATTGGCGGTGCTTCATCTGCTGAAAATGGTTATTATCTCAATGGTATTAACATTACCCAAATCCAATCTGGTTTAGGTTCGTTTAGAATGCCTTGGGAAGCCATAGAGCAAACCAATGTTCAAACTGGTGGTGTTACCGCTGATTTTGGCGGTGCATTAGGTGGAATTATTAATGCCGTTTCTAAGTCTGGTGATAATGAATTTCGATTTGGTTCACAGGTCAGATACGATCCTAAATTTGGTTATACTGCACATGATTCGATACGCTTGAAAAGTGATCCTGCTTCTTATAGTTCTGGTCCTGGTATCAGCCAGAATAATGAGCGTGATGATTCAGAATATACTGAATTAAATATTTGGGCCAGTGGACCAATTGTTGAAGATAAAGCGTTCTTCTATGTTTTGTTCAATCCGATTCGTGATAATGATGAATGGGCAAATAATACGGTATTTGTTGAACGTGAAAGACAGTCAGATCGTTGGTTTGCGAATTTTGAATGGTTTATTACTGATGAACATTCTATTGGATTAACCACTTTTAATACCAAGCGAGAAACTGAGCGTTTAACGCTGCCATATAACAAAGATACAAATACTATTGGTTCACTTAGTGCCGGAAATGATGGTAAATCTTATGCCGAAGATGGTGGTAATTTTATTGGAATTACTTATCATGGAGATTTATCTGATTATTTAACCTTAGATGTTGTATTTGGCCGTACTGAAGAAGAAGAAATTCCAAAACCAGCGAATGATTTGCCATTAGTAAATGATTGCTCGACAGGGACTTGTATTGGTTATAGCAGTCACAGTGACAGTGTTATTGAGCAACAGGAATTTACTCGTGATCAATTTCGCGCAGATTTTCATTTAGATCTTGATGATCATGCTATTTCATTTGGCGTTGACCAATATGAAATCGATGTTTATGTTAATAATCGCCAAAATGGCGCAGTGGTTGGAGATATTAATGAGGTCGATAACAGTGCTGCTACTGGCTGGTGGGATTATGGTATTGCTGGCGTAGGTAGTATAGGGGCATCGGCTGTTACCGATGGCGTGTCTAGTGGAACTGAATTTGTACGTCGTCGAGTGCGGAACAGATTTTCTGATTCAACAGTTAGTTCAAAAGCTTTCTACATCCAGGATGTCTGGTCAATTACTGATGAAGTGACATTGAATCTTGGCGTCAGATTTGTAGACTTCGAAAATACGGTTTCCAGTGGCGAAGCTTATGCCGATTTAGACGGTAATGTAGCACCGCGTATTTCTGCTATCTGGGATATTGGTGGTAAAGGACAGGATAAACTATTTGCATCTTTTGGTCGTTACTTTCAACCGGTTGCTGCTCGCATGAATATCACGCAAGGTAGTTCGTCCATTGAATACTTTGATTATTATGAGAATCCTACACCTGAACAAGCACCAGCACTATTAGCTGATGGTTCACCATCTCGCGGTGATAATTTAATTCCACGTTTTTTCCGTCAAGTAGGGATAACTGACCCCAACCTGATTGCTTCTAAAAATCTAGAAGCGATGTACTCTGAGCAATTCTCGATTGGTTATTCAACACAGTTTAATGACTATCAAGCAAGTGTTACCGGAACCTATAACGAGTTGAAACGTTCTGTCGAAGATACTGACTATGGTCCTGTTCTTGTGAATAAACTGGCAGAACTTGGTATTGTTGATAATACTGGCCAAGGAAGCTTTTATGTCTTGTCAAATCCTGGTGATGATGTCGAAATTGCTTATGACTTTGATGGTGATGGTAACGTTGATGAAATAACGTTAACCGCCGAAGATCATTTATTGCCAAAAGCAGAACGCAAATATATTGCTTGGGATTTTACCCTGCAAGGTCCCGTTACCGAAAATTTCGAAATCTATGCCGCTTATACTTGGTCTCATAGTTATGGCAATACAGAAGGACTAGTTAAAACCACTAATGGACAAGCCGATCCGGGATGGACTTCTGATTATGACTATGGTGAAGCGCTCGATTATGCCAGTGGTAATTTACCGAATGATCGCCGTCATTCTGTTAAATTGTCAGGTATTTACGATATCAATGATTCAATGTCTTTAGGTATAGCGTATCGAGGTGCCTCAGGTCGACCTTTGAACAAACTAACTCCGCATCCAGAAGGTGTTGATGGTTGTGCGCCAACAAGTCCTTGGGCTGCGTGTCAGAGTCGTTCATACATTGGTGCATTTTACGATGAGTTTGGTAATCCCGTTCCTCGTGGTTCTGCTGGAGAGTTAGATTGGACCCATAATTTTGATTTGTCTTTCACTTATCGAGATGAAGAAATTTTAGAGGGACTATTGTTAAAAGCAACAGTTTATAACCTGTTTGCGGCAGATACACCAATCGATGTTCGAGAGTGGACTGGCCCCGACTATGGCGTAGCTGAAATTCTACAACGTCCTCGGTATTTGTCATTAACTGCGCGTCTAGAATTCTAGTGGACAAAGAGGTTAGTTATTAGATATTGACTAATTTTTGTTAATACAAATACTGTTAGTAAAAACAAAGCCTCTATTCGGAGGCTTTGTTATTATTCACCTTGAAGTTTTTATCAATCGACACAATTAAGTTGCTACTACCAAACAGCTTATCACTGTGATTGAATTGTCCATGTCTCCACTAATGATTATTGGCTTGTTGGCCGTTTTATTAATTGCTTATGTGTTGTTAAAACCCTACTGGATTGCTCATAAAAGGCAGAAAATTCGTCAGCGGCCATTTGAAAAATCCTGGCGAGAAATATTAAAACGCAATGTGCCGTATTTTTATCGTATGCCTGCTGATTTGCAACTTCAGTTAAAACAACACATTCAAGTCTTTTTAGCTGAAAAACAATTTGTTGGTTTTAAAGGAATAGAAATTACTGACGAGATACGTGTCACCATTGCAGCGCAAGCGTGTTTGCTTATATTAAATAGACCTACCGATTATTATTCAAAGTTACGCTATATTTATGTTTATCCGGTGGCTTTTATTACCCATCATAGTGGACATGATGGCGCGGGCGTTTTACAAAACCAAAAACGCGTGTTAAGTGGTGAGTCATGGAATCACGGAAAAGTCGTACTATCCTGGCGGGATTCAAAAGAAGGAGCAAAAGATTTTAATGATGGACGAAATGTGGTCATACATGAATTTGCCCATCAACTCGATCAAGAAACTGGCAGCGCAAACGGCGCGCCTTATTTACCAAATAATTCTCAGCATAATTGGTCGAGTATTTTAACCAAGGCTTTCCAAGAGTTACAGCAGCGTGCAGTGCGAGGCGAACCTTCTTTACTGGATTATTACGGCGCAACTAATCCTGCTGAGTTTTTCGCTGTCGCCAGTGAAGTTTTCTTCGAACAACCAACACAACTGCAACGAGATTCTATTGAACTTTATCAACAATTGAGCCAGTACTACCAAGTAAACCCAGCGATTTGGTAACGTATTTACCGTATTGTTTTAACTATATTTAGTTATAGCGCACTCTTTATATTTCTACGGTATATCTAACCTATTGATTTTTAAAAATAAAAATCAATACGGTCTATTTAAAATCTGTAAAAAGTAACACGGTTGTAAATTTTCTGACTGATAAAACAATATATAAGCCTGTCTTAAAGTTGAAATTTCTTTAGCAATCAGTTGCTTATACTTGATTTCAAAATGTTGTAAAGATTTGTTTATAGTTGTAAGTGCAAATAAAATGTTGAGAATCCAATTTAAGGTGCTCTATAATAACCATACATGCGTAGCACAGAAATTTAACGCGGATTAAAGCAAACCGAGGTTTGACATTTAAATCCATCATTACCGAATATGAAATACAACGACAAGGCACACACTATGACCGTAGAAGCGATCGATATGAATGCGCCCAGCCCCGATTTTAATTGGCAAAATGTTGCCCATTTATTGCTGCTTTCACGAGCGATGGATGATATTGAAGAGCAAGAACTGGTACCTGCGAAATTGGTATTTAATCAATTCTCAGCAAGGGGTCATGATTTAGCACAAATACTTATTGGCTCGTTACTTAATCATCCTCATGACGGAGCAACTGGTTATTATCGTTCGCGTCCCTTTGTTTTATCGTTAGGCTTGGATATTGTCGATGCAGTAGCATCCCCTATGGCAAAATCTGGTGGTTATAGTGACGGTCGCGATATTGGCGTAGTATGTAACTACCCCAATAAAAAACGTGACGGCGCGATGCTATTTCCTATGTGTGGTGGTGTGGGCTCGCAATTTTCACCTATATCGGGTTGGGCTCAATCCATTGTTTATCATCGGGATCAGCTAAAAGATGAAAGCTACCGCGGCGCAATTGGTGTTTCAATGGGTGGCGATTCTTCTATGTCAACCAGTGGATTCTGGGCTGCGCTTAACATTTCTACAACGAATAATTTACCGCATTTATTTTATATCGAAGATAACGGATATGGCATATCTGTTCCGCAGACTGTGCAGACGCCTGGTGGAGATCAGGTTGCTAATCTGGCGGCATACAAGAATTTAAAAATTATTGATGGTGATGGTACTTGCCCTGTTCAAGCCCCTAAATTGATCAAAAATGCAATTGATTATGTCCGATCAGGAAAGGGAACCTGTTTACTAAGATTGCGCGTTCCTCGGCTTTGTGGACATACCTTCCAAGATACACAAACATACAAGCCTGCTGAAATGGTTGAACAAGAACAGGCTAATGATCCGTTGCCAAAGTTAAAAGATTTTCTGGAACAGTACCAGATTATTTCAGCCAAGCAATGGAAAAATATTGAAGAAAAGGCCTATCAACAAGTAAGAGATGCAGTTGAGCAGGCCAAGCAAAGACCTGAACCCGATACCAAAAAGCTCAAACGTTATGTATACGCCGAAAAAGATGCATCAGGTAAACCAGAAATTCAGTTGCGAGGTGGATTATATGCCAGTGGCTATAATTTTCCTGTGGTAAGTCAGGAACCGAATCCGCAAGGCGCAAGACTTAACATGTTAACTGCTATTCGTCAGACTCTCGATTTTGAGCTGTCAATAAACCCTAAAGTATTAGTTTTTGGTGAAGATGTCGGTCCAAAAGGGGGGGTACATGCGGCGACTCTCGGACTTAATCAAAAGTACGGTGATTATCGGGTTTTTGATACTAGTTTATCTGAAGAAGGCATTATTGGCCGCTCGGTCGGGATGGCGCTGGCGGGATTGATGCCAGTACCCGAAATTCAATTTCGTAAATATGCCGAACCTGCTGCCGAGCAACTCACTGATACGGGGATTATGCGCTGGCGAACTAACAATCAATTCGCTGCACCCATGGTAGTACGTATTCCTGGTGGTTTTGCAGGTAGAGGTGATCCTTGGCACTCGATGTCTGATGAGGTTGAATGGGCTCATAAAACAGGTTGGCAGGTTGCTATGCCTTCAAATGCCGAGGATGCGGTGGGTCTTTTGCGATATGCGCTACGTGATAATAATCCAACCATATTTTTTGAACATCGCTTTTTGCTGGATAATCGATGGGCCAGAAGACCCTATCCTGGCGATGATTACATTGTTGAATTTGGTCGAGCTAAAACTTTGCTCACGGGCGACCGACTGACGATTGTAACCTGGGGAGCAATGGTTGAACGCTGTGAAGCTGCCGCATTAAACCTTGATCGGGGCGTTGAAGTGATTGATTTAAGAACGATTCAACCTTGGGATAAAACCTGTGTCTTGGAATCGGTAAAGAAAACTGGGCGATGTCTTATCGTGCATGAAGATAATTTGACTGCGGGCTTTGGTGCAGAAATAGCGGCGACACTCGCAAAAGAGGCGTTTTTTGATTTAGATGCACCCATTGAACGCTTGACCATGCCCGATACACCTAACCCGCATAATATTCACTTATTAAACGCGGCAGTACCAACACAGCAGTCTATCGAAGCCGCCATTTTAGCTTTATTAGCGATTTAGTTGAGGAACCTTCATGGCAAATTATGTTGATATTATTTTACCTGAAGGGCAGCTTGAGGGCACTTCGGCGATTTTAGCAAACTGGCTGGTAAAAGAGGGAGATAGTGTTAAAAATGGTGATCCGATTGCAGAACTTGAAACGGACAAAGTGGTCATGGAGGTTTGTGCGCTGGCATCAGGTACTATTGCTTCATTAGACGCAAAAGTTGGTGATAGCGTAGCGACTGAGCAAGTGCTAGGTAAAATTGATGAGCAATCGTTAACCTCAAACGGTTTGACTAACGAAGCTGATTTGTCGCGCCAGCAACAACCTTCTGCGCAATCTTCCACACAGCCGTCAACCAACGGTTCGGCCCCACACGATAGCAAAGATGCAGTCACCTTAAGTAATCCAGTGCTGGAAGGACAGGCCGATTCGCAGATAACGCAAAGTCAACGCAAGTTGATTAGTCCCGCGGTAAGACGACTGATTCAAGAAAATGATTTGCAGTTGGAGCCTATTCGTGGAACGGGAAAAGGCGGACGAATTACGCGTGATGATGTTCTGGCTTATTTGAAAAATCCTCAGGCTTTCACTGCCCATATCGCTTCTTCGGTGTCAGTTAGTCAGGTGTCGCAATCTCCATATTCAATAATTGAGAATCGCCCAAGTCGACAGTTGGTTGGAAACAAAATTAAACATTCGCAAATGCGTAAGTCCATTGCTAGTCACATGGTTGAAAGTCTATTGCATACCTCACCCCATGTGACCAGTGTTTTCGAAATGGATATGACTAACTTAATTGAACATCGTAAATGGCATAAAAAAGAATATGCTGATATGGGCGTAAAATTGACATTTACTGCTTATTTTTTAGCGGCAATGGCCAAAGCGATCAGAGTGGTGCCTCAAGTGAATGCCAGATTTCATGAAGATGCTTTAGAAGTTTTTGATGATGTCAATGTAGGGGTCGGCACGGCACTGGGTGATGCGGGACTGGTTGTTCCAGTGGTTGAGCAAGTTCAGGCAATGACATTATTTGAAATTGCTTATCGTCTTAATCAACAGACCGAAAAAGCACGTAAGGGTAAATTGACGCCAGCTGATATGCGCAATGGCACTATAACAATTTCGAATCATGGCGTCAGTGGTAGTTTGTTCGCAGCACCAATTATTATCAACCAACCTGAAGTTGCTATTTTGGGAATTGGTAAACTGGAAAAAAGAGTGGTGGTAGAAAGTATCAATGGCGAAGATCAAATGGTTATCAGACCCAAGTGTTATGTTTCATTAAGTATCGATCATCGTGCACTTGATGCGCATCAAACCAACCAATTTTTGACTGCATTTGTTGATATAATTGAAAACTGGGGACAGTAATCTGTAAATATCCAGATTAGAAATATATCGATGATAAATACAGAAAATTTAATGTTAATTATTGAGATATTAACAAACACATAATTTTAGCAAACAACTGAGATAGCGATTGATTATCAGTTGGAAAAATAATAGAACCATTAGGATTGAAACATGAAAATTCAAAGTTACGTTGCTGGACAATGGTGTAGTGGAGATGGACGAGAAGACACATTGGTTAATTCGGTGAATGATGAATTCATTGGCAATGTTGTTTCGTTAACCAGTGGATTTGATCAGTTTTTAAATTATGGGCGAGAAGTTGCTGGTCCTCAACTCCGTCAATTAACCATTCATGAGCGTGCTGAAAAAATAAAATTACTGGCAAAATATTTGCTTGATCGTAAAGAGGAATTTTACCGAATATCTTATATGACTGGTGCGACTCGAGCAGATTCGTGGGTGGATATTGAAGGTGGAATTGTGACCATGTTCAGTTATTCAGGGATTGCGCGTCGAGAATTAAATAATGATACTTTTATTGTAGAAGGGGCTACTGAACAATTATCAAAAGAAGGTACATTTGTCGGTCAGCATATTTTAACTTCTAAAGAAGGCGTTAGTGTACATATTAACGCATTCAACTTTCCGGTTTGGGGAATGTTAGAAAAAATTACCCCAAGTTTAATTGCTGGTGTACCGGTAATTGTTAAACCGGGTACCGTCACTTGCTATTTGACCGAAGCCGTTGTTAAAGCCATTGTTGAGTCTGAAATCTTGCCCGAAGGCTCCGTTCAGTTAATTTGTGGCAGCGTTGGCGATTTACTTGATCATTTAACCGAGCAAGATGTCGTAACATTTACGGGTTCAGCCGCTACAGGACAAAAGCTAAAAGCACACCCAAACATTATTGCTAAAAGTATTCCATTTACAATGGAAGCTGATTCGCTTAATTGTAGTATTCTTGCGCCCGATGTGACGCCCGACGATGTTGAATTTGATTTATATATTAAAGAAGTCGCGCGTGAAATGACGGTTAAGGCCGGACAAAAATGTACTGCGATTAGACGCGCTATAATTCCTGTGACATTAACCGATGCTGTCAGCGAAGCATTGATTAAACGATTAAAAGGCACGGTAATTGGTGATCCGCAAAAAGACGGTGTACGCATGGGTGCTTTGGTGGGCAAACACCAACGTGATGATGTGTTGGCTGCGGTTGAGCAACTTAAGCAAGGAAGTGAAATTATTTTAAATGGCCTCGAAAATTTTCAATCAGTTGGTGTTGGAAATAGCAAAGGGGCATTTATGGCGCCCACGTTATTTCACTGCCAAAACCCATTAAATAATTCAATCCCTCACACTATAGAAGCTTTCGGCCCAGTCAGTACTCTAATGGCGTATGATGGAATAGACCAAGCAATTACTTTAGCAAAAATGGGGAGAGGTTCGTTAACTGGTTCCATCTTTACCAAGTCTCAAGAACATGCTCGAGAACTCATTTTAAATACCGCATCACACCACGGCAGAATGCTGGTGATTGATCAGGCTTGTGCCAAAGAGTCGACCGGACATGGTTCGCCTCTAGCGAGTTTGGTACATGGTGGTCCTGGACGTGCGGGTGGCGGCGAAGAACTTGGTGGAGTTAGAGCGATTAAACATTACATGCAACGAAGTGCCATTCAAGGTTCACCAACTTCATTAATGGCAATAACCAATCAATATGTACGCGGTGCAAAAACTACTTCTGATCGTGTTCACCCATTTAGAAAATATTTTGAAGAGTTAGCTATCGGTGAATCATTAACTACTCACCGTCGAACTGTCACCGAGGCGGATATTGTGAATTTTGGCTGTTTGTCAGGCGATCATTTTTACGCTCACTTTGATGAGATTGCAGCTAAAGATTCATTTTTTGAAAAACGAGTTGCACATGGTTATTTTGTGATTTCTGCAGCGGCAGGAATGTTTGTCGATCCAGGTCAAGGACCGGTGATTGCCAATTATGGTATTGATAATTTGCGTTTTGTTGAGCCTGTAGGTATTGGTGATACGATTCAGGTTAAGCTAACAGTTAAACGAAAAATTAAAAAATCAAAAAAACCTGATGATAAATATGTCACGGGTGTTGTTGTTTGGGATGTTGAAGTCATTAATCAAAATAACGAAGCGGTTGCTATTTATGATATTTTGACACTGGTTGAAAGACAAAATGAAGCATAATGATTTAATAAAAAACTGATTATAAATATATGGAATATTTTGGTTCGTTAATAGACTTATTTAAAAATAAAATACAGCCTAATAACGAACCGGTTAATTTGAAAAAACTAGCTTTTGGTCTGGTGATTTGAATGTTGATAACGGGGGCGATCGGTTTGTTGTTGCGCTAAGGGATCGACAATTCGAAGTGTTTTAATTGCACGTTGGGCAAGTTGTATATACTCTTGGGTACCTTGAGCTTTCCAATTAATCTCATCATCAGTTATTTGGCGAACAACTTTGGCAGGAATACCCATAATCATCGAGCGTGGCTCAGCAACAAACTTAGCTCGAACAAATGAACAGGCGGCAACAATGGATTCTTGACCGATGAATGCATCATCCATAACTACAGCATTCATTCCAATAAGAGAATTTTCGCCAATATGACAGCCATGTAATACAGCACAATGTCCAATGTGACTGTAAGGTGCAAGGTGGCAGTCTTTATCAGGAAAGCTATGCATCACACAATTGTCTTGAACATTGGAGTGATGACCGACATAAATACGGCCAAAATCTCCGCGCAGTGATGCGCCAGGGCCAATGTAACAGTTTTCTTCGATAATAACATCGCCAATTATTTCGGCGCTGGGATGAATGAAAGTATTTTGTTTGACAACGGGAATTAAATTGTCAATAGCATAAATTGGCACGAGAATTCTCCAGAATGTTTTAAATTAGTGGATTGATTTATTACTTTAACTTAATCTATTTAATAAATAGTTGATATTAATCGTTTAATGACATGTTTTCATTGTCATTGATAAATTTTTTCACGAGTGAAGCGTTTCACCGATGAAACAGAATAATTAGTGCTGTTGATTATAAATGAGGCATAACTATGTACCAAACCATCATTGTAGAAAAACAAAATGGCGTCTGTAAATTGACCTTAAATCGGCCTGATCGATTAAATAGCTTTAATGTTGAAATGCATCAGGAATTGCAAAATGCGTTAGATAATATTGCAACTGATGGTGAGACGCGCTGCCTTTTAGTGACTGGTGCAGGGCGCGGATTTTGTGCAGGTCAGGATTTAAACGATCGTGCTGTAAGTGCTGACGAGTTTGCTCCCGACTTGGGGCAGTCAGTCGAAAAATTTTACAATCCACTGATTCGTCGCATTGTCAATTTGAAAATGCCGGTTATTTGCGCGCTGAATGGTGTTGCCGCTGGAGCGGGGGCCAGTTTAGTGATGGCATGTGACATTACTATAGCAGCAAAATCAGCTTCCTTTATTCTTTCTTTTGCAAAAATTGGTTTGATTCCAGATTCGGGAAGTTCCTGGCACTTTGCTAGAGCTATTGGACTACCCAGAGCTAAAGCAATGGCTATGTTAGGTGACAAATTAAAAGCTGAACAGGCTCAGCAATGGGGATTGATCTATGGTGTTGAGGAGGATGAAGTTTATTTGGCTGAAGCCGAAAAGCTGGCACAACACCTGGCCACTCAGCCCACTGAAGCACTGGCAAATATCAAGCGATTACTGCATAACACTTTTGATCATACCTTAAATGATCAATTAGAGCAGGAAAGATTATTAATGCAACATTTAGGACGCAGCGAAGACTACCGAGAAGGGGTGGCCGCTTTTATGGAAAAGCGTGAACCGGCTTTTAAAGGTCGCTAAAGCTATTTACTATATAATATTCAACTAAATAAAGAATTTAACATGAGGCATTAATCCGTGAATGATGCTGTACAGAATTTATTAAAAAATGATCCCGCATCAAGGTTATTGGGTATTAAAATTCATTCGGTCGATACAGGACAATGTCAGTTAAAAATGTGGGTCAATGAATCGATGACAAATGGCTATCAGGTTTGTCATGGTGGTTTTATTTTTACTTTTGCAGATACTGCCAGTGCTTTTGCTAGTGCTTCACAAGGTGAAATTGTTCTTTCTGCAAGTAATCAGATTGACTATTTGGCGCCTGCATATCTTAATGATTTTTTGACTGCAAAAGCGCATGTGACCAGCGTGTGTGGCAAAGTGATTTATTGCGATGTTAAGGTGACAAATCAAAGTGAAAAATTACTGGCAGTGATGAATGCTAAATTAGTCAATAAATCATTAGCTGCAAATATAAAAGATAATCTAGAAGGTTTTAAATAATGAATAATGCTTTTATTTGTGACGCCATAAGAACGCCAATAGGTCGTTTCGGTGGGGCTTTATCGGGTATTCGGGCTGACGATTTAGGTGCTATACCTATGCGTGAATTAATGACTCGAAACCCACAAGTTGATTGGCAGATGGTTGATGATGTCTATTATGGTTGTGCTAATCAATCTGGCGAAGATAATCGAAATGTTGCACGAATGAGTTTATTATTAGCAGGATTACCGCAAAGTGTTCCTGGAGTGACCGTTAATCGACTATGTGGTTCAGGAATGGATGCTATTGGCAGCGCAGCCAGAGCCATTGCTTGTGGCGAACAAAGCCTCGCTATTGCTGGCGGTGTCGAACAAATGTCGCGTGCGCCATTTGTTATGCCCAAGGCTGATACCGCATTTTCGCGGCAAGCAGAAATTTTTGATACCACGATGGGATGGCGTTTTATTAACCGCCAAATGAAAATAAATTTTGGCGTTGATTCAATGCCTGAAACTGCTGAGAATGTTGCTGAAAAATTTAATATCAGTCGTGAAGATCAAGATCGCTTTGCATTAAAAACCCAAGAAAAAACACAAGTTGCATTGGCGAATGGAATTTTTGAAAAAGAAATTGTTGCGGTTACCGTTCCTGTCAATCGAAAAGAAACCAGACTTTTTTCTGTTGATGAGCATCCAAGACCCAGTACACTTGAGGGATTAGCGAAATTAGCCACCCCGTTCAGAGAAAATGGCTGTGTTACTGCAGGTAACGCGTCAGGAATTAATGACGGGGCATGCGCATTGCTAATTGCTAATGAAGCACAAATCAAACAGCAACAATTGTTACCCATTGCGCGTATTGTTGGTATGGCCACTAGTGGTGTTGAACCCCGATTAATGGGAATCGGTCCAATTAGTGCAACTTTAAAAGTGCTTAAAAATACCGGACTAACATTATCACAGATGGATATTATTGAGCTGAATGAAGCGTTTGCCGCACAAGCACTAGCGGTATTGCGAGAGTTGAAAATTGCAGATGACGATCCTCGAGTTAATCCAAATGGTGGTGCAATTGCACTTGGTCACCCATTGGGAATGAGTGGCGCTCGGCTGGTAACCACCGCAGCTTATGAGTTACAGCGACGTCAGGGTAAATATGCATTATGCACCATGTGTATTGGCGTTGGACAAGGTATTGCGTTAATTATTGAACGTGCGTAAATGCCAATCAGCTTCAAATATCAAGCTGTTTTAGATATTACTCAATCTAATTTTTATAATAAACATTGTTTAATTAAATCAAAATGATTGAGTGATATTTTTATAGAACTATCGGATAGTTATCACTAATTTATCGTAACTAACTGATCATAAATAGTTTTATATTAAATTCGATTAACAGTCCTGAATAAGTTATCAAATGAGATATCCAGTCAGGTCAAACTATAAATTTATATGATACATAAATTGCATTTGTGCGTATCTATTAGTATCATAAATTAAATTGGTCATTCCGATGACATTTTGAAAATTGGAGAGTAAAACCATGCAAACTGTTGATAATGCTGCGGCTCAGGCCGAGTTTGATCGAAAGATTGAACAGGAGCAAAAAATTGAACCGACCGATTGGATGCCAGAAGATTATCGTCAGAATTTAATTCGGCAAATGTCGCAACATGCCCATTCTGAAGTTATTGGTATGCAACCGGAAGGTAACTGGATAACGCGTGCACCAACATTGCGTCGTAAAGCCGTGTTATTAGCTAAAGTGCAAGATGAAGCAGGGCATGGTCTTTATTTGTATAGTGCCACAGAAACATTAGGGATCACTCGCAGCGAAATGATCGAAGCGTTGCAAACTCACCGCGCAAAATATGCTTCTATTTTTAATTACCCTACACTTTCTTGGGCTGACATGGGGGCGATTGGCTGGTTAGTTGATGGCGCAGCAATTGTTAATCAGATTTCGCTGCAGCGAACTTCTTATGGGCCATATGCAAGAGCGATGATTCGTATTTGCAAAGAAGAAAGTTTTCATCAACGTCAAGGCTACGAAATTATGTATGCATTGGCGAAGGGGAGCGAACAACAAAAGCAAATGGCACAAGATGCAATGAATCGTTTTTGGTGGCCATCATTGATGATGTTCGGCCCTCATGATAGTGATTCTGCACATTCGGGCAAATCTATGAAGTGGAAAATTAAGCGTCAGTCTAATGATGAATTGCGACAAAAATTTATTGATCAGACTGTTCCACAAATTGAAGTACTTGGACTTGAAATGCCAGATCCTGAAATTCGGTGGAATGAATCGCGAGGCCATTATGATTCGGGAGAAATTAATTGGGAAGAATTTTACCAGGTTATTAATGGTAGCGGTCCCTGTAATCATCAAAGAATCAAGCATCATAAACGTGCACATGATGACGGTGAGTGGGTGCGTGAAGCCGTCAGAGCTTATCGTGCTAAACAAAATTCACAGACTGCTGAATCAGCAGCCTAGTCAAATTAATAAGAGAGAATTATATGAGTCAGGAACAACTAGCCAGCTATGAAGTTTTTGTTCGTTCTAATCGTGGATTAGATCATAAACATGTCGGCAGTTTACATGCAGAAAGTCCAGAACATGCTTTGATGTATGCACGAGACTGTTATATTCGTCGTTCGGAAGGTGTCAGTATTTGGGTGGTTGAGTCATCTAATATTACCGCTTCACAAGAAGAGGATGTGGAAAATTTTGTTGAGCCAATGAACGATAAAGATTTTCGACATGCGACGCACTATCAATTACCTGATAGTGTCAATAATATGTAAGGGAAGTCACATGAATCAAAATCAACAAGATCTTTATCAGTTTACCGTTGGCTTAGGCGACGATGCTCTTGTATTAAGCCATCGGTTGTCAGAATGGTGTAGTAATGGGCCTTATCTCGAAGAAGATATTGCTTTGTCAAATGTGGCGCTTGATTATCTCGGACGAGCCCGTTTATTTTATCAATATGCTGTTGAAATTGAAGGTGCTAACAAAACCGAAGACGATATAGCCTATTTAAGGGATGAACGTCAGTATACGAATTTATTAATTCATGAACTACCGATTAATGACTTTGCATTTACGATGGTTCGCCAATTTTATGTTGACGTTTTTTACGTCTTTTATCTTGAGGCGCTTACGGCTTCTACCGATGCAAGAGTTGCCGCCATTGCCAGCAAAGCACTTAAAGAAAGTCGCTATCATTTAAAACGAAGTGAGCCGTGGATTATTCAGTTGTCACAAGGAACACAAGAAAGCCGACGCCGAGTATTGGATGCGGTTGAAGAGCTGGAAAACTTTGTTGGTGAATTGTTTGTTATGAGTGAATGGGAACAGCGTTTAGCCACACAAAATATCGCTGTAGATCGACAACAAGTTAAGTCTTCATGGGATGAATATGTGCAACGGATATTTAAGCAATCTGATATCACTATTAATCCAAGCGTTTTGCAGATTCGTGGTGGAAGAGAAGGTGTGCATACAGAGCATTTAGGACATTTATTGTGCGAACTGCAATATGTACAGCGAGCTTACCCCGGACTTAACTGGTAGTCATTTAGGTCGCTGTAAAAATATTAATTGATTCAACTATTTTGGACTATTGCTATTTAGTGAGTGTAATTGATTATGGCTAACATTTCATCAAAGGTAATTCCTACGCTTGCTCCAATATTTGCACAGCGATTACAGCATCGACGTAATTCAACGTATCCAGAAATCTGGACATTGCTCGATGAAGTTTATGATCCAGAGTTACCAGGATTAACTATCTGGGATCTGGGGGTCTTACAAGATGTAAAAAAAATTGAAGACTGTTGGCATATTTCTATTACGCCAACTTATAGTGGTTGTCCAGCTGTTGAGGCAATGAGTGATGATATTGCTGCACAATTAGGCAACGCTGGTTATTCACCAGTAAAAGTTGACGTTGTACTGGCGCCTGCCTGGACTACAGACATGATGTCACCTCAAGGTCGAGCACATTTAAAACATATACAAATAGCACCACCAGATAAACAAGACAAAGTTGAGTGTCCTCGCTGTGACAGTTCGCAAACAATGCTGGTTAGTCAATTCGGTTCGACCGCATGCAAAGCACTTTATCAGTGTCATAGTTGCCACGAGTATTTTGACTATTTTAAGCACTTTTAATTGACTGATTAGTCCTGGCTAATCGATTTAATCGCTTTTATCTGAATAATTAAAAAATACGGATTCCTGATATTAATTAACAGATGAATTTATAAAGGTTCTAACCTATGAATACAGAATTTCATTCTTTAGTAATTAAGGCTGTTGAGCCACTAACCAAAGATTCAGTTGCCATAACATTTGATGTGCCACCTGAATTAGCAGATACTTTTTATTATATTCAAGGCCAGCATTTAACATTAAAAACAACAATTGATGGGCAGGATATTCGACGTTCATACTCGATTTGTCAAAGTGCGCAAGCTCAACGTTTGCAGGTGGCTGTTAAACGAATTGAGCAGGGCATATTTTCTAATTTTGCCAATGAACAGCTTAAGCCGGGTATGGCATTAGATGTGATGCCACCACAAGGGCACTTTTATACTGAAGTCGATGCCAAGCAAGAGAAACATTACTTGTTTATTGCTGTTGGTAGTGGGATTACGCCTATTCTTTCACAAATTCAAACCCTGTTAAATGCTGAACCTTTGTCTCAGGTTACTTTGATTTATGGCAATAAATCGACGCCGCACATGATGTTTCGTGAAAAGCTTAGTTTTATTAAAAATCATGATATGCAACGTTTTCAATGGATCAATTTGTTCACCCAGGAAGAAAATGAAGCAGAGCTGTTTAATGGGCGTTTATCTAGTGAAAAACTTAGCGCACTAAGCCATGCAAAGTTAATCGATTTATCTTCTATCGATGATGTGTTTTTGTGTGGACCAGAAGAAATGATTAATGAAGTCGTGGCTTATTTAAAACAACAGCAAAATTTTACTGAAGACAATATTCACTATGAGTTGTTTTTCGCCGGAGCGGCATTGAATAAAGCACGTCAGAATCAACAAGCACGCGCCGAAAAGTTTGGTGGTAAGGTTGCAAAAGTTTCAGTTAAAGTTGCAGGTAGAAAGACGACATTAGCATTGGCCGCCGATGGCAAAAATATTCTTGATGCTGCCATGGAAAATGGTGCTGACTTGCCATTTTCATGTAAAGGTGGTGTGTGCGCAACTTGTAAAGCGAAAGTTATTAAGGGCGAGGTTGAAATGGATATGAACCATTCGCTGACCGAGCAAGAGGTTGCAGAAGGTATGATATTAACTTGTCAGGCACATCCGGTTTCTGATGAGGTTGAAGTCGACTTTGATTTTTCTTAATGCTATTTTAAGGGAAATTTATTAGCCCATAATTAAAGTAGTTTCAATTGAGTGATATAAAAAAATTTATTAGCGAGCGAGCATTGCGTGCCGGTATTAGTTGCAAGTCACATATTGTGACGGTGTTTGGCGATGTTGTGTCACCGCATGGCGGCTGGATTTGGTTAGGCAGTTTAATTGAATCCCTGCAACCGCTGGGGTTTTCCGAACGACTGATTCGTACCTCGGTATATCGTTTGGTTCAAGATGACTGGTTGCAGGTGAATAAGGTCGGACGCAGGAGTTTTTACGCATTTACGTCAACTGCAAACAGACATTACACCAAAGCCGCTCGCAGAATATACAGTTTACAGCACAATGGGGAAGATTCCGGCTGGCTAATTGTTATGCCAAGTTTTGTGCCAGAAGATAAATTGGTCAGTCTAAAACGTCAATTGCAATGGCTGGGATTTAGCCCGTTAACCAGTGGCGCCTATGCACACCCTTCAATTGATGCAGACTCATTAAAGGAAACCATTCAAGAGTTAGATATCAGTGATGCTGTTATTATTTTTTCGAGTCATACCTTTGATAGTGACTCCCAAGATGTACTGCGCAAACTGGTATTTGAAAAATGGCAAGTTGATCAATTGCAGCACAGTTATCAAACATTCATTGATTGTTATCAACCAATTTATGAAGTGTTAAATAAACAGCATAAATTAACCGATCAACAGGGATTTTTATTAAGAAGTTTATTAATTCATGAGTATCGCCGTATTTTATTGCGTGACCACGAATTACCCAAAAATTTGTTACCCGAAAACTGGGCTGGCAATATTGCAGCCAACCTGGTGGGTGATTTTTATTGCTTATTGACGCGATCATCTAGTCGATATATTGGTAATCACTTGTACAATGAAGCCGGCTTGTTACCTACTGCCAGCGATGATTATAAAAAACGTTTTCGATAAGGCCATGAAGGCTAAAGACCAAATGACATGACAAATGGTAAGTTCGACCAAATGCATCAAGCAACTATTGCAAAGCGTTAATCATCAATTGACTAGATTTTGCGTTAATTAATTAACAAAAATTCGCGAGAAAACTAATGCTCAAAAATAACAACCCATTTGTGTCATATAAAATTGAACACAATATTGGACTGATCACCATTGATTATCCGCCGGTCAATGCGCTGTCACAACAAGTACGACAGGGTATTACTCAAGGGATTGAATGCTTTCAAAATGAACCTGCTGTTCAAGCAATTATCATTCAGTGTGCACAGAAAACCTTTATTGCCGGCGCTGATATTAAAGAATTCGGCCAACCTCCAACTGAGCCTTTTTTACCTGATGTAGTCAACCAAATCGAAAATTGTAATAAACCAGTAGTTGCTGCATTGTTTGGTACTTCACTTGGTGGTGGATTCGAGGTGGCGTTAGCTTGTCACTATCGAGTCGCATTAGCTAATGCAAAAGTTGGGCTGCCAGAAGTGAATTTGGGCTTAATTCCAGGTGCTGGTGGGACACAGCGCTTGCCTCGTATTGTCGGGGGGGCTAAAGCTTTACAAATGATTACCGAGGGTAAACATCATGCGGTGACTTCATTGGCTGAGAGTGGATTGATTGACGCAATATTTCCACTTGAAAGCGATTTGTGTGATCAAACTATTGATTTTGTTAAACAAAAATTAGGTGAGCGCCAGTTACCAGTCAAACGGTCGGGAGAGCGCCCAATAATTAATGATGTTGACTGGGTTGATGCACTTCAAAAAATCAAGCGAAAAGCCCGAGGTAAAGAAGCGCCCGTGGTGGCTGTTGAAGTATTACAACAAACATGTGATAAATCGCTGACTGATGGAATGAAAATTGAACGTGACGCTTTTCTAAAACTTCGAGACTCTGCGCAGTCGGCAGCACTGCGCTATGCTTTTTCTGCAGAAAAGGCCGCAGCTAAAGTAAACTTTAATAGCGATCCTCTGCCAGTTGAAATTGTTGGGGTGATTGGTGGTGGAACGATGGGCGCTGGTATTGCTACCGCATTTTTGCTCAGTGGATTTAATGTTATTTTAATTGAGCGTGATGATTGTGCATTGGCAGCAGGAACTGACAAAATTATAAAAAACCTGCAAACAGCAGAGCAACGCGGCATCATTAAACAGCATCAATATGAGGCTGGTTTAAAACGCCTGTCTACCGCCTTGGATTATCAACCTTTGCGGCAGTGTGATTTAGTTATTGAAGCCGTCTTTGAAGATATTCAAGTTAAGAAAGAGATTTTTGCTCAATTAGGTCAAATTTGTCAGCCAAACTGTGTGTTGGCAACGAATACCTCATATTTAAATATCGACGAAATTGCCTTGGCGACTGGCCGCCCTGAACAGGTTATTGGTATGCACTTTTTCAGCCCAGCCAATATTATGAAACTGTTAGAAGTTGTGCGCGCAGCTAAATCGTCAGAGCAAGCGTTAGCAACAGCAATGATGGTTGCTAAAAAACTAGGCAAAATTGCGGTACTGGTTGGTGTTTGCTTTGGTTTTGCCGGAAACCGGATGTATACCCGCTACGGTCGTGAGATTCAACAAATGCTCTTGGAAGGCGCGAGCATTGAACAGATTGACAAAGCTATGACTAACTGGGGGATGGCAATGGGACCACTTGCAGTACAAGATTTGTCTGGTATTGATATTGGCCATAATGCACGAAGTGCGCAGCCATTTCCTGAGCATGATCCTGGATATTTCCGTGCGGCGGCAGTTATGGTAGAAAATGGGCGTCTTGGTCGCAAAACAGGTGCTGGCTTTTATCATTACGATGAAAGTGGCAAAGCCGTTAGTGATTCGAAGGCCAGTGAATTGATTGCGCAAAAGGCACAACAACTAGCAATTGAGCAACGTTCATTTACCGACGACGATATTGTTGAACGAGCGATTTTGGCATTGATCAGTGAGGGACTCTCCTTATACGAAGAGGGTATTGTCAGACAATTATCAGATATTGATGTTATCTGGTTACATGGGTACGGGTTTCCGAGACATAAAGGTGGACCCATGTTTTATGCACGTCAACTCGGTGTAGAAAAGGTTACTCAGTTACTTGTTAAACAACAATCTATCGCAGGTAAACAAATTTGGCCTGATCTGAAAATGGGGAGTTTAAGTTAACGTCATTTAGGGGTAATATTTAACGTCATTAGGCCGTTGATTAAAATTAATACCGAGGTTAGCCGTTTTGACTGAAGATAAGACCCCAGAAAATGTTCAATATGATGAGCCGTTTGACAAAATTCAGGGAATAGACAACATTAAGGAAAATAGTGATCGACAGCCAGCGGGCAAAGTAGACTATACTATTGATTTACAAAGCTTTTTGCCTTATCGAATGTATCGGTTAGCTGCACAGATGTCACAAGCAGGAAATAAACTTTCCAGTCTGTTAGCGGAAACGGGTGTTCCCATAGGTGAACGAGAATGGCGAGTCATTTCGGTGTTAGGTTCTTATGGTGGTTTAACGAATGGTCATGTGGCTGATGCATTAAAAACGGATGCAGCCACCGTTACCAGAGCCGTTAAGGTATTGAAAAAACTAAATTTTGTTGATACCCGTTTTTCTAAACGCGACAGAAGAAAGCAGCTGATTTATCTGACTCCCGAAGGTGCTGCATTTCATGATTTAATCACTCCTAAACGAATTGAAACTGGCGAGTTAATTGAATCTTGTTTCTCGTATTCCGAAAAAGAACAATTACATCATTTATTAAATAAACTCGATCGTCATTTGCATCATCTGGAAAATGAACAGGAAGATGAATGGGAATAGCGCTAAGATTTAACCTCACTTATATTACCTGATTTAAGCAAACACCATTATGAATGGTGTTTTGTAGTTAAAAACTTTGTGACTATGAATGAAATGTGTAAAATGCTCTGCTTAAAGCAATGGTCAGATGGTCAATTGTTCGAATCTTTGGTTAGCTGCAATTAACCTGTTAGCAATTCCTTCTTTGAACCAAGGCATTGATATAATAAAGGTGATAAATGATCAAATTATATGGGTATTGGCGATCAACCGCCGCTTATCGTGTACGTATAGTGCTCAATTTAAAGCAGGTTTCTTATACTCAGGAAAGTGTACACTTGGTTAAAGATGGTGGAGAACAGCATAAACCGGAATATCAGGCGTTGAATCCACAGCAATTGGTTCCCACGCTAATTGACGAAAATATTACCATCGGTCAGTCAATTGCAATCATTGAATATCTTGAAGAGAAATATTGTCTGCCTCAGTTATTACCGACTGAACCTGCCAAACGTGCACTCACTCGTCAATTATGTCAACTGGTTGCATGCGATGTTCACCCCTTAAATAATTTGCGAGTGCTACAGTATTTATCTGGTGAACTAAAGACTTCTGATGAACAAAAAATTCAATGGTACCACCATTGGATTCGTGAGGGATTCAAAGCTTATGAGGCTTTATTGGAAAAATATCAGATTCAGGGAAATTATTCGCTTGGCGACGAACTAACATTGGCTGATGCTTGTCTTATACCTCAAATATACAATGCGAATCGTTTTAATTTTCCTATGGAAGAATTTCCAAAATTATCTGCCATTAATGATAATTGCTTAAAATTAGAGCGATTTCAAAATGCTGTACCGGAAAATCAACCCGATGCAGTCATTTAAAATTAGAAACTTAACAGAGAAGTAGATCTTTATTGTGATAAATTTGAAGCAAAGCGTACTAGCCAGCACTCTGGCTATATCCAGTTTCGGCCTGGGTGCCGTTGAATCTTATACGGTTATTGATTTAGGTAAAATCGAAGATAAACCATTTTTTGTTTATGATATTAATGATGCTGATGAAATTGTAGGTTATTCATACTCCGCTAATAACATTCCTTTTCACGGTGTTGCTGTCAAAGATGGTATGGCTACTGATTTACCTGCCATTGTCAATGAAACTACCGATTTAAGCGCCTATTTTAAATTAAACAATAATGGCGTTTCGGTAGGATTTTCATCAGAAACAATTATTCGTTCTGATCAGTCGGTCAATATAGATAGAGCAATTTACACTGACATTATTAACCCCGAATTGAAACTTGTACCACCTTTAGATGAAGAAACACCATTAAATATGCGTGCTTTATCGATAAATGATGGCGCTTTTATTGTTGGTGTTGCTGATTATAATGCTCCTGACGATGAGTATATTTCAGGTGGAGACGCGACTAAATCTGCTAAGCGCGGTTTTGTTTACGATTCTGTAAATGATATCTTAACCCGTTTGGAACCGCTAAATTATAACCAGTATTATGTTAGTGCGGCATTGGTTGACATAAATAATAATGGTCTTGCAATTGGCTGGTCTGAGCAATATAAAGATAGCTTCAATACACTTCGAGGCTACTATGTAAATGTTAACACGCCTACCGAATTGATCGAAATACCTGCATCTGCTGAGGATCGTTCTAACCGTGCTATGGCAATTAATCAGCAAGGAATCATTGCAGGAATGAGAAATGTTGATCGTTCCTTTTATTTTACTGGTTATTTATTTGATACGAACACAGAAACATTGACAGATATTCCAAACTTAAAGGAAGATTATTTTCCACAAAGCGTTGCGGCAATTACTACTCCCTATGATATTAATAGTGAAAATCAGGTTGTCGGTATTTCGCTTATCGAAATTGCTCCAGTTCAATATCATGCTTTTATTTATGAAAATGGTGAAACTAAAGATTTAAATACTCTAATCGATTGTAAAGCTGATCCTGATGCTGAGCAGATCGGTCAACCCGACTGGGTTTTACAAGAAGCAAGAGCAATTAACAATAATGGTGTGATAGTTGGTAACGGCTTTTTAAATGGTCAGAAGCGTGCTTTTAAGTTAGTGCCTCGGCATGGTGTTGCCCCCAAGCCTTGTCAGGACTTAGTGATTAAGGAAGATAGTGGTTCAGGGAGTTTTTCTTGGGGCGGGTTATTGGTTTTGATGACTCTGGCAGGATTGCGTCGCCGACAGTCTAAAGTATAATTTAGCGTTTATAAGAGCAAAGAAATTCTTTCGTTTTAACAATAAAGCCATGCAATGCATGGCTTTATTGTTTTTAGAACTGGCTATTTACCTTACAAAATCCACTATTTATGCGGGATATTTTACATATTAGGATAATTCGGACCGCCAGCACCTTCTGGAGTTACCCAGTTTATATTCTGACTCGGATCTTTGATATCACAGGTTTTACAATGTACACAGTTTTGTGAATTAATCTGTAGGCGAGGGTTGTTGCCTTCATCATCATAAATCACCTCATACACGCCCGCTGGACAGTAACGCTGTGCGGGCTCATCAAATTCGGGCAGATTAACCTGAATCGGGATGTTATTGTCCTTTAATTGTAGATGTACTGGCTGGTTTTCTTCGTGGTTAGTATTTGAGATAAAAACTGAGCTGAGTTTGTCAAAAGATAACACGCCGTCAGGTTTGGGATAGTGAATTTTAGGGCAATCCGTAGCTTTTTTTAGCTGAGCATGATCGGGTTTGGGATCGCTCAAAGTCCAAGGTAGATTACCATTAAATAAATTAATATCAATAAAGGCATAAGCTGAACCAATAATATTGCCCCACTTATGCTGCGCGGGCCCAAAATTGCGTTGAACATGAAGTTCTTTCCATGCCCAAGAAGCGTTATAAGCAGGCATAAATTTTTCAAGTTTATCGGCAGAACGCCCAGCAGAAATTGCTTCGATGATAGTTTCTGCAGCAATCATACCTGATTTCATGGCAGTATGAGATCCTTTGATTTTGGCGAAGTTTAATGTCCCTGCGTCATCACCAATCAATAAACCGCCAGGAAAAACCATTTCAGGTTGAGATTGTAAGCCACCTTTTGTAATTGCTCTTGCACCGTAAGAAATTCTTTCGCCACCTTTAAGATATTGACTGATTACTGGATGATGTTTATAACGTTGAAATTCATCAAACGGAGAAACATGCGGGTTTGAGTAAGATAAATCAGTAATTAACCCCACAGCGACCTGGTTATCTTCTAAATGATATAAAAACGAACCCCCCGCGGTGCCGCTTTCATTGAGTGGCCAGCCCGCGGTATGAACAACTTTGCCCGGTACATGTTGCTCTGCTGGAATTTTCCATAATTCTTTTATACCGATCCCGTAGTGCTGTGGTTCTTTACCATCATCCAGTGAAAATTTTTCAATGAGCTGTTTACCCAAGTGTCCGCGGCAACCTTCGGCAAATACGGTGTATTTGGCATGTAACTCCATGCCGGGCATATAGCCATCTTTTTGAGAGCCATCTTCGGCAACGCCCATATCACCAGTTAAAATTCCTTTAACGCTGCCATCTTCATGATATAGGATTTCGCTAGCAGTAAACCCTGGAAATATTTCGACACCCAGTGCTTCAGCCTGTTCTGCCAGCCAGCGGCATAAATTACCTAAGCTAATAATGTAATTACCATCATTATGCATAGTTTTGGGGACAAACAATCCAGGAATTTTTAATCCACTGGTTGCATTGCGTAAAATAAAAATTTCATCTTCGGTGACTTGTGTAGCGAGCGGGGCACCTTTGTCTTTCCAGTCAGGAATAAGTTCGTTAAGTGCTGTTGGTTCAAATACTGCGCCCGACAAGATATGTGCGCCAACTTCGGAGCCTTTTTCGACAATACAAATCATGGTTTCCTGCTCATTTTGCTGAGCCAGTTGTGCTAAACGAATGGCTGTTGCCAAGCCCGCAGGTCCTGCACCTACAATAACAACGTCGAACTCCATAGATTCTCGTTCCACAAATCTTTCCCCCGTTTCGAAAATGATAATTCAAATCTGCACTGATGTGTCATTGTGCCAGCGAAAACGTGCCGGAATCGGCATAATCAGACGTTACGTGGCTTTTATCACAAGATGCAATTATTAGGCACAAAATCGAGTAAATTCAGTCAGTTTAAACTCGCTTAAGGCCCTGAAAAGTGGGCTATTATACCTTATTTTGGTTGACGTTAAACGCGTAAAGCGGCAAGATCGGTGGATTCGTCTATTCTATGCAAAATTTAGAAATTTCAACTTATCAAGGATATTGAATTATTGAGTGCAAAAAAACAATGCAAAAGTTTGAATTTGGGCTCAAAAATCAACCAACCAAACTAAGGTATTTGTATGAAAATTTTGGTCACCGTTAAACGGGTTGTGGATTACAACGTTAAAGTTCGTGTAAAAGATGATAATTCCGGTGTGGAAACTGCAAACATTAAAATGTCGATGAACCCTTTTTGCGAAATCGCTGTCGAAGAGGCTGTGCGACTCAAAGAAAAAGGCGTTGCCAGCGAAATTGTCGTAGTGTCAATAGGTCCTACACAAGCTCAGGAAACATTACGAACAGCATTAGCATTGGGCGCTGATAAAGCCATACTGGTTAAAACAGATGAACAGGTACAGCCATTGGCTGTTGCCAAAATCCTCAAAGAAATTGTTGCTCAGGAATCGCCTGAAATTGTCATTATGGGTAAACAGTCTATCGATGGTGATAATAATCAGTCGGGTCAAATGCTGGCAGCATTACTCGATTGGCCGCAAGGAACTTTTGCTTCTGAAGTCAATGTTGCTGATGGTAGCGCAATGGTAACACGAGAAATCGATGGAGGATTGGAAACTATTAAAGTAGACCTGCCTGCGGTTATTACTTCTGATTTGCGTCTTAACGAGCCTCGTTTTGCTTCTCTACCCAATATTATGAAAGCCAAACGTAAACCTCTAGAAGAAACTTCACCTGAGGCATTAGGTGTCGATATCACACCACGAATTAGCACGTTAAAAGTTGAAGCGCCCGCACAGCGCCAGGCTGGTATTAAAGTCGAAAGTGTTGCTGAATTAGTTGAAAAATTAAAAACAGAAGCCAAGGTGATTTAAGATGAGTATTTTAATTATTGCAGAACATCATAATGACGGTATTGCAACTTCTGTCTTATCAACGGTTGCCGCAGCAAAACAAATTACTGGTGACATCCATCTGCTAGTTGCTGGTACAAGCTGTCAAACGGCGGCTCAGGCGGCTAGTCAAATTGAAGGGGTTGATAAAGTTTTAGTTGCTGAAAATGCTGAATTTAACAATATTACGGCTGAAACCCTGACCAATATCGTGGTTGCCAATGCGGCAGACTATAGTCATATCCTCGCAGCAGCAACAACTTTTGGAAAAAACTTTTTACCTCGGGTTGGTGCTAAACTTGACGTTCAACCGATTTCAGATATTGTCGGAGTTGAAAGTGCCGACACTTTTAAACGACCAATTTATGCAGGTAATGCTATCGCAACGGTTCAGTCATCAGACGCAGTAAAAGTCATTACGGTAAGAGGTACCGCTTTCGATGCCGTTCAGCCAACCGGTGGTCAAGCTGAAGTGGTTTCGATTGCGGCTGATGGTTTAGTTTCAGATAAGTCAAAATTTGAATCACAGGAGCTTACTACATCAGAGCGTCCCGAATTAACTGCTGCGCGAGTGATTATTTCTGGTGGTCGCGGTATGGCTAGTGGCGATAACTTTGTTATGTTGGAAGAAATTGCTGATAAACTTGGTGCGGCTGTTGGTGCTTCGCGCGCTGCTGTAGATGCGGGCTTTGTACCAAATGATTATCAGGTTGGTCAAACCGGAAAAATTGTTGCGCCTGAACTTTATATTGCTGTAGGTATTTCTGGTGCAATACAGCATTTAGCTGGAATGAAAGACAGCAAAGTAATCGTTGCAATTAATAAAGATGAAGAAGCGCCTATTTTCCAAATTGCAGATTATGGCTTAGTTGCTGATTTGTTCAAAGTGTTACCTGAGTTAAAAGAAGCTTTGTAGTTATTACTGAGGTTACCGCTAAAAATTACTAAAAAAGGTTCCTGGTTGGAACCTTTTTTTTTGGACTCAATGAATAGATGGCATTGAAAGGTAATATTGGTGAGTAATATTGATAGCTACCTTACAAAATCGACAGTCATTTAATGGGCAATGAATTCAGTTTTGTACCAATCTAAGTCGAATAAAAATAAACGCATTATAGTTAATGCTTTATTTAATATTGTACAACGGCACATGCATAATTCTAAAGTTTAATTTTTGTTGATTTAATTAATCAATTAGTTCGAATATATATACAAATGGACTCTCTGATATAAAGCAATTTGAAATGATTATTAAGTCGAATTTGTTCACACTTTCAACCTCCAATAATGCAAATAAAAAAATATTGACTAGGCATAGTGTTAAAATTTTTGCATAGCAGCGAAAATAAGTTTAAAAAAAATAATTTAATAAAAAATAAGCTATCCAGCTTTATGTTGATTCGAAAAATGTATTTTTGAAAATATCTCAGCAAGCCGCAAATTATGGTTTATTCTTAAAGATAAACTCCAACCACATTAAAAAAATAAAGTCGAAAGAAAACAACTTTCTGTGTTTTGTCGTAATCATAAATAATTTTTTTAAATGATGGTTTGTAATCACAATAAAATTGTGGTCAAATTTTTTTGAACCAAAAAACAAAGTAAACAGTATCGTATAATTTAGAAAAAGTAACGTATTACCGCAGCTATCGCTAAATACATTGTTGAAGTTATTGGCGTTGAGTTTATATAAAGTTATTAATAGAGTTTGTTATTAATAGAGTTTGTTGTTAATAGCGATGGGGTAGTGCTCAGGCTTTAAGCTTTTTAGTATGTAAACTTTCAACAAGCACATTGTAAAAAGCTTATTATACTTTGTTCATTAATTAGTTTTTTAAATTGTTTTATTGGCTTAAGATAAAATTTATGTCATTAACCTTTAAGCGAAAGCTTAATAAAAAACTAATTGTACATCTTATGCCTTAAAGGCAAATATGAGAATTTATAGTTAGTGATCGATAGATGAGTATCTGGATTGCTACATAGTATTAATATGTATTACTTCTTGCTTAATGAGCGCGCGAGTATGAAAGTGCATATTGGAAAAAAGAAAATAACAACAGGTAAATTATAATTAGAGTAACAAAAATCAAGTTAAAAAAGTCTGACTAATCAGGAATGATCAGTTTGTAAACTCGCGAATATTTTTAAAGTTCACGATAGCTAACTGTGCTGTGTTTATTAAAGAATATATAAAAAACTAGAGAAAGCTCAGTTATTTTTTTGTGGATTTTTGTTTTTTTATAAAAGGCTTGTCGATTTTGACTCTAATTTATTAATTAAATTATTTATAAATGTATTTATTTTTTTTTGATTAGATTCATCATTTTTGTTTTTAGGGAGTGTCAACTGTTTTGCATAGATTTCTTTGTCTAGCACTTTTGTTTTTTCTAAAAAAGCAAAATTTAAGCAAATCTGAATTGCCATCTTTTTCAATCATGGTATTACCTTTCTCTTTAATGTTTATAATTCATTATGCTGGGGTGCTGATATCTTATTGGGATTATCGGTATTTAAAGTATGTAGGCGTTTGTGGGAGTAAACAGGTTGGCTAATTTGTTTGGCATACACTCTGTTGGTGACTCGTTGGTACAATTTTTACGAGACACCTATCCTGAACCATTACGTTCGGAACATGTTTGCCAATTTCGACTTTTATCCAGCGGAGAACTCGATGCAATTGATGAAATTCCAACAACACTTTCTGTCTATTTATATCGTATAGCCATCGATGAACATACAAGGAATAAGCCACGTTTAAACCGACCCAATGAAGTGCCTCTGCCGCTATCTGTTTCCCTTTATTACTTGATTACGATCTGGAGTGATAGCGCATTAACCGAACAAACAATTGCAGCGTGGGCAATGTCTAAACTCAATCAGTTTCCTATTTTAGATCAGTCAACGCTATCGTCTTCTGGGGGGTGGGAACCGCAAGACCAAATTCATCTTGTCCCTATCGATTTAACAAACGAAGACATGATGCGTATTTGGGATGCTGTCACGCCTGGATATCGATTATCAATTCCTTATGTGGCGAGAGTGGTGCGAATCAACCCTGATGAAGGGCAAGAGAGCAGCCCTGTGGTTGCCAGTCAGTTTCGGTATGGAGTGATTGAAGATGAGCTTTAATGCATTTCAATCGATTAATCGGCGCTGTCTAGGAGCATTGAAATTGATTGACGCTGCAACTGGCGTGGTGTTGCGTTCAGCATTTAAAGTCTCAACCAATCAACTGCAATTATTTCAAAATGCCTCTGCACTTTTTGTAATTCAAAATGCACAAGGATTAGATGCCCATACCAGCGAGTTTGAAGAGGTGCCTTCTGAGCCAGCAATAGAAAGCCTCTCCTTTCAAATACTGATCGAAGATCCACAAAACTACTATTTGCCTCGTTTTGCTTCAATAAAACTACCGCGCAATCCAGTCAATCAACAAGAAAACAGTGTTGGCAAACCAATCGAGATCAATCTGCATAGTGCTGCGAAAGCGCGTTTAAACACAAATTGGAGTGTCATACGTGCAAGCCTCACTCAGCAGGTGAATGAGGAGACTCAACGTCCGTTACAAGGTGCATTATTACGTGTAATCAGGATTGAAGATGAAGTATTGCTGGCAACCGGATTATCAGATTTACGCGGTGAAGCAATTATTATCGTTACAGGTATTCCTGTGACAAATTTTTCTGTTGAGACAAATGAAGAAGATGTTGAGGAAGAAGATGTTGAGGAAGAAGATGTTGAGGAAGAAGATGAACTCGACGATGACAACGATAATGAAAACGAAGATAACAATAGTAATGAACTAGATGAGCAATTTGCGGCGGTAGGTGAAGTAACTAATGTTACCACACCCGTGCGAATTGAAGTGATTGTTGATCCGCAATTACCTTGGCCAGTTGATACCGATCAACTGGAACAAAATGCAGCAGTCTGGATACGTAACAATGATGAACCGACTTTACTTTCTTTAAAAACGGGCCGAACTGAAACGACGACCATCACGGTCTCGGTGACAGATGACGAACCATAAATTTATAGGAGAACTGTTATGCCTGAGTATCTCGCTCCCGGCGTATTTACCGAACAAGTAAGCTTTCGCTCTAAATCAATTGAAGGTGTGAGTACCAGCACAACGGCATTTGTTGGACCTACGCGCAAGGGCCCATTGAGTGGCTCACCAGAAGTGATTACTAATCCTGGAGAGTTTGAACGTATTTATGGCGGGATTGCTGATTTAGATTTTGCAGGTGGAACAACAAACTTTATGGCGCATGCTGTCTATGCCTATTTTAATAATGGTGGTAAACGCCTTTATGTGACAAGGGTTTTTATTCCTCAAGAACTGAGTAATGGTATTGCCGCTGCAAACATAACTGGAGCGGGTACTACACGATTTGTCGCCAGGCATCCGGGGTCTGGATATAACGGTAATGTTACTGTATATGAAAAACGGAAGCTGGTTACCGATGCGACGCGAAATAATGCACCCGATGGATCTTTACTGAGTTTGACTGTAGGTGACGCAGATGCAGTGGCACAACCGGCAAGAAAAACGGGTGGTATCGCACCATTTAATTTAACCGATGGTGCAACGTTAACGCTGGATATTGACGGCAGTGAAGAAACCATTACTTTTAATGCCGTCAATGCTGAAGTCACGGGGGAAGCGGTTGGGGCTCCACCTGATACCACCGGATTGACTTTTACTGTCACCATTAATGGCGCAGAACAAAGTATTGCTTTACCCAATGGCGCAACCCCATTACAAGATATAGTCAATTTACTTAACGCTGAAATTCGCCATGCTTATGTCACTTTAAATGCCAATCAAATTACAGTTGGCACTGATTTGGCTGGGACCGCCGCGAGTATTAGTGTCAATCAAATTGATCAACTGGGTTTTACTGCTGCTGCTAATAAGGAAGATGAGGGTGATGGTAATGTTGCCAATATTGAAAGTGTGACAGTAGGCGAAATCGCGGCAATTTGTACGACCGCTGCACTAGATGTCAGTGTTGCGACAAATGGTGATGGTCACTTACTGATTGCAACACAGGCAACAGGCGAAGATGTAACATTAGGATTTAATAATGCGGCACCCACCAGTGTGATGACAATTCTCGGATTAACCGCTGCGCCCGAGTCTGGATCTGATGGGGCGACACAAACCCTCTATGTAAAAAATGGTAGTACATGGAGTGACACAAATGATAATCCGCTTGCTGAGAATCCCGTTGGTACGCAAGAAATAGTGCTCTTTAATTTGGAAGCGGTTGATGCCGATGGTGTTCGAGCCAGCTATGAAGATTTGGGATTTATTAGTGCACATCCTCGATTTGTTGGCCATGTATTGCGTGAAACACCCACTTCAAAATCAGAAGCACTGGAAAATCTTTATTACTATGATGACAATGCGGCACTCGATGCTTTTACATTACATCAAGAGCTTTTTGCGGCAGCCAATATAAGCCGTTTTACTTTAACTGGTGGAAATGATGGCGTTGAACCGTTAGCCACCAGTGCAGAAGTCGAAGCGAATTCTTATGCCGACGCATTAGATATGTTAGAGACTATCGATGATATTTCAATCGTTGCCGCTCCCGGACATTCCGCGCTTAATCCGACTACCTTTGCAACAGTACAAGGACAATTGGTTGGTCATTGTGAACGATTGAAATACCGCTATGCGGTACTTGATACACCACCCAATCAAACCATTAATGAAGCTCGCGCAGTAAGAGCCGCCGTTGATTCAACTTATGCGGCGCTTTACTACCCTTGGGTAACTGTTGCCAATCCGCTATGGCGGCCCGGACAAGATAATCTGCCCAGAGAAATCAATCTTCCACCATCGGGTTTTATGACGGGTATCTATGCGCGTAACGATATTAATCGAGGTGTCTGGAAATCGCCTGCTAATGAAGTTGTTAGGGGAGCAATACGCTTTGAGCGTGATATTACCAATGGACAACAAGAGGTGTTAAATCCAGAAGGTATCAATTGCTTGCGCTTCTTTTTTGGTAGAGGTTATCGAGTATGGGGAGCACGCAGCGCGACCTCTGATCCCGAATATAAATACGTTAACTTGCAACGTCAGATGATCTATTTGCAACACTCAATTTTTAATAGTACCCAATGGGCGGTTTTTGAACCGAATGGTCCCCGATTATGGGCCAACATTACAGATACGGTGAACAGTTTCTTACGCAACGAATGGCGTAACGGTGCATTATTGGGATCGACGCCTGAACAAGCATTTCAAGTGCGCTGTGGTCGTGAAACCATGACACAGGCAAATCTCGATAATGGCCAGTTAATTTGCGAAGTTGGAGTGGCGTTGTTAAGACCGGCTGAATTTGTAATTTTTAGAATTGGTCAAAAAACGGCTGACGCGCAATAAGCGCACGAATAAATCAATGGGAGAATTACCATGGCAGAAAGAACTTCACCTTATAGTGCGTTTAATTTTTTAGTTGAATTTAATGGACAAGATATTTCCGCGGGATTTTCTGAGGTAACGGGTATTGGTGCCGAAATTACCATGGCAGAATATCGTGAAGGCACTGATAAACAAAATCATGTGCGAAAAATTCCAAATATAAACAAAGTCAATGATGTCACTTTAAAACGTGGCATCATTAAATCAAAAGATCTTTGGGAATGGATCGACCTGGTACGTAATCGTGGTTGGGAAGGACAGCGTGATATTTCAATTACTTTGATGGATGAAAGTCACGAAAATGCAGTTTCTCGCTGGGTACTCCATGCGGCTGTACCAACCAAATATTCGGGTCCCAGTTTAAATGCTAAAGGAGGCAGTGATGTAGCGATGGAAGAGCTGGTATTGTCTGCCGAAGGGATCAGTTACAGTGAGTAAACGACTTGCCATCAAGTTATATCAAACTGTTATCCAGTTGAGGGTTGATAACTAATATGCTGGCGCCAGGAATTCATTTTGATACACAAGCGCCGATTAGCTCGACGCAAGTTACTCGTATGGATATTGCCTGCTTTGCTGGTTTTATACCAATGCAGCCATTGAATCAATTACCAGGCTCGCTTAAAACCTGGTTGATAAATCATCGTTGGTATGAGCGGATTATTTTTCATCAAAATGAATCTGGTGAACCTCTAATTGAATTGCTCGATATTCCAATTCCAATCGATTCTTGGCGTTTGTTTACTGAGTTGTTTGCACCGGATAAACGTATTAACCAACGCGCCGAAATTGTCAGTTCGAGTTTATCGGCGTCTGTATTGATTGAACAGTCCGATCAAAAGCTTTATGTTGTTATCGATAACCAACCTCCCGAAATTATAACTTTTAATCCCGGAGAATGGGCGCTTGACGATCTGGTGATAGAAATCAATCAGCAGCTAAACGGGGCTTTTGCTTATAAACAAGATTTTGTTGATCAAGATGTTTTTGATCAAGATATTGCCAATGAGTCAAATGAAAAAGAACGATATGCGTTGACAATTCAACGTATTGATCAATACTCGACAGGCAGCATTAATATTTACCAAAATAAAAGCCTTGGATTTGTTCGCTCAACAGTTGCTCGAAATGGTTATTTAGATACTTATCTTGGTGCAACCGTGCGTGCTTTTTTTCAGCAGGGCGGTCAAAAGTGTTATGTTATTCGAGCAGGGGATCCGCTTATTCCTGGCGAATCTACCGCACTCAAGATTCAGGCACTTAGCCGATTGCTTTATCAAAATGAAAAACTTTCCCGAGGTCTGACTCAAATTGCTCAGTTAACTCAGCTAACCTTACCACTTTGGAATGGTTCTGAAGAAGAGCAGCATGCATGGCATGGATTAGGACTATTGCATAGTCTAAATGATGTTTCTTTTGTGAGTCTGCCCGACCTGCCCGATTTACTTTCTTGTCAACAAAAAACAACTGAAAGCATTAAGGTAGTTGGTCAGCAAACCGAATTTACCGCGTGCATCGTCGAACCAAATAGTGAAAAAGATAATCAGCAAGTGTTGTTTCAGGCGCCGGTATGTGATGAAACTGGCTTTTTGGTTTGGGCCCGGATTATCCGTCATATCAGTCAATATTTAATACGCAACTTTTCTGATACTTTATTGATAAGCAGTATTCCATTACCCGCAGCAACTATTTTAAAGCCATTTGAAGATTATCTACAACAATCACTGTTTATTAACAATCAACATGAGTTATTCGATTTTTTCAATACTGATCAAATTCAATTGGCATTTCCCTGGTTAATGACCTATCAATCAAAGCACTTACCTGCACGCGCAGAATTACCAGAGGGAAGATTAGCTGGTTTAATGGCAAATCAAGCACGACATCAACAAAGTTATTTTAGTCTGGCCGGTAATTTTTTTCCTGATGTGTTTGATTTATTTCCTAAAGCTTATCTCGGGTTAAAACAAACCGACTTAAATGATCGATATTTACAGGAACGAATTTGTTGGATTACCCATTCGCCAAATGGAATACAACTTCAGTCAGACGTAACACCGGCTAACAGCAAGCAGCAGCAATATGCCTGTGTAAAACGATTAACCATGTTGATTCATCGATTGACTCGACAAATAGGAATAAGCGCGGTATTTGAACCTAATTCGGCAGTTTTATGGAACCATATCCAACGTAGTGTTGCACAACTATTGATGGATATTTATCGACAGAATGCATTAAAAGGTAAGACAGCTAAAGAGGCATTTAGCGTACGCTGTGATAAAACCACAATGACCAGGCAAGATCATGATAATGGTCGTGTAATTGTACAAATCATGTTTCAACCAGCGTTGCCAATTGAAAAAATTATTATCACGTTAAATTTTGATCATAAGGGGAGTTTACAAATTACCGAGGAGTCATTATGAAAACTACTGCTCCGTTACCGGTTTTTCGTTTTAAAATTGATTTCTTTGTAGCGACGGCAAAAGGCAGTAATAAAGGACAAAATAAACCGGTTTGTTCTGGTGCATTTAGCGAATGCTCAGGTATTGAAGCAACAATGGAGCCCAAAGCAATTAAAGTCGGTGGGATGAATCAAGGAGAAATACAATTGGCCGGTCGAACCAATTACTCGACGGTAATATTAAAACGAGGAATTTCTTTAACTCGTGACATGTGGAACTGGTTTAATCTGGTTTCTGGCGGTGCCTATGCTTATCGACTTGACGCAGAAATTATGCTGATGAATTTTGCCGATCAAGATGGAGAGTATGCTTTAAAATGGCAATTAAAGAACTGTCTGCCCACAAAGTTTAAAACAGCAGATCTAAACGCAACATCGACTCAAATTGGCGTTGAAGAATTACATCTGGTTCACGAAGGATTATCCCATGAGTAATGGCATCGCGATGCTTACTGCACTAACCAGTCCACAAGGACAAGATTTGCCTGACAGTCAACAGGTTGCAATTGCGGTACAGTTTAATCCTGAATCCCTCGATTTAACTTATACCAACTCAGTGCAAAAAGGTCAGCGAAAACAGCCGCCACAAGTTATTACCGAAACTAAAGCACAGTTGAGCTTCGAGCTGATTTTTGATACGACACATTCTGGTGTCGATGTACGTAAAATTACCTTAGATATTGCACAACTGATGGATCCGAAAGATCCACGAAAGGCGACTCGACGTGATAACTCAATTGGTATACCGGCTAAAGTTTTATTTGAATGGGGGACCTTCAAGTTTGAAGGTTATATCGATAATATTAAAGAAAAGCTCGATTTTTTTTCCAGTGATGGCGTGCCATTACGATCAAGTTTAACGGTAAGCATGACCAATGCGCAAAAGAATTTATTACCAAGTTCGCAAGGTAAAAAAGATGCAGTCGATACTCAAGGAAATCTGGGTTTAGATGCGCCAACAGATGCTTATCAAAGTGGCATGGGTAAAGATTTGTCGTTGGCTGATAAAGCGCGTCAATTAGGGGATGAAAATGCTGCACGTTCGTTGGCTGAAATGAACGGTATTGAAAATCTACGCTTACCAGAAGTTGATAATTTGATGGTCATGAATCAAAAAGCGTTCTCAGCTCATACCAATGTAAATACTACTGCTAATGCATCTTTTAATACGTCACTAAAAACATCTGGCTCACTGTCGTCGATGGGAGGAACTAATTCTGATTTTTCGGTCAATACCCAAGGTTCAACAGAATCTTTATTTGGTGGCTTAAAAGTGGGTACAACACAAAAAATATCTGCCCCGAAAGTCGATTTAACAACATCAGTGTCTGCCGGTATAACCGGCGGCATAAGTGCGGGAGTGAGTTTAAGTGGTGGGGCAGGGATTGAATTAGGTGTTGGGATTGATGCGGGGTTAGGCGGGAGTGCAAGTGTTGGTGGTGCAATGGGAATTTCTGCCGGACTAACGGCTGATGTGGGACTAGATGCTGATTTTGAGGCTGGCATCAAGTTTGATGATTAATCAACTTTAAAATAGAGAGAAATCGATGAGTATTATTTTTGATGAAGTTGTCGCACAAATAGAGCAGCCAGCTGAAGCTGCGGTGAATCAACAAAATCAGGATTTGAGTGAGAGTGAACAACAAACAGCGGCCACAAATTATATTGAAATACTCAAGCATTACGAATCGCGACAAGCACGCTTATCGGTTGAGTAAACAAAAAAGCCGGAGTCTATTGTGACAGAAGAAACAGCTATTTCAGTCGGTAGTATTTATCAAGCAATTCCACAATTGGAAATTAATGGAGTTGCTAACGAAACCATACAAGAATCGTTAGTTGCTATGCAAGTCAAAGAAACTGAAGGCGGTTTATGTAGCGCCGAATTGTGCTTTTTTAATACAGCCAATATTCAAGGGCAAGGTGTTGGATTTGGTTTTGAAAGTAGTGCGGAAACTGAATTAGCTTTAGGTAGCCGAATTAAAATTTATTGTGGTGATAATAATGATCCTGTTGAAATATTTTCTGGCGTGATCAGTGCATTAGAATGGGTAAGAGAAATCGATCAACAGCCCCAACTGGTTGTCTTGGCCGAAGACGGCTTACAACAATTACGTATGATGCGAAAAACCCAATTACATCCTGCGGCCACTCTTAAAGCAATGATTGAAAATATATTGCGAGAACATGGACTGAATAATCATATTGATGGATTGCAACACTCACTAGATGCACAACTACAATATAATGAAACTGACTTAGGATTTATTCGTCGCTTGATTCAACGGTATGACGCCGATATACAAATGAATCATGGCCAGGTCGTTGTTAAATCTCGAGCCGCCATTCAGCAGAATCAAATAACACTAGAATTAAACAGTCAATTACTCAGTTGTCGCCTATGTGCTGATTTAGCACATCAAGTTAATCAAGTCACTTATGCTGGATGGGATAGCGAACAAGGGCAGCAAATCGCAGTGCAGAGTAATGCCAATGCCGATCTTGGACCTGGTGAAGGGCGCATCGGTGCCGACTATCTAACGCAATACTTTGCCAACCGACAAGAACACCTATGTCGTACCTCTGTCCAGAATGAAAGTGAAGCACAAATTCTGGTTAACAGTGCCTATGCCAAACGCGCACGAGGATTTGTGCGTGCTCAAGGTAAATCATTAGGTAATCCAAACTTAAAAGTGGGATCTCATATTCAATTAAATGGTATCGGTGAGCGTTTTGAAAATCAATATTATGTGATTGAAGTGACTCATTACTTTACTACAGCCGGTGGTTATCTGACCGAATTTGTTGCGCAGTCAGCGTATTTTGGAGGTTAAATGCAGTTATCAAATCTGATGCCGTTACATGCGCAAGATCAAACTCAATTGGCTGAAGTGATCTCGGTAGAAGATCCTGAAAATCGGAATCGAGTACAAATTAAGTTATTGGCATTTGATGGCGTGGCTCAACAACAAGGTCAGCTATGGGCGAGAGTCGCTGTGCCCTTTGCGGGTAAAAATAAAGGGGCATTTTTGTTTCCTGATGTTGGTGATGAGGTTTTGATTACTTTTATTAACGGTGATTCGCGCTACCCGGTTGTCATTGGTTCTCTTTGGAATGGCCGAGATGAAGCACCAGAAACTTTGGGTGGCGCTGGGGATGCGATTGATCGCTGGAGTTTTGTTGGAAAAAAAGGAACGCGCATTGCAATTGAAGAAAGCGCATCAGGACAGCCAAAAATAATATTTGCAACGCCACAAGGTGTGAGCGTCGAAATTTCTGATAACAGCGGTGGAGAAATTATCTGTCAGAGTGCGGGCAATACCATTACCTTTGATTCCGCAGGTGTCACGGTCAATAGCCCTGCTGAAGTTGCGGTAAGCGCCTCAACTGTTAAAGTTGATTCGGGAATGGTGACGGTTAATGCTGGCATGTCCAGTTTTAGCGGCGTCGTTAAGTGTGACACATTGATCGCAACAACGGTGGTCAGTTCTACCTATACACCAGGGGCAGGAAACGTATGGTAAATCACCCAATAAAACTGAAAGGCAGTTATTTAAATCAATCTTCAGGTGATTTAACACAGCCGAACATATTCGCTTTTCAAGAACAAAACTTTGTAGAAAGTCTGCTCGCAAATTTATCTTCAGCCAGTGGACAGGAAAAACTACTTCAAAAACAGGTGAGCGCCACATCCGATGATATGATGCGCTTATATCAACCTGTCCATCGAATATTTAATTTGATTTTGTTGGATGCTTGTTGCTTGCAGTATGGTGAGCCCAGATTGGCGCCAGAAAAAATACTATCGAGTGGGTTTGTCATCCGTAAAGTTAGTGAAAAAGGTCAGGAATATGGCTGGATGAAATCGCAAGGTAAAGTGGTGGGCTGGAAACCAGTGAATCCCATTGATACTGAATACACCGATTGCTTACGTAACTATGATGTCGATCCTAATATTCGTCAGCAAAGAATATTAGGTAGTAATCGGTTGATACTCGAACAAGCTTCACCATCAATCAATCCTTATCAAGATTACAGCGAAGATTATCAAAGTCTATTTTTAACACCACCTAAAATCATGCAGCAAACCAGAAAAACATTGCTTTATGGGGTGATGAACTTAGCCAGTCAGGAAATGGTAGAAGATGATAGTATCAATCCGCCGCCGTTTACAAAACAAAATATTTTACAACGTCTACCTGTCTTATTGATGCAAGGAGGCGATGAGCGATTTACGGATTCTTTTCCTAAGCCCCCTACAGATGCATTGTTTCGCGATACTCACGCGCAATCACCACCGTTTGCCGCATTAAAAAAATTGCTGAGTTATTTGGCCAACGAAGTAGGGTTATTTACTGGCGGCCAGGAAGTACAAAACCTTAAACACTTGCTACAACAAATACCGGTGAGTTTCTCACCACAACGAAATAGTCAATCGACTAATTATTATCAGTTTCTATTAGCGGCATTCCAAGTGTTTTATGGTTTCCCTCAAGATGAACAAGGACAATCCCAAACGCTAAGCGCCGCATTTACTCCTTTGCAATGGCCTCAGTTCAACACACTTCAACAGCAATCATTGGTGAATGCTATTTATGCGACTATGAGTCATCGTTGGCAGCGTGTCGCGCCGGGTGAGACCCGTTATGCTGGTAATAATGAATACCGTTTATATGCGTTTATTCGTGTTGCCGGGCAATCTGGGTGTCCTGTAAACACAATTTGGTCGGCACCAACGCATCGCTTTAAAATTGTGCCCTGGTATGAGTCACACGACGGGGTTGCGCCAACTCAAATAGAATTACCTGATATTAATACGCAAACCCTTAAAAAACTAAAGCCTAATGTGGCATTTAAAGTGCCTGAATCAATTCAAAAATTTATGGATACCATTAATTTGAATGATATTTTAGATGGCAAAAAAAATGAAGGTTCAGGGATTGGTTTTGGCATGATCTGTGGGTTTAGTATTCCGTTAATTACAATATGTGCTTTTATAGTATTACAAATATTTTTAGTCCTGTTGAATTTACTTTTTTGGTGGTTACCTTTTATTAAAATATGTATTCCATTTCCTAAACCGAAATAATTACAAGCCAGGTGAACAATATGTTAAATAACGAATAAATTCAGTAAAAAAATAAAAAAGTAAACATGAATAAGATTAAAACATGCATAATATTTTAACCAAAAGGAACCAATACTAATGAGTCAATCAAATCGATTGCCAAAAGCACCTATTGGCTGGCCCCTATTAGTGACTCCGGTTAATGGTGAACTTCATTTCCCTACACTAGAAGAAAGTATTAAACAGTCAATCAAAGTAATTTTGCTTACTGTAAAAGGTACTCTTTTATTACATGCGGAATTCGGTGCGGGCCTTAAGAATTTTTTACACCAGCCAAATCAATTGGTGACTCGAAGAAGAATTCAAGATGCGATTGTCGATTCGTTAACTCAATGGGAGCCTCGTATCGTATTACAAAATGTATTAGTGAATGAAATCGAAGAGCAGCCCGATGCGATCAGAATTGAAATTTTCTATGTCATTAAGCGTACCGGTACAAGAGAAGAAGTAAAACTCACCATGAATCTGGGAAGTTAATTTTATGTCCATTCCAAAAATAAAACTGGATGACAGAACTGCACAAGATCTGATCAATGAGATGCTTGCTAAAATTCCAGGGCATACTCCAGAGTGGACAAATCCCCGAATTGGCGATCCCGGACGCACTTTAATTGATTTATTTGCTTGGCTTGGCGACACCATTTTATATCGTGCAAATTTAATTCCAGAACGCCAACGATTAGAATTTTTAAGGCTGTTAAATATTCCCATGATTCCTGCGGCACCAGCGAAAGGCTTATTGAGTTTGAGTTTGGCCAATCAAGCCGCAAGCCAACCGATAAATGTGCCATTAAACACCAGCGTTCCTGGACCGGTTACTTTTGAAACACGTGATGAAGTCAGTGTTATGCCACTTCAAGGCAAAGTTTATTTAAAACGCAAACCTGATGATAACGAATTGGCAAATTTATCAGGCGTTGTTGATGAGTTGCAGTCGGTATATAACATTAATAAAGGCAGTCCTTATATTGCCACACCATACTTTGCCGATGGTGTAGCCGACAGAAAAGGGATTGATGTTATTCAGCAAAGTGTTGATGGCTGTTTATGGATTGCCTTATTGGTTAATGACCAGGCAATGAAAAACGAGGTAATTGATTCTCTAGCCAGAGGTTCACATGGTGAAAGATTACTAAATATTGGATTTCAACCGCGAATGCTTGTCCCCGAATTTGGTGAGCGAATTCATAAAAAACAACAGCAGCGAGAAATTTGGCAATGGCAAATGACTACTCGTTATTTGCAACAAAATGGCGAGCCAAAATATTTTACTCTTGATACACGTCTAGATACCACCGCAAACTTTTCGCGTGCTGGTATTATTCAATTGGCACTGCCTGATAGTGACGACTGGGGGATACCTGCGAATAATGTGGAGCAAGATATTAGAGCAGGGGTTGGTGATAAACCCCCAAGGATTGATGATGAACAACTTTCACAAAAACTACTTGGTTGGATTAGACTCAAACCAAGTGAACCAACACATCAGTTAGCTGTTTCCTGGCTAGGTATTAATGCAATATCAATTGATCAACTTAAATCTTATCACAATATTGTGGTTGGTGTTGCCAATGGTTTTTCTGATCAAGCATTTCAATTGCCTGCTGGTTCTATCGATAAAAACAGCTTACAGCTTGAAGTAGAAGAAAATAACGATGGTTTCCGGCCTTACCAGCAAATTGATCTCTTAGCCAGCGCAGGTCGTGATGATCGTGTTTATAGTTTAGATAGTGAAGCAGGGATCGTGAAATTTGGAAATAATATTACCGGGCGTCAACCTGAAATTAATCGACGTATTCGTGTTAAATATATGCGAGCGGGAGGAGGAGAGCAAGGGAATCTGGCGGCCAATAATTTATCAGCGATTGCTTTTCCGGGAATTAAAATAATCCAGCCAGTTGCAACGACTGGTGGCCGCAATGCTGAAACGCTAGACCAGGCCGAAAAAAGAATTCCTGCTTATTTAAAGCATGGTGATCGCGCGGTCAATCGAGAAGACTACCAACGGTTGGCAATGAATACGCCGGGTGTTGAAATTGGCCGAGTTGAAGTATTGCCGCGCTTTAAACCGCAGCAGCGGTTGCAAAATATTCCAGGCGTGATTAGTGTGGCCGTGCTACCCAAAGCCAATTTACACACCGCGCCCAATCCTCGGCCCGATCGCAATATACTCGAGCAGGTCCATGCTTTCCTCGAACCGCGACGACCTTTGGGCGTTGAGCTTTATGTGATAGGTGTTGAATATGTTGCATTGAGTTTAAGTGTGGCGATTTCGTATCAAGATGGTTATGCCCGAGATGAAGTATTACAACAAGTTAGAGATGCACTACGTGATTATTTATGGCCATTAACACCCGGAGGTCGAGAACAAACCGGATGGCCACTAGGACAAACAGTTAACAGTCAAGAATTGGAAGTTGTTGTGGCTAGAGTGTCGGGAGTACTCACGGTTAATGATATCAATTTATTTGTGCTAAACGCACAACAAGCTTGGGTGATAGTTGATCAAATTGGTGAAAATAAAACCCAGCGTATTACTTTATCAAGTTGGCAATTACCCGAACTTAATAGCGTGATTGTTGATGACGGACTGACCGCTGCAACGAGTGTTGATTCGGAATCTGATAATCACCAAATACCAGGCATTCCCATTCCTGTTGTACCGGAGATATGTTAATGGATGCCAATGGATTACCTTTTTGGATGATTGCCCGTGGCGAGCAACTAACCGAATTGTATGAGACTGAATGGGATGATGATAAGCGTGTATTGCAATTATTATCGACGCGTGCAAATCGAGAATTTCCTGCCGATAGAGTTGCCGCGAGAAATGCATTTAATTTACCCACTAGTACAGTAGATAGCTTGGGGCATTTTGCCTATGTTGATGAACTGCGACATCGAATTTTGGTTGCGGGTGCGCTACCTGATGCTTATGAGTTAATCAATGATGAACAATTAACCTTTGTCGATATCGCAATGAGTCCTGATGGCGCTTTATATGCCATTGTGAAACTGCAAGCACAACCTGACGAACTGCGACTGATTAATCCGGCAGACAGCAACCAGCAGATTATTTTAAATTTACCCGATTTAGCACAAGCAGATTTACTGGCATTATTACCTGAGGGTGGGGGCTGGATTTTAGACAGACAGTCTCAGCAGCTGTACAAAATAATTAATCGTACGGCTGAGTATCATCAGCATCATTCTCAACCACAATTACTGATAAAGCCGTTTTCCCATACGCACTTAAACCGACCAAATACTAATTACAATCCAGGTATTGAACGACCTTGCGATGAGAATGAACAACCCTGTCAGATTGTTAAAGATACATCGCGTCAGTTTAATCCCGCTCATCAAATTGTTGCGATGGCGTCGAATAACCGTGGTGAAGTTGGCATTTTAATCTGGCCTGATGATGATTTAGCTAATGCTTATATTATTTTTATTACCGCTTCGGGTCTGTCTGCACCGGTTGAGTTGCTTGCTGCGAAAGCGCCTATTTCTTTATCATTTGTTAAAAATCATTTATGGGCAGTAAAATTTGTTGATTATGGTGAAGCGGTGGTTTACGAACTGCCTCCGATTAATCAGATTGAACATTCTGGTATTGCGCTTCAAGCTTTAGGGGCTCATTATCCATTAGTTGTGAGTGATCAACCCAATAATACCCAGCAAGGATTAACCCAAAATTATCCGTTTGCTCATAGTCTGATTTCACCAGCCTATTATTTGGCTGGTAATGAACGGTTAAATATAAAGCCACTATTTGCGCTTTCAAAACCCAATCTGGCAAAATCGGGTTCTGCCAGTTTGTTGCAAAACTTCGATAGCCAACAGCCTGCAACTTGCTGGCATAGAATTTACATTGAAGCAAAAATCCCACCCGAAACAGGCATTCGTATTTGGTTGATGGCCAGCGATGAGCAACTGGCATTTGATGTCGCTCAAGCATTTCCTCACGACTTCGGCTATGTGCCTGCGTTTACTCAATTACCAGCTGAGCAACTGCCTGCACATATTCATACCTTGAATCATTTTTCGACTGCTGCGATTCAACAAATTCCTAAAGCAGCATTTTGTACGATGGTATCTGAATCTCCATCAAATAAAAGTTTACTTTATTGTCAGCATCAACCAGAACAAAGTGGATTATTTACCTTACTGGTTCAGCGTACAGGGCGCCGAGTAAGAGAGCTCAAAGGGCGTTTTCTAAAGGTGAAAGTGGAGTTGTTTGGTAATGGACAAGCTTCACCGGAAATAGCGGCCATTCGTATTTATTCACCGCGGTTTTCTTATTTGAAACATTACTTACCTGAAATTTATCAAGAAACACTTTTTGGTGAAAAAGCAGATGAAACTGGGAGCGCGAGTGGTAGCGATTTTTTACAGCGTTACCTGAGCCTATTTGAAAGTGTATTAACACCACTAGAAGACCGCATTGCCCATGCACATTTAGTGACTAATCCGGATACTGTACCTGCCGAGTCATTAGACTGGCTGGCAAATTGGGTTGGTTTAAGTATTGAACAAGGTGTCAATACGGCGCAGCGACGTAACATGATAAAACAGGCGATGCCGCTTTATCGAATACGTGGTACTTATGCAGGATTATCGCTGGCATTAAATATTGCAACGGGTGGCATGGTCGAACGGGGCGAACTGGTTATTTTGGAAGACTTCAAACTTAGACGGACTTTTGCCACGATTATAGGTATTGATTTAGAAGAAAAGTTTGATCCCTTAATGATGAACAGTATTACTAGTGCTAATTCTTATTTGGGAGATACCTTTTTTCTTGGTGAAACAGCTTTAGCGAATAATCAGATTGAACAAGAACTGTTGGCATTATTCGATGCCAGTATGTTGATTAATCGACGTGAAAAAAGTGCCGTTATCGAATTTTTCGCGCGATTGGCTAATCGAATTACAATTTTAGTGCACCGACAAAAACCTGAGGCAATTTTTAAACTGATTAGAAAAGTAGTATCGCTAGAAGCACCTGCACATATTCAAACTCGAGTACTTGAAGCCAGCCAACCACTTATTGTGGGATTGTATAGTCTGGTTGGTGTAGATACCTACTTAAAACCTGAACCGGGACTTCAACCCGCAAAACTAGATGATTTTTATTTTGGTGCTGATGGTCAGATTATTCGTCAGCCAAGCGTTGATGAGCGATTAATGTAAAGATTTAATCGCTCTCTTAAACAGTCAGAAGAGCGATTCGTGCTTTACAGCTTGTAAAATTACGGAGTAAACCAATGAGTGTACGTTTTGATGATCCGCTAATGCACAATATCCCCCCTGACCGGGTGAACTATGAAAACGGCGTGCTGCTCGATGAAGTAGATTTTAAAGCAGAGCAAACATATCACCGCGGAAGGCTTTCAAGATTACTCGCTTATTTGCATGGTTCAGGTACGGTTGCGGGATTAAAGGTTCGAGAAAAGCCTGATGATATTACCACTTTAGTGATCGAGCCAGGACTGGCAATTGATCGTCTTGGGCGTATGATCGAAGTTCCTCAAAATTACTGCCTCAATATTGCTGACTGGTTCAATGCACAACTGCAATCCAGCTTGGGACTCACGCGAATGTCACAAGCTTTTCGAGAAGCAGACGGGGAAATACCCGCAGGTATCGTTGTCGATTTATTTATTAAGTTTGCAATTTGTGAACGTGGTAAAACACCTGCGTTCAGTCATGGCAATCAAGAGGTAACTGATGCATTTACCTTTGCCAGAATGCGTGATGCTTTCAAATTGGAATTACGTATTCGTGATGATGGTATTGAAAATATTCCTGTGCCTAACAAAGGTATTGCTGATTTAACCGGAAATTCTAAACTACAAAGAAAGTCGGCAGTTGAAAACTTTAAACTTGATTTTGGCTGGCGTGAAAATACACAGTGGAGCACCATCGATGGTCAGCTCAACAAAGATCAGGAACACTTGCAAGATCAAGATGGCAGTGAAGTTTTTTTAGCTCGATTGCGCATTCCCGCAACGACTGAACCTGTGACTTACAACGATTCTTTATCAATTCACTTTGATAATCAACTGAGAAGGTTTGTTTATTCAACTCATGAACTGAGCTGGATTCAACAAGCGGGAGAATAATGACTATGGCAATTGATAAATACCACTCAAAGCGCGAGAAAATTGATATTGATGAACTTACCTCGCTAAACGCTGCCAACACCGTTTTTCTCGATTCACAACGTGTTCGGCCGCTATGGTTTGACGGGCGTTTTGCTCGAGCGGCTGACTTTAATCGACAGACAGAATATTTTTTGACACGCCAAGCTGACTTGTCAATTGCCACCGGTACCGGCGTGGTAGAAGGATTAATGGTGAGTATGGATGGAGAAAATAATCGCCTAACTATCACACCGGGATTTGGGGTGACTGAACAGGGGGAGCGAGTGGTTATTGCCCAGCTACTTAATATTCAATTGAGTAACATTACTCACATTCGCCAATTAAATATTAAGTTAGGATTAAGCCAGTCACCCAAAGCACCTCTGCGCAGTTTAAATGGCATTTATTTGGTGGTACTTAGACCATTGGAATATACCGCTAATCCTATTGCTGCGTATCCAGACAATATCGGCGAAAAACGTCAGTTTCATGATGGTGATATTATTGAAGCAACCGCACTTAGTCTGATCGAAATAAAACAGAACTTCAGCCACTTTGCCAATGGTGCATCGGTCAGAGCGCAGTTAGCAGATAGCTTGTTTAATCGACAGGAATCACTTGAAATTCCACCAAATACGTTACCACTAGCATTGATCCAAATTAATAATGGACTGATAAAGTGGATCGATAATCATTTGGCTCGGCGAGAAATGGGTAGTGCATTTAGTGATGTCCTCGGTTTAGGAATTGCGCCTCGCGGACTGCGTCATGCGCATTTTAAACAATATCAACAAATGTATTTTGATATTTTACAACAGCGTGGCAGTAATGATTCGCGATTTGCGGCAAGTGATTATTTTTTGTCATTACCATCAGCTGGACAAATGCCAACCGCCTGTATTGATATCCAATCCAGCACCCAATATTTTTTCCCTGACAAAATGGATGTGGAAATCTCGGTGATTCCTGATGATGAAGTCGCTCCGCTTATTGAAGAAAGTCTATTACTACCACCAATTGAATTGGATGCCGACGCAAAGCAAATTGATGCGACGGCAGTGATGATTTTAATACCTGTACCACGAATTCAGTTTAATAGTGTTTTAAACAGCCTCAAAAAACAGGTGCCCGCAAAAATATTAAACAAAACACGCATTGAACGAGCTGTATCAACAATGTCACCTAGAGAACGATTAAGTAAAATTCAGCGTAAGCTACCCGAGTATATTCAGCCATCAGATAATGTGATTGCACAACTCAATGAAGTTGACTGGCAAAGTTTACTTGGTGTGCATGAAAACATCTGGTTTGTTCGGCGTAGGCATTTAAGCTACAAGGAAGAGGTTGCCGGTAAAGCTGTTAATATTCTAGCCGATGAATTCGGCGACGAAACTGAAATGCGTCGTTACTTAACTGATTTGGGATTATATGATGATTTTGTCCATTTAAAAATAAAAGGTAGCGCTGCTGCCGACATGAATATGGTGCGCCTATTAACTATACCTAAGTTTACACAGTCAGAATTATTAATGCGCAGTGCGTTACTTGAGTATAAAGCAGAAAAAAGATTGAGTGAACAAGCTGTTAATCGAATCAATGATCGCTTTACCCAACAAAATGTTGGCGAAGGGATTCGTAAAATAGAACCCATGATGCAATTAGACCAACAAGCAACAATTGCACTGGCCTTGAGTAAGAGTACCCCCGAACTAGATTATGTTGCGCAACATTTACCAGAAGAATCCTTGATCAACTTTGCGGAAGAAATTAAATCCAGAGTCAGTGGTGATAAACCACAAACACCAACCACTTTGGCAAAATTTATTAAAAGTAAAATGAAGGAATTACAACAATGAGCTTGCACAAGGTGCCACAGTGGTTGGATTCTGAACGGGTGATTGACGTTGTACCAGAAATATCTAATCGATTGGCCAGTAACGAAATTACTTTGCGGCGACTAAATTATGTGAGTGGACGAACACTGACTAAAGCTGCCATGGATATTGAAGTGAAGCATCACGATCAACATCTGGCGTTATTTGGTCGTCAGTTGTCTGCGGGTATTATCGATGGGTTAACGCTTTCTGCCCGATTATTGCCTGTCAGACAAGCGGACGAAAGTCTGCAAGATATCTGGCATATTGAATTAACAGCCGGTATTGGTGTTACCCATTATGGCGATGATATCGCAGTCAATCAGCGCCGTCAGATTGCTGTTAATCAAATACCGTCAGTCAACTCACCTGAATCTATTGAGCAGGTTATCGAAGGTGTCGGTATTTTTTTATTACAGCCGATAAAAGCAGAAGATATGCTGGTTGATCGGAATAATACTTGTCAACAAGATGTCGAAAGCTATGCTTTTGATGATCAGCTTTACACCGATGGTGCGCGCCTGTTATGGTTTCCGTGGCCTGAATCATTCGCACCATTACCAGATGTTGAACCGGCATTACTGAGAAATACGCTTAGTTATCTGATTTATCAAAAGCAACAAAATGACCCTTCTTTTATTGCGCCTTGGGAAGAAATCGGTGTTCCGCTTGGATTAAGTCAGATTTTACCTGGCGGAGAAGTTGCTTTTATTGATCGTTTTGCAGTGATTCGCCAAGGGGGAGCGCCACTGAGTGTAATGCCCAAAAATTGGCAGAATGGCACACCTTTTCTGTGGCAGGCGAGAATTCAGGGATTTACTGAGCATTTGCAAACATTAATTAATGAGCAACAATCAATTTATCCTGCCATTGCGCATTTTCGCTACTTGCCTCCGATGGGTTTTTTACCGAGAGATGCCGTTGACTTTGAAAATCGAGTGTGTGAGTTCTTTCCTAGTCAGTTTCGAATTGAAGCGGCGCCAGTACCAATTGAAGAAGTGGAAGTGATTCTAGAAGCCTGCGCATCATTAAATTGCTTTGACCTTTATCAGCCCGACCGTGTAAAAATTTATGTACCAGTTCCACAAGCTTTTTATGAAGCAGAATTGTTATTCGGCGAAACCGTTGATCCGGTTTTTATTCAAACGTTAAAAAAGCTTGTGGCTAAAATCAAGATAGAAAAAGAGCATCGTTTGCAAATTCAGCAAATGGCTCAGATTGTACAAGGCATGATTGATCCGCAAAATATCATTATTTTCACCGAACAGGACAATGAAGCGTTGCCTGATGAATCAGACCCGAATGTGATAGTTGATGATTATCAACTGAATGATGATGAAAAGTTTTCACAGCAGACGCTTGATATTTTGCAAAACCTATATGATTGGATTGATAAAAATATGAACTTTTGGTCTGATCAGGAAAAAAAGCAATTCCACCCATCGATTCTGATGAAACAAAAATTTAAGGGGCTAATTCATTTAGCTAAACATTACACTGAGCAAATTGAAAAAACTAATGATCACCTGGACTCGGGCTTTATGCAGTTACAGGCTGAATCATATCGTTTGCGTCAAGCTTTGTTGGGCAATGAAAAAGCCAGCCGTTTATCAACTTCACCTGCACTGGCCAATATTCTAAAGGGGCAGCTTAGCGAACCAACTGCAAAAAACATTAATTTGTTTTTTAAGCAAGCGGTAGTGGGGGCTCCAAGCCCATCTACAGTAAAGCGGGTAACGGATGATTACCAAAACTTTGATGAGATGGCTGTAGCAAGTCATGCTTCACTGGAAACTGGTGTGACCGAAGCCGATACAACGGAAGTAAATGCAAAAAATAGCGATAAACCAACTGCGGCTATATCCGATAATCAAGATAGTACTGATATTTTTAAACGCGCATCAAGCGATAATCATGACTATGCTCGAATAGCTCGTGCTAACTATCCTTATGATTTTGGTAGCGAGCAAGGATTTACCGAAAAGAGAACCAAGTCTGACAATCAACGTTTTACAGGCGACAAACAAGCCACTAGCGCAGATAGCCAATTTGCCATCGACTTCAATAAAGTTGCCACCATCGACAGTGGACTGCTGATTCAACCTGAATATCAGTTAATTCAAGATAAGTATAAAAACGTTTTTGATAAAATTTATACGCCAATCGAGCCATTGCGCAACTTAGGCTTAAAAGAACGAGTTTATCAATCACCCAGTGTACAATTGCGAAATAATGCAGTACGCACTAAAGCATCGGTCTATGAGTCTTTAAGCCAAATTCCAATTGATTTAAGTGGTTTGACGATAACACTTGATACGAATGAGTTTGCGATTATTACGTTAGTTGAATATCAAGCCATTCTTGATGCGATAGAAAAAATTCAAAATTCGGAAACGGTAAATAAACTTAATGTTAAAAACGCATTTTTAAATCGTACTTCAAAAGGAAGCGTTGATGTCGTCGTTCGAGTTTATGCCCTTACCGCGATTGAAAGAAAACAATTACATAGTGATGAATTATTAAAATTGGAAAAACTGATCAAGTTGGTACAGGATATGCCCACTAAACGGAGTGTCATTGATTTAACTCACCCTGATCTTGCGTATCTTACCCGCTCTGGAATATTTGACCCTGAGCCTGTTGATGCGGATGAAGCCGATTACTTTTCGGCTGGTATTGCCTCATTAGAAAAAGCGGTTGCTACTTTACGTCTAGTTGAACAACGCGCAGGCATTTATGAATTAGCACTGATTGAAATAAAAAGAAGCCTTGGGGAATCAATTCCGGTACAAACCGCTTGGCAAAAACTATTGAGTGCAATTAATGATAAGCTGGCTGAATATCGACATGATTTAGCGGTTACTCGGTCACTTTATGAAGAAGAAAAAATGCGAGTTAATGAGATTAATTTACGCCGCAAGAAAACCTTGGCAACGCAGGTTAACCAAATAATATTTGTCAGACCGAGAATGGTATCATTACGTGAGAATGTAATCAGTAAGCCTTTATTTGCGCAATATCGAAATCCGGTGCCCGCATGTCTAAAAGAAGACTATGAAGCAACAGAAGAATTAGCCGAAATGCTGGACTTATTTCGCGAAGTTCCTCTGAAGTGGCTTAATTATGCCAAGCCCTTAATTAAGCAAATCAAGCGACCAGAACGTATTGCCCAAATTATGGCGTATGCGGCTAAACGTGCCCAGTTACAATTAAGTCAGCTTGAAAAAGCATTAACGACTAATCAGCTAGCCAGTTATACACCGCAAAAGTATGGCTTGTCGATTAATAAAGTTATGCAGTCTGCATATGAAATCAGAAAAAATACATTCTCCCAGAAAATGCATTTAAATGAGCAGCATCTCGCTGGTTTTTCATGGAAAGAAACCACTGAAAAAGCAAATGACTCTTTGTCTCTGGCTGACCTTATTGATGCGGGAAAAGCAACCTCAAGTGTGGCGCGTAAAGCAATACAAGGAATGGAAAACTTAGAAGATGTTGCGGTTTGCTTGAATTATCGTTTAGCCCAAATTGAACCTGCACTTCGACTTAAGTGGGCCGATCAAATCAGTATTTTTGATCAACCTGTGCTACTCGGCGACTTATCGATTCTAGATGGCTGGGGAGGTGTACCGTTTGAATTACAGCGTGAACTTCAAGGGTTTGTTGATTGGTTATTTAGTCGAGTAGATCAAACTTATAGTGACGCTTTGAATTTAATGAATGATCTCGTGAGGGTTTGTATTTTGCTTGCCAGTCATGCACCAGTTAGCAGTATTATCAGCGGACACTTGCCTAAACCGGTTAAAGGAAAAATAGGTGATATGTTTGATTTAATTGTCAATAAAGGACGGCCTAAAGTTGGTATGAAGGTCGCCATTTATCAAGGTCAAAATATGGTGGTACAGGCTATCGTAGAGGATATCGTTGCCCAGTCTGCCCGAGTTAAAGTATTGCAATCAACAAATAACGATCAACGATTTGATATTGATAGTGGCGCACAGGCGCGTTTTTTACAAAAAGTGTAAACGAGAAAAAACTAAAATTATTTTAAAGGGTTGCATAGAAAAGAAGAAATTAAATGCGAATTTCAAATAATATAACGATTAAAATAACTAAAATTTAAGCGAGAGTTTTTTGAACTATCGACAAGTTAATAAGTTAACTATCCGAGCACCAGATACTGCTCAGGCTAATGCGTTACGAGTAAAGCTAACTGATGCACTAGCCACAGCCAGTTTGCCAAGGCTTTCTTCGTTTTCGCTCATTATTGTTAAACAATTAATTTTGGATAAAGTGGCCAAGAATTTTGGGGTAACACAAATTAGCTATCATATTGACCAACAGTCATTAAAGCTTTTTCCTCAAGATATCAGCTGGCCAAATATTGATTATTCTTCGGTTGAATGTGTCAAGTTTGCCGATGATATTGTGCCATTTGAAATTTTACTTAGAGCAAGCTGTCATCAAAAAAAACTAACGGCATGGTACTGGAAAAGTATATTTAAACCACATTGGCAACCAGATTTTTCAACAGAGGAAATGCTCAATTTTTGCATGTTACAATTGGTTAAAAGAGAGAATGCGTTACATGCAATGGGTCGGGTTTTTGAGAGTTTGCTTGAGCACCAAACTGTACAAAACCTATGGGCGCATCTTAAAACTGAGTCTGTCAAACAGTGGATGGATAAGTATAACCAGCAACATTCACCCATAGATTTTAATCCTGATTATCAATTGGCGAGTCGGCCGCTTACTTTGCTAGCAAACCTGTTATCAAAAATGCAAGCTAATGATGACATGTTGAGCACAAACAATTTCACGACACAAATGATTAAACTTAAGCATCAAATAAATCAACAATTAAGCAGTCAATTTTCAACGAGTTGGTGTAAGTTATTTAGTGGTTTAATGCCACGATGCTTGATGACTGATGAGCGATTAAACTGGCTATGCATAATGGCATCTCAAAGAGTGAGTCATATTAGTGTGTGTTACATTGCACAGCAATTAAAATCATCTTTGGCAACATGGCGAGTGATTGATTTTTACTTGGCTTCAAATACCAGTCAGGAAACTGGCGGAATATACAAAATGGATGTCTCTCAGCAACAAGAGGCAATTCATCTTTTGCAGCGGCTCGAAAATAAGCCTGATTGGTACGAACTCGATTTATTAAAAGATAAAGTTACTGGTCATATCATCACTGAGAAAAATACTCATCGATCTGATAAATATTATCCTAATAATGATTTTATCAAGCAAAATATGAGTCACCGTGAGTGTGATCAAATTAAAATGTCATCTCATGATAGCCAGTCTGATCATTCACTTGGCAATTCGTCAAATAAAATTGAACCAGGTCATGATCAAATTGCTTGGCCGCAGGTTCAAGAGGCAATAATAGATTCAGATAATCAATATCAAAATTCATCAATCAGTCTGCCCAATCAGTCGACCACTCATGAACTGAAAGGAATTGTTTCTAACAAAGAAAATCGAGCGCCGTCTTATCATTATTCAGGCTTAGATAACCGAGATAAAAAACCATTATATATTGCGATTGAGAAAAATTTCACTGATGGTATGCCCAAGTCAACTGAATTTGCCGGACTTCCATTGTTGATTCAAATAATGAACCAGCTATCGATGGGAACATTTATTGAGAAATATCCAATGCTATATTGGCTGCCTGGCGCGATTATTCATTACTTTTCGCGGCATTTGTCTATTGACTCTATCGATCCCGCTATTGCTTGGTTTAATACTGAGCATCTTTATTTTCAACGACAGTCGCCTCAAACGCAATCTATTGAACCCATATTGTTACAAACTGATTATATTTATGCATTACCTAAATTATGGCGTCAAGTCATTAAAGAGCAACCGCTTTCGACGACTGCAAGTGGTCAGCAAATTATGTACCACTGGATAAAAAATATTTTATTTTCTATTCGCCAAAAATTGGGAAAATCGGCTAAATGGTTGATTAAGCGGCAAGGAAAAATTGCTTTCACACAAACTCATGTTGACGTGCTTTACGACTTTTCACAGTTAAATCTTGCGATACGACTGGCCGGTTTCGATATTAACCCAGGATGGGTTAATTGGCTTGGTAAAGTTGTCACGATTCATTATCAGGATTAAGGCGAAACTATGCAGAATCCTCAAAATCAAATCGATCAAGCGTTATTGACGCCACAAGAAGAACCGAATTGTGTAAACAATCAGTCTGACCAGGCAGAAAGTTATGCGCAGCAGGAAAGCTCAATGAGTTTAACAATGAAAACTATCGTTTATGGATTGTTGGCGGGTTTGTTGTCAGATGAAATACTTCTGTTATTAAAGCGCAAAAACCTGAGTCAAGAGCAAGCTTCAGATGAAATCGATTGTCCTGCTACCCAAAATGCATCAATACCAGTTTCAAATAATCATCACCAGATTTCAGATGAAATCAATTTTCTGTATCAATACACACTTTATTTCGAGCCTTTGCTAAACAACCATTCCTGGTCTGAATTTATTGAAGACTATATTGCTGCGCCTAATGCCGAAGATAGCTATTTTATTGCTGCGCTTAAAAAACTTGGTTTAACCCCAATTGAAATGTTAACTGTCAGTCTCACCCTTATGGTCGAGTTTGATGTTATTACTGGAAGAATACTGGCTTGCTTGCAAAAGCCACTCGCTTTTTCTCGACCAACTTTAGGATTGCTCAATACGGTATTTGCCGGTATATGGCCGGAGTCGAGTCATGTTTCCATGTTGAATAGTTTTGCTAGTCATTCGATTAGTCAGCTCATTCAAGGGCGTGCATTTCAACTGGGATTATTGAAATGTTTGCAATCTGATTTACCTTTGCCCGAACAATCAGTTATTACGCCGCTAAACTTAGCGATTGCTCTCACTCAGCAAAGTGCAACTTGGCCGGGTACTGAAAGACTCAATTGTTGGTCAAACATGCAGGGATTAAGTCAGTCAGTTGTACATCAGGCACAAATTCAGGCAGCTGCACTGGCGCATTTTTCTGAAGGCATTTTAGTTATTCACAGTGTTGCACGCCAAGAGGCAGTTACTGCGGCACTAATTATCAGCGAACATTTAAGACAACAAATGTTACTTATTCATAATTGGCAACAAGCGCATGATGGGATTGCTGTGTTACTCAACTGTCACCATTTATTACCAGTATTGATTTTAGAAAATAATCTCCCGGAAAATAAAAAACTGCCAGAAATTGTTGGTTTTCAAGGACCGATAATTGTTATTGCTGGTGTTGATGAATTTTTTGCATGTGATTCAGGACAAATCATCCATTGGCAGATTCCTTATCCAAACCAGCAGGAGAGAAAACTACTTTGGTCAAAATATATTACGGATACTGCTTTGGTGGACAAGCTTTCTTGTGATCATATTCATGCGGCTTCGCGAATTGAAACATTAGGTCAATTAGCGCAGCATCAGGCAAGGATTGCACAGCGAGAGTACATTGAATTGTCAGATATTCGAAGTGTCGCCTGGTTAAATGACGGGGGACCGATGAGTGGGCTGGCTGAACCAATTCGTTTTCAGGTGGACAGTGAAGCTTTGGTTGTACGGAAACAAACCCGCCAAGAGCTTGATTTATTGAAACAGCGTTGTATGTACCGCGAGCATTTGGCTGACAACCTTGGTATTACGTTTAATGCTCGTTATCAAATGGGAGTGAAAGGGCTGCTTGTTGGTCCTTCAGGTACGGGAAAAACATTGGCGGCAAGCTGGTTGGCGAGTGAAATAGGATTGCCTTTATACCGGGTGGATTTGGCATCAGTAACCAGTAAATATATTGGTGAGACAGAAAAAAATCTCGCGAAGTTACTCACTCAAGCAGAAAAAGATGAAATTATTTTACTGTTTGATGAAGCAGATTCAATGTTCGGTAAACGCACCGATGTTAAAGATGCCAATGATCGATTTGCTAATGCCCAAACCAACTATTTATTACAAAGAATCGAATCCTATAAAGGTATCGTATTGCTGACCAGCAATAGTAAAACCCGATTTGATGAAGCGTTTATTAGACGCTTAGATGCCATCATTGAATTTGCTCATCCTGAGCCATCGACGCGTCGAGCCATTTGGTTAAAGCATCTGGGCACACATCACCAATTAACGACTAAAGAAATTAATCAGGTTGCGGTTAAAAGTGATTTAACCGGCGGACATATTCGCAATGCGGTGTTAGCGGCTGCCGTGTTGGCAAAAAGTGAGAGCACGCCAATTCAGTTGTCACATATTATTCAGGCGTTAACTATCGAGTATCGAAAGCTGGGAAAACAGATTTCTCCCGAGCTCGCGCAACTCATTCATTGAATGTGAACACTATGAATGAAAATGCAATCGACGACAGGATAATATCAAATGAGCTTTAGTCAAAAGAAATCAAAGTCGAGTGATCAGCAAAATAGTCTAAAGCATTTTAATTCGAAAAAAAATCAGACATCAATTGAACAATCAGAGCGAAACTTAAATTCAAAACAAGCGAATCAGCAAAAAGCTTTACTTAATAATATATCTTTTCATTCAACGGTTGAGTCTGATATTGATAATGCAGAGTCAATAGCTACATTACCCATATTTTTAAAACGAACTGGCCTGGCTTCGCAAGCTACTAATACTCAAATTGCCAATGCTCAATTTGCTCATAGCCAATTTACCAATAGTCAAATAGAAAATTCTACAAATACACTTTCCAATACAAATACACTTTCCAATACAAATACACTTTCCAATACAAATATACCTTCAAATACCAGCGCCCCGGCAAGTACGAAAAATTTTCAAAAAACAATTTTGCCAACTAACCAAACATCAGTAAATACTGCATCTCATGGTAATCAAAAGGTTGTTCAACGCAAACCGCAAAGCAATGCAACGGACAACGGAGCAATTGTTGAGGAACAAGATAATGAAGAACTGAACTCACCGATAGTGCAAACAAAATTGATGATTGGTGCACCTGATGACGAATATGAAAAGCAGGCGGACCAAGTTGCGGCTCAGGTGGCTGTTCAAGAATCGGCACTAAGCAATAACAAAATCGCTGTAGGTTTACCGACATGCAATCAGGTAGCGCCAACCTCTGCTGCTTATTTGCCTCGTCAGTATTTGCAACGTAAAATTTCGCCAAAACTCGCTAAAAAGCAACAATCTGTGAGCAGTATCGGCGTTGACGGCGGGGGAGTAGCACATTCAGCCACTGCATTAACACTAAATACGATACGATCGCCCGTTGGGGGAATGAGTATTCCATCTGTGGTGAAAAACCGAGTAGAGCCTGTACTTGGTGCTGATTTGTCGCAGGCAAAAGTGCACAACGACAGTCAGGCTAATCGAGCTGCGCAAACATTACATGCGAAGGCTTTTACCCATCAAAACCATATTTTTCTTGGCGCAGGACAAAGCCCGTTTGATCTACCTTTAATGGCTCACGAAGCAACCCATGTGGTTCAACAGCAAAATTTACCACCACTTAATTTAATTTCTCGTTTACCTGATGGACCGATTGCGGATCGATACGCTGAGACAATGGGGCGAATGGTTTATGAGCAATTGCAACGGGAAAGGCAGACGCGTGACCGCTGGACCAGCTCTCGAGACAGAGAGTTCCGTGGCACATTACGCGGACAGCAAACAACACTCAGTGGTGAAATGGGACGCACCCAAGGTATGCTGACCCAGCAGCGCGTTGCCATGCTGGTTGAAATGAGTAATCCTGAATTACAGTCCAGTTGGGCTGCGGCTCAGCAAAGTACCGTAGCGATTAATACCGATTTACTGACAGAAAATGTTTCAGATGTTGATGTCGAAGTGCCTCGTCGGGCGATGGCTGACTTTTATACCTATCTTATTCCGTTTGTTAGCGATACTGAATCACGTCAACGGACACGCGCAGAACAAGAGCAGACACAATACGAATCAGATATGCAAAGCTGGCGCGCGCAACAAAGTGCAATGCGTTCTTCACCAATAGGAGAACCGGGGGAGCGTGCATTTTGCGCTGGTATGTCGATCAGTTTTCCGCGTCCTTCGCCGCCTTATCGTGCACCCGCGTCAATTGTGGCTGAGTTGCGAGCTAGATTACGCCGGGTTTATGCCGCTCAGGTTGATGCCGACTGGCGAGCAGTATTGCAGGATTTTGCTCACTCAACGGCATCAATGGACGGTTTACTGACTTATCGATTACCTGCAAATTCGCAGGCTCGTCAGGGATTTGAATATTTTCAGTCATTACTCAGCCGACAGCAGGACCTGCAACGCCGTCATGAAGATGCCGTGCGCATACCAGCGGTATTTTATCCAGAAGATCAATTCATGGATGTCCGCCGGGACGATGGCCAAACTGACAACGTGGCAAAAGCAATTCCCTGGCAGTTTTATTTGTATCGACAAGGTAATAACTGGGTACTCGAAGACTTAATGGCCAGTGATCGGCGTTCGAATACTCAGCCAATCAGTGATACTGATGCATCCGCTCTGGCTGCAGGCAGGCAGGTCGATCCGCCAACGGCTTTGTTTGAGCAATTGAATTCAGCACTGCGTTTTTCAAAGGGAAAACTTTATTGGACTATGCCAAGTGGCAGAATCTGGTCACTCAGAACAACAGAACCCTGGACTGTGTCGAGCTTTTTGGCGGCTTTAGGCATTGCGCTGGCAGTCTTGGGGCTAATTTTATTTACCGCCGGTGCCGCCGGTGTGCCGCTGGCGTTTGGTTTGGCTGCGGCTGCGAGTATTGGTTCTACACTTGCTGGTTGGCACGAGCGGTCGCAGCATGGCATGTTGACTACGGGTGACTTGGTGATCGGTGGGATAAGTATTGCCGCCGATATCGCATCAATTTTTACTCTAGGCATGGGCAAAATAGCCAGTATTTCGGCTCAGGCTGGAACGCGACTGGCCAACGCCGCGTTGTTGGCCGGACGTTATTTGTTTCGAGCCAAGGTGGTAGATTTTTCGGTTAATTTGATTCAAGTATTTGCGGTAACCGGACAATTTTTAGCGCAATACAATGCGTTGAAAAATAACTCATCATTGCCACCCGGAGAGCGAGATGCGGCATTAACAAGGTTAGTACTAACAGGGGTTTTAACGGGCGGAGTGATGCTGTTTGGTGTCGCTAGTGGCGCGCGAGATATCAGTGCCGGACCAAACGGTCGTGTTCGACTGGACGCCGATGCTGATGGGACTCCAAGATTGACTGCTGATGTCCCAGCATCCGGTGCTCCAGATGTGCCTGCTTCGGCAGCCACCGGCGATACACCGGTTGATTTACCCAGCACTTCAACGACGGTGCCCGATTTACCACCGCCATCGTCGACGGTATCGGCATCGGGTACACCATCCGCTGCAACATCAACCGCTTCAACAGCGTCGCCAGGACTGGCCGCACCCGATGTTGAACTACCCGCAGGGGCGCAAACTATTCAACAACGCCTTGATGCGGGAGCCAGTCCACCACAGTGGGCACGAGACAACCCAACGACTTCTTATTTTTTAGATGGTCATTACCACCGCATTGCTGGGGCAGGCAGTCATGCCAGTATTTCTCGCCGCTTGCTGTACATGGGCTCAACTCCCAGTAAATACTCCAGAACTGGTCGAGAAGTATTAAGGCGCATGTTTGGTCAGGGTAAAATCAGAGGTCCGAGAGAATTACGCGCGGGCACTAGCGGTAGTAGCAGCCTCGAAGTGCGAGCACCTGATGGAAGTTGGCAACCGGTTGAATTTTCATCTGGCTCGGGTCACGGACTCGAGGTGCAAGCCAGTGACGGAAATTGGTATGCTATTGATCACACGATTGATATGGGGCATATTGACGATGCTGTGAGCTGGTGGAATCGAGTGGGACGTTTTCACGGCGCGCGTAGTCAACCGGTACGAACTTTTATGTTGGACTCTTCAAACTATGAGTTTCAACCTCGAAGTATCAATCGTTCAGCAGGAGCGCGATTGGGCGAAACCTATTTGCCGCCGGTAGTACCTGATTTACCACCGCCAACCATATCGCCGTAGTTATTGGTCGTACTGGTAATTATGAAACTCATGATAAATGGCATAATCATCTAGCAGTAATAATATTGATGAAAGATTAAAGGAAAAGATTTTGAAACTCGAACTTGATGAAAAGACCTATGAACAGATCACTCAGTTGTGTAGTGAAGGGGATTCAGCCATGCAACAAAATGATTTAAATCAGGCTTACCAACACTATAAAAAAGCATGGGATATGTTGCCAGAACCACAACACGAATGGGAAGCGGCTACCTGGATTATGACTGCACTTGGTGATGTGTACTTTTATTCTAAAGATTTTGCACATGTGATTTCAACACTTGAATATGCGCTGGCTTGTCCTGGCGGTTTGGGTAACCCTTATATTCATTTGCGTTTGGGACAAGCCTATTATGAAGTGAATGATTTGGATAAAGCGGCCGACCATTTAACCCGTTGCTATATGGGCTCCGAACTCGATTTATTGGGTGAAGAAGATGAAAAATATCTAAACTTTTTAAAAAGTAAGATTATTTTGAATTAACCTAAAGCATTTTTACAATTATCAATCAATCGAATATCAATTGAAGTGTTTTGTTTTTAATCTGAGTCTGAAACCGAAAATCTGAGTTTAAAACCAATGTGATTAGCTTAAGAGCAAATTGATCGGTGTAAAACTAAAATGTCGAGTGTAAAGTAAGTTGGTGAACTGAAAAATAATTATGGTAAAAATCTTGTAGAAAGCTGTTGTGAATTGAGTCAGGAGTGTTAGCGTTTTATGATTACTTCAAATCGTCAATCCAATGCCGAATCGGTGACTTCTTCGGGTAATGCCCGTAAATCCAGTACTGCAAATGCCGACACGGTAGTTAAGCAACACCTCACAACTGAGGCAGCAAGTCCGCTGGTTAACTCGAACAATCCAGCTTATATTCATCATCTGTTTTTGAATCATGCAAAACAAGCACAAACTAGCTTTACTACGCATATTCCATCGCCTTTCATTCAACCGCAGCTCAAGATTGGTGCCATCGACAGTCCACAAGAGAAACAAGCCGATGAAGTCGCGCAGCAAGTGACGGCAACAAACCCGTCTCAGCAAATTGAAAGCGCCATTAATGATTCAGCGGTTGCACTGAAACCGCGTTTGACACCTTATCGCTCACCTTCACATAAGTATTCTGCCAGCAGTGAGTCGGGACGATCAAGACAAGCATTGCTACAACCTAAAAGACACCATGATGGCGGTGCACCCGTTACAAAACAGGCCGCACAAGCCATTGGTTCACCTGGGGCTGGCAAACCGTTAAGTGAGTCAATTCGTACGCGTATTGAACCTGTCGTCAATGCCGACTTAAGTCATGCGAGAGTCCATGATAACCCGCAAGCCCGGCAAGCGGCCAATTCGATTAATGCTAAGGCATTTACAACCGATAACCATATCTTTTTGGGCGCAGGACAAAGTGCCAACGATTTGCAACTTATGGCGCATGAAGCCACTCACGTCGTGCAGCAAACTTTGGGTGCTTTATCGGTCGGTGAAGCCAATGTTTTTCGAGATCCGCTAGAGCAGCTGATTGAAAATGATGAGTCAGAATGGCAGGCTTCAGGTGATCATTTAGCACTACTTAATCTGGGTGGACAGTGGGCACTGTTACCTGGTGGCTTTATTCTCACTCATCAACCGTCAACGCTAGAAGCAGCGCAAGGCGTTAATGGACGACTGGCTGATCAGGGTACTATTATGGGCGTACCCTCAACCGGCGCATCAGGTTCTCGATTTATTCGAATTGGTACACGTCGAGCCATTCAGCTCGATGCGGGACGTGGGGCTCGAGTGACGGCGGCAATTTATATGGATCAGGTACATGGATTGATGGGGCGTATGGGGTTAAGTGAAATATCGCAACTGAAAATTATTCATATTCATCGAGACCATGTTTCTGAAATCGCACGTATTGCAGTCGAATTTAATCTGTCACCCGGCAGCATTGCCATTCCTCAAGAGTTTGTTACCGGCACTATTCGACGTGATTTACAGCGTGCTATTCGAGAGTTGCGCAATCAAGGTGGTGACTGGACCGGTTGGGTACCCGGACAAATCAGCAAAAATCGCAGTGGTACCAATGAATTTACTTTAACTCGTTCAACTCATGGTGATGTCACCATTGAATACTTATCGCTGCCAGGCGCAATGCAGCATTTATCTAGTGGTTCAAGAGTCACCGCTAAACAAGTCGATACCGCCAGCTTTATCACGCGAGTGACCCGTCGTAGTGACGGTGCCAGGGTGATTACTTTAGGGGATGTGCGATTTAATGATCTCGAACTGTTTCGTAATGCCATGGGAGCAACTCGTTTTAATGATTTTTTTAGAGGCGTCACTACAATTAATGGATTCAGTCACCATGCGGGCCGTATGGAAACCGGGGATATTCGCGGCTTAATGGCAATGCTAGATGCAACGCTCTATAAAAACGGACAACTTAATGTGGTTGTGCAGACTGATTTAACGCAGCATTCTCAAACTAGGCAAGATACGATCGAATTGATGCGTCGCTTGGGTATTAACGTCACGATCAGTGAGCGTGCACAAGCCGTTGGAGAAGGTTCATCGGGTGTTACGGCAACCCGCGATAGTGTGACCGCTTACGGTAGCCGAGCGACACAGTTAACCACTATCCAAAGCCCATTGACTGGTGCTATTCAGCGACTACAAACCTTACATGAGTCAAAGTCAACATTACGTGCCTGGCGCTCAGTATTTAGTGGCCGTGGTGTCGATGTGGATAGGACAATCAGTGAAATTGACACCTCAATGGAGACGCTGCGAGGCAGTATTCGGCAAGCCAGTGAAGCGGCTGCCAGAGTTAGAACCAGCGGTGGTACTACCGCTGCGGGGGCACGTGACTATACCGCAGGGACACAGGGCGCAGCTTATCAGCGTGCACTGGCTGCCATTCCTGCAACGACGCCAGCGGAAACCATGATTGGGCCTGCTGGATTTGAAACTTTGCGTCAGTATCGACGGCGCAACATTAATCAAGCGCCTAGACAAGTTGCTTTGGAAGCGGCATTAAGAAACGGCACTTATTCTGATACCGCTTTTAGTTATATGCTTTCACAAATGGATCCGACTATTCGCGATAGTGTTTTATATGGCAAAAGAGGCGGACCAAGACCCAGGGATGTGGCTTTTCGCCGGTTGCGTGCGCAGTATATATTTCAACAAAATATCTTGCCAAATGGTCATACTGTTTCGTTAGCTGGTATGTCGCGGGGACGCCGAATAGGGGCTCGCGGAGTTGGCGGGCTACTGGCGGGTATAGAACTGGCTAATATTGGTATGGAAGGTTATCAAAGTTATCAAATGGCCCACAATACCAGCCGTCGCAGACATGTTGCACCATTTTTAAGACGTATTGCCTGGTGGAACCAAATGGGCGTAATGCCACGTTTAGGGGCTGTAGATGAGGGGATATTTTCAAATGATTATTTTAGTAATCCGGCAACTGTTATTGAAGGATTAAAAGAAGATCGCTGGGATGGTCTATGGATTGCTCATAGTGATAATGATCCAGCATTGCCTGATGCGCAAGTACTCAGACTCGGCGTATTTTTAGCTCAAAATATTCGAAACTATGATGAGTTTGCCGCTTATTTTATTGATGGTGGCCAAGATGCAATTACTTGGGTGGGCGATGGCAGTTTTTCTGAGCGCAGGTGGTTGGTGAAAGCCGGTGGCTATGATACCGATTGGGAAAATGAAACCACTGAAAGGTGGGTTGAAGTGCCGCTGTTGACGCAATTAATGCAAACTTATGTTCGTCACATGATTACCAATACCGAAACATTACTTGATATGCAGGGGCGAGGTGAAGCACCAACTGCGGAACAACCTGATCCGAAACTGGGCGGTTTAACTGTTGCCATACAAACTCGATTTGGCAACAAACCCTGGAAAGCTGAATTTAAAACGCCGCAATCTTCGACCACGGTTTATGTTGCCACTCAAGGACGTAATATCGGATTGCTTGCTCGAGAAGTAGAGTGGTGGTCAAGTAATCCAAGTTTTTATGTTTATGGAGAACAAGGTGGTCGATATCAGGTTGGTGGGGCTGATTATAATACTTACGCTGCGTTGCGCCGACTCACTACGCAAAAAACGCAGTTGAATATTGGTCAAAGAGGAATGTGGGAAGAAACAACCTCAGTAGCGCTTGAATCGGGTATGGTAGAAATTGACAAAAGTTTACTTGAACCAGTACCGGAGCTTGGTGATTTTCCTATACCAAGTGGACAGACTCAAATGGGTTGAACTTAAGAACATATTACGTGGATATTGCATGTGTGAAAAGTAAATTGGTTATCTATTAAAAATGTGACTAAAAAATAAAAATAATCAAATTAAAAAAGCGAAAATGTGAGTTAGCATTTGTGCCAGAAGCAATCTGGTTAAGACAATTTTTATTACCGACGAAAAATTTTGGTGGCAGCAAAATCAACAGAGTCAACAGTTTGATTATGCCGAAATGACAAGAAAAATGTCGCAACCATGGGAGTCAGTTGCTTGATAAATACACGAAGTTAAATGCTGATTATCGATATTTTTTTACCATTTGTTAGCCAGGATATTTAAAATTAAACCTAAATAAATTGTGGTTAAAGTTATTGATTTTGCTCAACTTTTTAGTTGAACGTTTTATAATAAACTGATATGCAAGCGGGTTTTAATCTAAGTATTAAGCGCAAAAATATGTCAGTTTGTAATCAATAGAAGAAATCTTAAAAAGCATCTTAATTATTGTCTATCAGTTCACAAAATAGTCACTAAATTCACATGTCATTATCAATCTTTTTAATTTAGAATGCCGCAAAATTTCAAAATCAATTGATATTTATCAATATTCTTTGCGGTCAGTCTGATTAGACTGTGCGCGCTTCTAACTAACATTATAACTAAGGTTAATGACAATGAAAAAACTAACCATTGCTTTGGCAATTTCTGCTGCCTTATCGACACCTTTCGTTGCTGCACAAGACAATGCTGATAACTGGATTTTCCGCGTTGGCGTCGCGCATGTTTCTCCTAATGATGACAGTGGAGAAGTTTTAGGTGGCGGCGTTGGTGTTGATTCAGATACAGGATTAGCATTTAGTGCAACTTATATGGTTGATGCAAACTGGGGTGTTGAAGTATTAGGCGCACTGCCATTTTCTCATGATATTGTTGGTACTGGTTCTTTATCAGGTGCCAAATTAGGTGAAACTAAACATTTACCTCCAGTGGTCAGTCTGGTTTACCAATGGGGTGAAGAAACCCAATTCCATGTTGGTGCTGGTTTAAACTATACCGTTTTCTTTGAAGAAGAGAGCAGTAGCACATTAGACACAGCATTAAATGCACAAGCTAAGTTAGATCTGGAATCTTCAACGGGTCTTGCATTTAAAGTAGGCTTTGATACACCAATGACTGATGGCTGGAAATTTACTGGTAGCCTTCGTTATATTCAGATTGACACAACTGCTGATGTTATTATCAATGACTCTGTAGCCGCCAGTGTTGATGTTGATATTGACCCTTGGGTTGTAATGTTAGGTGTTTCAACAACTTTTTAATTAATAATACGGATGTGTCTAAGTTCTAGGGCACATCGTTAAGACTGCATTAAAGCAAACCTTATTGTAAAGGTTTGCTTTTTTATTTTAAGCTATTGCCAATATTTTATCGATTTTTACGCCGTGTCGCTGCATGAACTTTGATAACAAATTATGTTAATATTAAAGTCATTCAGTTCATAATATACTGAGTGAATAAAAAGGTATTAAACGGGTAACATATGGATAACTCTTATTATCAGCCGGGACAAGCAGGCACTGTTAATACTTCAAGTCAACCACCAAAAAGCTTTATTCTAGCACTCATATTTTGTATTTTGGGAACGCCATTTTGTGGCATGTTGTATTTGGGTCGATTTAAAAGGGGATTAGTGTATTTAGCATTTGTTTTGCTCGCTATTTCGACCTTTTATGCCGATTTAAAAATAATAGAAAAATTTTCAGTTGAATCTATCTGGCTGATACAACTAATCATTCTCCTTGTCGGCATATTTGATTGCTGGCGTTGTTATAAGCAAATTAAGCCACATACGCTTATGCCACTATATAGTCGCTGGTATGTGGTATTACCCTATGTCTTTGGTTATATAATAGGGATTAATTTGGTAAAAAGCTTTTTAGTTGAAACTTATCAGGTGAGCTCAGTTAACATGGCGCCTAATTATTACCGAAATGATATTTTATATGTTGATAAAAGAAAGTCAGCATTAACTTATTTAAACGGTAATGTATTATATATCAATGAAAATAGCGCAATGTACGAAATGGCAAAACGTGGTAATACCGTTTTATACTTAAAGTCGATCGACAGTCCGCAGGCGTTTCAAGGTAGAATTATCGGTGTGCCGGGTGATACGCTTCACTTTACTGGGCATTCATTCGAAATTACACACTGTAATGAACAGGGATGTAATGAGGTTGTTGTAGGTCGTCAGCTATTGAATAATCAGCATCATTTGATAGAGAATGAACAGCTTGCTAATTCAGATGAGTTACTTCTTTATGAGCAAAAGATAGAGAATGTAACATTTAATATTTTGCACAACCAAAATGGATTTTCAGAAAGTTGCCAGTTAGTAGATGGTAATACTTTTCAAGTTTTGCCTGATCAGGTTTTTATTATGGGAGATAACCGGGATAACAGTTATGATTCTCGATTTTTTGGAATGGTTTCTATTTCAAATATTATTGGTGAAGTGCTGTAATTTAAATCAGTAATAAACCGAATGATTATTAATAAAGTTATTGAGTGATTTAATTTGATTGAAGTATTTGTATTAGCGTTTGCATTGAGTATGGATGCATTTGCTGTTTCTGTTGGTTTAGGTTCTAAAAATCAGCAAAGCCAATTTCGTTTAGGGTTAACTTGCGCAATTTATTTTGGCTTATTTCAAGGCTTGATGCCTTTGATTGGCTACTTAGGTGGAAAGGGCGTCTTAGGATTTATTGAAGATTATGCTAATTGGATAGCTTTTGCTTTATTACTCTTAATTGGTGCAAAAATGATTTATGAGTCAATTAGTGAAGGCATTGAAGAAGATATTGTGAAAATTTCTCATCGAGTGATGTTGACGCTGGCAATTGCAACGAGTATTGATGCGATGGCCGCTGGCTTTAGTTTAACTTTACTGAACGTGAATGCTTTTATTGCTTGTCTACTGATTGGTATAATAACTTTCATAATGAGCTGGTTTGGGGTAATAGTTGGTATAAAAAATGGTACCTGGCTAGAGAGTAAAGCTGAGCTTTTAGGTGGCGTGATACTCATATTAATTGGTATTAAAATTCTACTATTCTGATTATTCAATTTAATTGAGTGCTTGTTTGATGCTTTAGTATTATGTCATTCGGGTGCTCCAAAATCTTATAATTAGCGTATGTAGCCTGATAGTGCTTTATTTGCTTTAAAAAAAACAATACTTATCAGGTTAAACCTAAATGAATATATTTATTCTCGATGAAGATATTCAGCGCTGTGCTGAATATCACTGTGATAAACATGTCGTTAAAATGATATTAGAAAGCGTTCAGCTACTCTGTACCGCATTAAATAAAAAAGGATTTAAAACACCCTACAAGTCAACGCATATGAAGCATCCTTGTGTGTTGTGGGTTGAGTCGTCATTTGATAATTTTGAATGGTTAATTGATTTAACTATCGCACTTAATGCTGAATACCGCTATCGTTTTGCAAAAACTCATGACCATAAATCTATGGCGGTTTTACCTGAAATTGAAAAACTTTATTATCAGCGAAATGGACTAACACCTTTCGCGCAAGCTATGCCCGATAAGTATAAAGTTGATGGCGATGCGGTTCGCGCTTATCGTCAGTTTTATTTAGGTGAAAAAATGCATTTTGCCGCTTGGACGAATCGTGCTGTGCCGGAGTGGGTCGAAATCTCGCATAATTTTTGATTCTGTTTAAATATTTTAGCAATACTTATTACAGCAGCGCCGATAAAATCATTGTATATTTATATGAACAGCATGAGTATATTGAATCATATTTTTTATGTTCATCACTTTATATCCATCACTTTATATTCATCACTATCATGAATGACCTAAATAATTTTAACAAACTGATTCTTATTCGCTATTTGTTCTTTCTGCTATCATATAAGGCGATAGTGCTAACTGAGTTGGCTAATATTGATATTGAATATGATTTGTTGAAAGGTAATGAAATTAAAAAAGGCTCAATCAATGAGCCTTTTTTCTAGTAAAACTAAATTAATTTAAATGAATATTACCCACATTTAGAGTCACCACAGCTTAGACAAGTCATACAGCCATCCATTAATACGGCTGCTTTGGTCATACACTTGTTACACATCTGTGCACCATCAGGATAGTCGCCTTTATGGTCAGCAGCGCCACCTTGTTGTAAAGACTCATATTCGGCGCGTTTTGCATCGACTAATGCTTGTTGATGTTCATCTAAACCAGGATCTTCTAATAGTCCGATCATTTTCAAGTGAGACTCGATGGCATCACCGATTTCTGCAACCAATGAAGGCATGAACTTACCGCCCGCTTTAAAATAACCACCTTTCGGATCAAAAACCGCTTTTAATTCTTCTGCTAAAAAGGTGCAATCGCCACCTTTACGGAATACTGCTGAAATAACACGCGTTAAAGCAACGACCCATTGAAAATGATCCATATTTTTTGAATTGATGAATATTTCAAAAGGTCTGCGTAACTCATGTTCAGTCCCAGCGTTAAGAACAATATCGTTAATGGTGACATAAAGTGCATGATCCGATAATGGCGTCTTTACTTTATAAGTCGAACCCAAAAGCATTTCGGGACGCTTAACACTCTCATGCATTTGTACAATTTCTGCAGAAGATTTTTTTTCTTCAACTACAGGGGCTTCTTCTTCGGTTTTTACTTTATATCCAACGATGGGTTGTGAAATTATTTTTGGCATTTTACTTTCGTATCCTATCTTCAATAAGGTAAAGCCTAAAGCTTACCGTAATAACCTTCTTTTAATGCGTCAAACAAATTAGCTGCGGTATGGATTTCTCCATCATATTCAACTTCTTCATTACCTTTCAGTTCAATCGTTGTGCCATCTTCCAGATTAAACTGGTAAGTTGTATTTTCCAGGTCATTCTCTTTAACCAACACTCCTTGGAAAACTTCTGGATTAAACCGGAAGGTTGTACAGCCTTTTAAGCCTTCTTTATAGGCATATAAATAAATATCCTTAAATTTGTCATAAGCAAAATCAGTCGGAATATTTGCTGTTTTCGAGATGGATGAGTCAATCCATTTTTGCGCAGCAGCCTGAATATCTACATGCTGAGTTGGTGTAATATCGTCAGCGGTAATAAAATAATCCGGTAGTGCTTGCTCTGGATTATCAGAGTAAGGCATCGCATCGGTATTGACCAGTGTTCGATAAGCTAATAACTCGTATGAGTAGACATCAACTTTTTCTTTACTCTTTTTGCCTTCTCGAATGACATTACGTGAATAGTGATGAGCAAAACTTGGCTCAATCCCATTACTGGCATTGTTTGCTAATGATAAAGAAATTGTACCGGTTGGTGCAATTGACGAGTGATGAGTAAATCGCGCACCAACTTTGGCGAGCTTTTCTACTAATTTCGGTTCTACTTCAGCAATTTTTTGCATGTAGCGACTATATTTTGCATGAAGTACTTTACCTTTAATTTTATTCCCAACCTTATACCCATCTTTAACCATTTCAGGACGTTTATGCAACATAGCGCCGGTTACTTCAAACTCTTGTTCCATAATTGGTGCTGGGCCTTTTTCTTGAGCTAGCTCAAGTCCGGTTCGCCAGCCTTCAATGGCTAATTCACGAGTAACTTGTTCGGTAAAGTCGATTGATTCGGCTGAGCCATATTTTTTGCGTAGCATCGTTAAGGTTGAACCTAAACCAAGATACCCCATACCATGACGGCGTTTAGATAAAATTGCATCGCGCTGTCCAATTAGTGGCAAACCATTAATTTCAACAACGTTATCTAGCATCCGTGTAAAAATTTTTACGACTTTACGAAATTTATCCCAATCAAATTTGGCGTTTTCAGTAAATGGATATTGTACAAAACGGGTTAAATTGATTGATCCTAATAAACATGAACCATAAGCGGGGAGAGGTTGTTCGCCACAAGGATTGGTTGCACGAATATTTTCACAAAACCAATTGTTGTTTTTATCATTAACCTGGTCGATCAAAATAAATCCGGGCTCTGCAAAATCATAGGTCGATGACATAATCAGGTTCCACAGATTTTTGGCTTTAATGATCTTATGAATTTTACAGGCTACCTGCCCGTAGTCATTGGTAATATAGCTTTCAGTTGTTGGCCACTCTCGCCAAACAATTTGTGATTTATCATTCAAGTCGAGCTTATCAAGCGTCACTTCTTTTTCTGAAACAGGAAAGATGAGTTTCCAGTCATCATCATTAATCACTGCTTGCATAAACTCATCAGTAATGAGTAGCGAAAGGTTGAATTGTCTTAATCGACCATTTTCGCGTTTAGCTTTGATAAATTCCATAACATCCGGATGGCTGACATCAAAGGTTGCCATCTGTGCGCCACGTCTTCCACCCGCCGAGGAAACGGTGAAACACATTTTGTCATAGATATCCATAAAAGACAGTGGACCCGAAGTATAGGCTCCAGCACCGGAAACATAGGCATTTTTAGGACGCAGTGTTGAGAATTCATAACCAATACCACAACCTGCTTTTAGGGTCAGTCCGGCTTCGTGGACTTTTCCTAAAATATCATCCATTGAGTCGAGGATTGTCCCCGATACGGTACAGTTAATAGTTGATGTGGCAGGTTTGTGTTCTTGAGCACCAGCATTTGACATAATGCGGCCAGCAGGAATTGCGCCGTGCCTAAGAGCCCACAAAAAATCTTTATAGACTGTTTCTTTTTTATCGCTTTCTTCTACTTCAGCCAAGGCTCGAGCAACGCGATCATAAGTTTCGTCGATAGTTTTATCAACCGGTAAACCGTCTTTCGTTTTTAATTGATACTTGGTTTGCCAAATATCAGTTGAAGTATGCTGAAAGTCGATTTGAAAATTTTCGGGGATCTGATTTCTTTTTAAAGATACAGTCATTAATGGAATTCCTCGCTTCCAAATTGATTTTAGTTTGAAGATTAATAGCCTGATAACACGCTTTTAAGGCCGTATGTTTTTCGACCAGGTTTCAAAATCTAATCACATGCTGTGAATAACTCTTTGGATAAACTGGTGAAAAGCGTGCAATAAAGTGTTATTTAAGTGTGCGTAAAAATAAAGCGGTTCAAAATCAGATAATTACTATATCTGGTAGTGCTAGTCGCTCATCCGGCACAATATATAGTTGTATTTTAGTAAAGTAAAGCACTAAATCAAGAAAATTTAGTGCGTTTTTTTAATAGGCTAAAATTGAACAGACGAACTTATCGGGGGTAGAGCGGAGGTATATTGCTGGAAGCCGCAATCTCTCGTTGAGGTGATAAATCAGAAATTAACTGTTCTAATTCTTTCTCTGTTAGCGGTGCAACAGATTCTTGTGATGTTGCCGAATAACGTTGAGCTTGTAGCGCGGCTAATTTATCTCGAATAGTATCGACTTTAACTTGCTTGATTACTGCACCAAGGGATTGCAATTGATCAAATCCACAGGTGTTTAACCATCGCAGTAAATCTTTTTCGATAGCCTGCGCATTACCTGACTTTAGTGAACCACATAATTTTTGGTATTGTTGCTTGCTATTCAAAGATTCTCGAAGCTGATTCTGTTGTTCTTCGGCATTAACCAGTTTTGCTGGCGTAGTTGATCTTTTATTGAAATAGGCCAATAGGGTGATTATCCAGAGTGTGAAAAAGCCAGTTGCGATGTTTTGCCACAGTGTTAATTGTTCATCACTGGCAGGTTGTATGGGGTGAGGTATTGATTCAACCGGTAAAGGCAAATTAAGATTGGGTGTATTTGTTGCGCTATTTTCAGCGGGCAATACTTCAAAAGTTCTGCTCTTAATAGTTGCTGTTTTCAGTGAATCAGTTTTAATATCCCACCACTGTATACTGATTTCTGGAATGGTGATGCTGCCAGGTGTCGCCGGTATGACTGCGATCTTTTCGACGCGTTGACCTACAATGCCTTTACCATTGATTTGTCGATCTTTTTGCGGCGTATCATGATACCACTGTAAGCCATCAACTTTGGGGACTGCAATTTCAGGTAGTTGCGATTCTGATAAACCTTGAACGCTTAGCAACAGTGTCCAAGTGATCGGCTCTCCAACTGTTAACGAGTTGGTATTAGGCGTCCACTTGTCAGATAAAATAACGTCTTGCGCTGGAATCCAAGGGTTAGGTGCGCTCGTTGGTTGTGGGCGTACATTCACTTTGATTGGTTTTGTTGAAATACTGACTGGACGAGTTGTATTGAAAAATGTGCCATAGTTGCGTCGACTATTATCGTTCACATCGGCATTAAAATTAACGCCACTAATGGTCAACTCACCACTTTGTTGCGGAAAAATTGCATATTGGCGTTTTACCACGCTGTAGCGGCGATTATTGATAACTTTTTCAAATTGGCTATCGTCTCCTAATTTTTCAACAATACTGTTATTGGCAGTGGGATCGCTCAGGCTGGCATAGTGCGTATTAACTGCGCGGTACAATGAGACGGTATAAATAATTTGTTGCTGTACATAAGGCTCATATTGGTCGATTTCTGCTTCTAAAAAAATGGTTTTTTTCTGGCCACCTAAAGTTAACTCATCGCTGGCATCTCTAATATTTAATTCAATCGGTTGAGTTGCCTGATTACCGACAGTAATTGAAGGAATGGTCAGTTTTCCAGGTTTGAGCGTTTTTAGTTTTAATTTCCAACCTTTAACAACGGAACGTGCATTGTTCACGATTTGTATATTTTGATATTGGCTATTTGAAAGTATCGTAATGTCTTGCGGAATTAATGATAGATCCGGCTGCTCATCTGTCTCATAGTCGATTCGTATATCTAAAACAAAGGTTTCACCCGCTGCAATGTCAGTTCGATCAAGCGTAGCAACTGCCTCATTAGCCTCACTGTTGGCAATTAACAGTGTGTTAATAAATAATATAAAAAAGATAAGTTTTAACTGATGCATTACCACAATTTCTCTTCTTTTTGTTGGCGACCACGTTTTTGATATTCCCGATACATTTTGCGACGGAGCAGACCGCCGGGATCGTCAGGAATTTTTTCGAGCCAATGTTCAAGTGCTTGATCTTTTTCTGACTTACTTCGTTCATCTTGACTGACTTCGGCTTGTTGTTGCGCCTGTGATTGTTCATCTTCGGCGGATTCTTGTTCTTGTTGTTCGCCTTGTTGTTGATCTTGCTGCTCAGCATTATTTTCCTGCTGATCACTGTTTGAATTTGACTCTGCGTCCTGCTCATCTTGCTGCTGATTTTGATCTTGATCTTCCTGATCAGAATTCTGATTACTTTGCTGTTCATTTTGTTGTTGCTTGAGTAACTGTTCAACAATATCGCGATTATATTTTCCATCCTCATGATCAGGATTATTCGCAAGTAGCTGGTCGTATGCATCGAGCGCTTCTTGCAGTCGGTTAGCTTTAGCCAGGCTGGTGGCATGATTATAAAGTGACTCATTGGAAAGTGCTGGATCGAAATTTCCGGCAGCATTTGAGTAATCACCATTTTTATACTGTGATGTCGCTTGCCATTGCTTATTTTTAAAAAGTTGTGCAGCTTGTCCATAGTCGCCTTCGCGATAGGCTTGCTGTGCTTGTTGATCTTTGGTTTTCCAAAGGTCACGCCATTCGAGTGCATGAGCTGGTTTTGCAAACACGCTGCTCAATAATACTGCCGCGAATAAGGGCATTAAAGCGCTGCCTTGATTGACAGGCTGGCGTAACAGCTTAAAAATAAATCCTATAATGACTAGCCAGATAAGCCAATAACCATCATCGACCCAGCGATTGATCAATTGTTCATTGTCTTGTTCTGCTTCGTTAGCCTGCGTATGCCATTCGTGTGCTTTGTTTAAATAGGCTATATCCTGCTCATCAGCCGTCATTTTGATAATTCCTGCTTGAGTGTTTTGGGCAATTTCATTGAGTTCACCAAGCTGTAACATCGGTACCACAATTTTGCCGCTGGCATCTTTTAAAAATCCGCTTTTATCGGGTAATGGAATGGGAGCTCCCTGATCGGTACCTATGGCTAAAATTGATAACGAGTAATCTGACTGATTCACCAGCTTAATGATGGGATTAACCTGTGAGCTTTCGACGCCATCAGTAAGCCAGATTATTTGACCGCGATTATGTTTGGCGTTTTGCAGCAGTTCAATTGACTTTTCAATCGCTAAATCTGGACGGCTACCAAGCACAGGCATAATTCCTGTTGATAAAGTGGGTACCATATTGGCGATAGTTTTTGCATCAGAAGTTAATGGACTAATAACAAAAGCATCACCCGCATAAACAATCAGGCCGACAGTACCTTCATCTGATTTTTCCAGTAAGTCCATTAATTTAAATTTGGCTCTCTCTAGTCTTGAAGGCTTAATGTCTGTTGCATCCATCGATAAAGATAAATCGAGTAAAATTACGCGCGCTAATTCATTCTGAAAAATGGGAACAGGTACTTGTCGAAAGCTCGGACCGCTAATTGCAATAATTGTTACAATAGCAATCAGGCTGGTTAGCCAAAAATGATGGCGCAGCTTTTGTTGATGTGAACCAACTGCTAGATATTGAAGTAGGTGCGGCGAAATGATTTTTTGCCAGTTCGAACGCTGTTTCGATAAATGTCTGGCACTGACAATTAAAATGATCGCGGGTATCAGCAAATACAGCCATTCCGGGCGTATAAAATGAAATTGGGTTAAATCAATCTGCATAACTTCCTCGCTTGCTTTCCTGCTGACTGTCTATCCTAACTGTCGTAGGAGCATTGGGTGAGTTGGTCATTCGCCGAAACAATGTGTGCAGACTATTGATTAACATGGGCATAAAAAAACATAGTAAGCCGAGTAGGGCAGGCCAATAATATAATTCTTGGATCGGACGATAAACTTCGGGTTCATCTTCAACAGGCTCTAATTCATCGAGGAGTGCGTATATTTCGGCAAGCTCTTTAGTTGAGCGTGCTCTGAAATATTTTCCACCTGTCAAGGTTGCCACTTCAATTAAGGTTTTTTCATCAAGCTCGGCTGAAGGATTAAATTTGGTCGTACCAAAAAGCAATGAACGTCGGATGACTTCATCTGCACCAACACCAATAGTATAAATTTTTATACCGGCATGTTTTGCTAATTTAGCCGCTTCAATTGGCTCGAGTTCTCCTGAGTTGCTACGCCCATCGGTTAACAAAATTAACACTCTATTTTGCTCAGCTCGCTCACGCAAACGTTTGACGGATAGCCCAATCCCATCACCAATAGCTGTGCGTGATGCACCAGCTAAACCAATCTCTGTTTCATCGAGCATATAACGGACGGTTTTTAAATCAAAAGTCAGTGGAGTTTGTAAATAGGCATTTTCGCCAAATAAAACCAGTCCTATACGGTCACCTTCGCGCCGTGTAATAAAGTCAGAAATGATCGATTTAACCACCATTAACCGATTAGCGGGTTTATCATTTAGAGTTAAGTCTTCTTCTTCCATACTGCCAGAAATATCAATACTTAACAGTAAATCTCGACCACTGTTAGGTAAGGTGATGGGGTCGTCAATCCATTGAATACGCGCCGCAGCTGTGACTAAAGCGCACCAAGCTAACAACACGAATAGTTTATTGAGCAAATCAGTACGACTAGATTGTGTCTGGGTTTGTAGAGATTGCCAGCTATCAAACAGTGGTGTTCGTATCGCTGCCAGTTCGGGTTTTTTAGTTCGTTTAAAAAACCAGATAATTAACGGTAATGGTAATAATAAAAACGTTAAAGGATAAGCAATTTCAAGCATGTTGCTGTCCTTTTTTCCGGCGCAGTGATTGGTAAATAATATGCTCAATTACTTGGCGACTTTGCTGAATTGTTTTTTGCCATAATTTTCCATCAATAGGCTGCTGCGGCTGATAAATCACTTGGCTGAATAAACGCTCAATTTGTTCATCAAATACAGCACTACCAGTTTGCTGATTAATAAACGTTACCCAGTCTTTACCATTTAATAAGGCAATTTTTTCAGCAGGATAAAATACCAGACAAACCCGTTTAATTAATTCTGAAACCTTAATGACAGAAAGATTCTCAGCAGGTAAGGCTGCAAGCTGCTCAAGTTCGATTGCCGCCGGTTTTAAATATCGGTTTAACTGGCGCCGCTTGCGGATCAATTTGGTGATTGCCATGATAAGCCCAATGATGATTAAGCTGATAATGATCCACCAACCCGGTGCAAGTTGCCAGGGATCTACGGCTGCTGGTAAATGAATATCGCGTAGTTGATCAAGTGGGTTGGCTTGTTGGCTCATTTTACTCCCCTTGACGGATTTTCCTGTTGGGTCATTGGCTGAGCAACTGTAGGTTGATGACCTAATGAGTTTTGTTGAAAGTTGGTATCAACCTGAGTAAATATTCCTTTATGACTTAGCGCAAACGCTTTTATTTTTTCAACCTTGGCTTGATAAGCATTTTGGTATTGTTGGCGAATCTGATTGTTGGTGGTATTTAACAGTCCAACTTGCGAGCCATTTGAAATACCGTAAAAACCGGCTGGTGGTAAGTTTTTTTCAATCGGATCATTAATTAAAATGCAATGAACATCGGTGTGTTGTGATAATTTACTTAAATGCGCACGGCTTTGTTCATCAAAATGATTAAAGTCACTGATAATGTGGATTAAAGTACCTGGTTTTGCTAAATACTTTAACCGTTTGAGCGTATCGGCAAATGCAAAATCTGGTTTTGCCTCGGGTTGTTTATTTGATTGAAATACATCAAGTAAAGTTTGTTGGTGGCTTTCTACAATACGATTTAACAACCGCATACAATTACGTCGATTGTTTGATGGCTTCATTTCAAGGTGATGCTTTTCACCAAATAATAATGCGCCAAAGCGATCACCATTAGTCAAAGTATGCCACATTAACTGTGCAGTAATACGACTGGCTAATATTGATTTAAATACTTGCGCTGTACCAAAAAACATACTGGGCATTTGATCTAGAATAACAAATACAGGACGTTCGCGCTCTTCTTTAAATAATTTAGTATGAGTTGTGCCCGTTCTTGCAGTAACGCGCCAATCAATGTTACGAATATCATCGCCAATTTGATAAATACGCGACTCATCGAAATCCATGCCTCTCCCTTTAAAACGCGACCGAAAACCTCCGACTCGATTAGTTTTGACTTTTGCATTGGGGGACAGCCATTGAATGATGGGGCTGTGTCTGGCTTCAATTAATTGCCCCAAGGTTAAATCAATACCCAGCTTAAAATCGTCAGCGAGTTCTTCGTGATGACTGGCAATAATATGATGTGGTGATTTAGCCCATTCGCTCATAAACGGTTGTCATTTAACCTGGTAAATTAGTGTCGTTATACATTGATCATGATGGCCTATGAATAAATTAGTTGACCGCATTTAGACAATTGGCGTTATTTGAATTAGCCGCTCAATAACATGATCGGTATTGATGCCTTCTGCTTCCGCCTCGTAAGTCAAGATTAAACGATGGCGCAATACATCGCTGGCAATATCCTGGACATCTTCCGGAGTGACATAGTCTCGGCCAGCTAACCAGGCACTTGCCCTTGCACAACGGTCAAGGGAAATTGTTGCCCGTGGACTAGCACCGTAATCTAGCCAACGGTTTAAATCACTATCAATAGCAGCTGTATCGCGTGTATTGACAATCAGCTGAATAATATATTTTTCCAGTTCATCAGACATATGAATGTCGAGTACCTGATCGCGGGCACTAAATAAATCTTCTTGTCTTAATTCATTAGTCTGTACTTCACGATAGGATTTATGTGCTTCTTCACGTGTTAACTTTAAAATTAAGGCTTCAGCTTCTGCATTAGGGTATTCAACTTTCACATGCATTAAAAAACGGTCTAATTGCGCTTCAGGCAGTGGATAAGTTCCTTCTTGTTCAATTGGGTTTTGCGTGGCCATGACTAAAAATAATGGCGCAAGAGGATAGGTTTTACTGCCAACGGTGACCTGACGCTCAGCCATTGCTTCGAGTAAGGCTGATTGAACTTTAGCCGGTGCACGGTTAATTTCGTCGGCTAAAATCAGGTTATGAAAAATAGGGCCTTTTTCGAATCGAAAGCTGCCGTCTTGCGGACGGTATATTTCTGTTCCGGTTAAGTCGGCTGGAAGCAGGTCTGGCGTGAACTGAATACGATGAAAATCACCTTCGATATCTTTAGATAATGCGTTAATTGCCCGAGTTTTTGCTAATCCGGGAGCACCTTCAACAATCAGATGTCCATCGGCAAGTAGAGCGATGAGTAATCGGTCAATTAACCGCTCTTGGCCGATTATTTGTTGACTAAGTGTGCTTTTTAGTTGGGCAAACTTTTCATTCAAAGACATATAGGTATTCGCCTGTTTACTGAATTTGTAATTTGGGAAGCATTTTTAACTGATCATAACGGTTATTTCCAGTGGTAGGAGAGTTTTTGTTTTAAAAGTTTTAACTTAAATGCAACAATTTATTAAATAACACCTTATTTTTTGCCAATAAAACAAAATATTAGGTAATTTTTCACATAAAAGCGCTGTAGTAAAATAAAACAGACTACCACTTGGGATATTAGCGACTACTTGTTAAGCGATAAAAAGTCTGCCATGCACAATAACAAAGCTGGATGACTTTTACTCAATATGTGTCAGATTACTTTTCAGTTTTTGACACATTGCAATTAATTGCTCTGCTTCGTTACAGGTAAGACCAGTTGCGCAAAATGCTTGTTGGGTAATATTTTTTGCCGTTTGAGCTATCGCAACACCCGATTCGGTCAGTTGAATTTGTTTCTCTCGTTCATCATCTTCTTTATAGCCTCGATTGATATACCCCGATGATTGAAGCCTTTTAAGTAATGGTGTCATCGTTGATTTGCTTAGCCCAATGCGGTTTGCCAAGGTGCTGATTGACACGTTGTCTTGCTCCCATAGCGCCATCATTACAACAAATTGTGGATAAGTGAGACGTAACGGATGCAAAAGTTCGCGATAAGCCTGAGTTATTGAATTTGAAGTTGAATACAGTGCAAAGCAAATTTGATCGTTAAGTACTGGGCCCATAAATTAATCACCGGTGTCTAAGTGGTTCAATGCAATTGACTGATTATAAATAATTGATAAATATTTGTTCACTCATATTATGATAACAAAAAATCTTTAAACTGATAGTCTGTTTAAAGATAGTCTGTTTAAAGTTAGTCTGTGCAAATATGATATGTGTAGGCATAATACGTATAAATAAAATATGTATACGTACTGTTTTTGATATTTGTTATTTCATATAAACATTCAATTACTGGGGAATAAACGTGAATAAACTACTTAAGCAAACCTTCGTTGTCAGCATTCTAAGCTTGTCGATCTGTGGCATCTCACCGGTCAGCGCAGAGGCTGAGAAAGACTATATGCCAAGTTTGATTACCAAAACACCGCTGGAAGGTCGTCAATTGGCGATTAAAATTGTTAGAAAAACTATTGGTACAATTCAGCGAGATCCAGCAGCGAAAATGAAAGTGCGTAATATGTATGCCGAAAATCCCCAATTATTGATGCAGGCTGCAGAATTAGTAAATAAAGAATTTGCAATAATCGCTGAAGCAAATAATTACTGGCGAAACTAAACTATCAAGATTTAGTGACGGCCCAGGGGGGCATTCCATAATGAATTGCCTCCGAGTCATAAAGTCAGTTACAAATAAGTCAGTTACAAATAAGTCAGTTACAAATAAGTTAGAACCAAATAAGTCTGGCACAAAAGCGAATTAGCCATTGGCTGTTCGCTTTTATTTTGCTGAATCATTGGTCAATTGATAAACCACCATTTGATTAAGAGCTTTATGTAATTATATGAATTTACTAACTTTTATTTAATATGACGCAAAACTGTCCACTTGATTAAGCACTAACTGTTTTATAACTGATTTCGTGTTACCAGGTTTGTCATTTGCAATTGTGCTGGATTATGCAATTATGGGCATCTTTCATAAACAGGATTTTTTAAAAGAGTCGTTATGTGATTTAAATCAGTTAATTCAGTTAAATGCATAGGTTTCTTTTTGTACAAAATGAATAGTCAGGTGAAATAAGGATAATGAAAAAGATTAAAAATGAAGCGGCGTTATTGAAAAAAGCCATTGAAGTTGGTGAAAAATATGCGATGAATCGGGGATACAAAGGGTTTTCTCAAACTAATGCCGCTAAACAAAAGGTTGAGAGTTTGTACCGTTTGCTGGTCCATGATAAATTGGTCCAGCCTTTAGCTAAAGATCAGGAAACTCAGGTAAATATGAAGCATAAATTAGCGATTTGGATTTCAAAACAGTTACCTAAAGATCATGAATTACTAAAATAGATTAAATTCGTCCGAGTAAATTGCCCGATGCGTTTTTACCCTGCCTGATAAGATAGCCCGATTGCGGACTATCTACATCGGCAAGCATTAAAGAGTCGGTTTACAATTATAAACTGACTAAAATGATTTCAATAAAACAATCCACTAACATAAATTCATAAAATTCAGTCACACTCACAAAGTTCAAACACCAGTAATATTCTTTACTAAATACAATTATTCACTATTTAAAGGGGCAATATGATGCCAGGTAGGAGATTTGTAATGGGGAAGTCGGTGGCATTTCAACAGCCGTGTTAATCCTCACTATCTAGTAGGGTGATTTTTTACTTGTTTTTAATGAAAGCTTTGTGGCAAACTATTTGTCATTGATACGTTATATCATTACGAGTACAAAAAATGGCGCTCACTGATGATGTAACATTGGTTTATTTAAATATTGAATTGGCAAATATTAAATCAGCAAAAGTTAAGTTAATGAATGTTGAATTAAAAATATTTGATTAAAAGTATTAAATTAGCATTTGGCGTTTCATTTAGTGATAACGCTGTTTTAGGTTTCTGTTGTAATGTTCGCACTTAAAAAACATCATTTTGCAATTGTTTTTGTGTTACTGGGTTGGTTGTTTGTGCAACTTGCTTCAGTTGAGCACGAATTCAGTGCAGAGCATTTATTGTCAGTTAATCATAAGTGTCTTTCTCAAGTCTATGGCAATGATGATACTTTAATTGAATTTAATCAGTTTGAATTGACTGTTTTGCAGTTTGAATATCAGCATTTAGAGCAAAATTTACAGCGAAACCTCAAAAAGGAAAACTGCTTTGCTATTTCTCCGCGCGGTCCACCCACTCACTAAAGTCTTACCATAATAATTAATAAGTTTGCAGGTCTTTATATCCATCCGTTTAAGGTTGGTCTAGACATTGATAATGATGTATTTCCGGAGTTTTTATTGTGAAAAAATGTATGCTTGCCGCCGCTGTCAGTGCGGTATTGTTTGCTGGTGGAGTAAACGCAAAAGAAGTTAAGGGTTTAGTGGCTGACACAGACGGCGTGCCATTAACTAATGCCTTGGTTAAAGTTCGCGGAACCGATATTCAGGTGCGAACAGATGATGAGGGATTTTTCATATTGGATTTACCGGTTGGTGAATACACTATCGATGTCAAAGGAGGACGGGATAATCACTTCCACCAAAACATTCAAGTGATTGAAGGAGAACAAGATCTTATTCAAGTGTCGTTGAGTGATGAAGCTGAACATAAAATTGTGGTGCGGATTAACCCGCTTGAGCATACCGCTTTGAATATGGCAACACCAACCATTGTTATGGCTGGCGATGAACTGACTATGCGTAAAGCTGGTACGTTAGGCGACATTTTACAGTTTGAGCCTGGCATTAGCCTGTCTTCTTTTGGTCCTGCTGTTGCCCGGCCCGTTATTCGGGGACTTAGCGGTTCACGAGTAAAAATTACGAATAATCAAATGATTGTACAAGATGCGTCAACAACCAGCGCAGATCACGATGCCGGTATTGAGCCATTGCTTGCTGATCAAATTGAAGTGGTTAAAGGTCCTGCAACCTTGTTATATGGTAGCGGTGCAATTGGTGGGATTGTGAATGTTTCTGATCGAAAAATTAATTCAGAACCTATGGAGGGTTTTACCGGTGGAGTTGAAATGCGTCTTGCTGATTCGGCAACCGGTGAGCGCTCGGGGGTTGTCACCCTTGATGGTGGTGAAGATCACTGGAACTGGCATCTTGATGGGTATACCAGTGAAACCGATGATATCAAAATTCCTGGGCAGGCCGAGTCTCATATTTTGCATGAGCAAGAGCTGCTTGAAGAAGGCCATGCTGAAGAAGAACACACCGAAGAAGAACATGCTGAAGAAGAAGGGTTTGGCCTGCTGGCAAATACCCGCTCGGAATCACGAGGCGGGAGTATTGGTTCAACCTGGTTAGGCGATTGGGGACATGTTGGCGTTGCGTTTAGCCAGGTGAATAAGGAGTATGGTGTACCGGGCCATGCGCATCATGAAGAAGAACATGCTGAAGAAGAGACCACTAATGAAGAAGAACACACCGCTGAAATGCATGAAGAAGGCGTGATGGTTGATATGCAGCAAAGACGCTATGATTTGCAAGCCCAATTAAATGAACCGTTTGCTGGTATTCAACAATGGTTTATTGGTACAGCATTAACCGATTACAAACACGCTGAAATTGAAGAAGATGAAATTGGTACTCAGTTTAAAAATGAAGCCTGGGAATTGCGTTCATATTTACAACACCAAACAGTCAATGGTTGGAGTGGCATTGTTGGTGTACAACTGACTCAACGAGATTTTTCGGCCATTGGAGAAGAAGCATTTGTTCCTGAGTCGGTAACAAAAAATCGCGCGATCTTTTTAGTTGAAGAAAAAGATTACGGTAATTTTAAGTGGGAGTTAGGTGGCCGTTTCGAGTCACAAGAGATATCAACCGCCGGGTTTAAGCATAGTAATAATGGATTTAGTGGTTCCATTGGTTCAGTGTATACCTTGAGCAAACACAATATAATTGCGGCAAATTTTTCACATGCCACTCGATTTGCCAGTGCTGAAGAAGTCCTTTCTTTTGGACCACACATTACCACTCGATCATTTGAGATTGGTAATCCTGATTTAGATAAAGAAGTTTCGCAAAACCTGGATTTTTCTTATCGATTTGAAAATGAAAGACTGAACGGAGAAATTAATCTTTACTGGAATCAATTTAATGATTTTATTTATGCTGCTAATGCGGCAATTACCGATCCTTGTTTAACTGATGAAGCTATCGAAGAAGCTGAGCATGATGAATTACAACTGGTTTGTTATAAGCAGCGAGACGCTGAGTTCAAAGGTATTGAGCTACAGCTATCTTATTTATTATTCAATCAGGGAAATCATCAATTTAAAATAGGCGTAATGGCTGATTCGGTCAAAGCAGAGTTTAGTAACGGTGAAAATATCCCGCGAATTCCTGCATTAAAATATGGTGTAAATTTCAGCTATGACTACGCCGACTTCAGTTCAAACCTTAGTTTGGTTGAACACCAAAAACAAAAAGATGTCGCGGCAAATGAATTGCCAACAGAAGGTTTTTCGATGCTCGATTTGGAAATGGCTTATCGACTACATTTTGCTGATGAAGAATTATTGATTTTCTTGAAGGGTAAAAATCTACTTGATGAAGAGGCGCGAGATCATACTTCATTCTTAAAAGATTTAGCGCCGCGAACCGGTAAAAATTGGTTGCTTGGTGCGCGATATACTTTTTGATGCAAAATAGCTATTAGATAAACGTAAGCAATGGGATGGACTCCTCCTCAAGCTGACCAATTGGCTATTTTAAGCGACAATGGTATTTGAATAGTCATTATAAACAATTGAGGAGAATTTCATGGGTAGCATAACTCGAGTAGGTGTTGATATTGCTAAATCTATTTTTCACATACATGCTGTTGACCGATTCAGTGAAGTTCAATGGAAGGGAAAGTATTCTCGGAATAAATGGTTAGCAGCAATTGTAAAAAAAGTACCAGAAGGAGCGGTGATTGCGAAGGAAGCTTGTGGTTCAGCAAACTACTGGGGCCGAGAACTTGAAAAATGTAGTGGTCAAGTAACTTTGGCCACAGATTTAGAGTTTTTCCAATAAATATCTTCCGCTATGTTTGGTGTTAAGCCGTTATTAAAAGTATGTGGTCTAACAGGGTTATAATAACGTAGAATCTCGACCATTATCGCTTTTTGTGCATCCACTAATTTTTCGACGCTTAACAAACTCACGAATATCCGACTCGCTCAAGTTATTATGAAGAGGAATTGAAGGATTCACCAAACATTTAAGTAAAGTGGTTTTCATTAGGTATAAATTATGCCGCCAATTTATCCTGTTTAATCGTTTGCCTTTTTTAGAGTTCAGATAAACGTCACCTGTAACATCCCAATCCTTAATTTCTTTACTCCAACGCTCGGGATGTTTCTCTTTTGCTTTCAGATAAACCTGTTTGCGCTGTGCCAGTATCGCAATATCTTCACCTGAGTGACGCTGCCGCTCTAGCTCCGACAGTTTGTTATGAGGCTCTCGGCTGTACTCCAGACGACCATCGCCATGGTTGTCTGGTTGCCCCCAGCGTTGATAGGTTTTGCTGCTGATCCCGACCACCTCACATTAATTCCCAAAACCATATTTCTTTGCTCTGAAAATAACAAGCAGAATTACACACTGCTACCTTATTCTGGATATCTATTAGGTCTATATGGCCGCCGCCATAGCCGATAATTTTCCAGAAAAGAACAACGCCTTTTCTGCTTCCTACCTTAGATAAAAACTCTGAAGGTTTGAACAACTCAGGACGGCCAAAGACATCCCGCCTCATAAGTTGATCGGCTAAAAGCTTTGCCCCTGTCTCTACTTTCCTTCCTTTATATGGTCCTATTTTAACCGGGAGGCGGCCAGTAAATGATATACCTGTTTTTAGTAGCGCAAGACTTACCCGTGTAGCGCATGTATTCACGTAACCAGAATTCTGCTTTATCAAATCTGCCTGTTTATATCCTATTTCCGCATATAAATCTTCACCGTCTACATACTTTGTAGAATTGATATTTGATGAGTAGTAATTATCGCTCAATGCTTTGAATGTTGGTTTCATTTTGTTTCCTTACATGGAAGTATGTTTGACATTATTTTATTAATGGTGTTAGAAGCTCTATCGTCCATCATCTCTTTTGAAGCGTTTTTAAAGCCAATATGAATTTGATCTAAAACTGAATGTGGAAGAGCAATTTTATAGCCACACCATTTTTCACCTTCAGTGCTATCAAGAACACCTATCAGATACATCTCGGCTAGACGTCGTTTACTAACATCATCGCTTCGGTATGCCTGCCAGAAATCCTTGGCAATTAGGCTCAAATTTTCAATCGCAAGACTCTGCTGATCTGAAACGGTCATTTTAATACCACCACCTCCAGCTTGAGCACATCCCGTTACGCCAATTGTTAATACTAACAATACGTTCAAAAAAATAATTTTCAAAATAGTCTCCTTTAGTAAATTCTCTTTTAACGCCGCGTTCTTCGGCTTGTCTGGTGCAACGCTTTGTATACTCCCGGCATGGGCATTAACTAATGAGGTGAAAGTCCTCTGTAGGAAAGTCACCGTCGAACACTGTGAGGTTATTAGACGATAACTACTAGCAAATGGCAAGGGCCAGTCTGTGAGGAGCGGTTTGAAGGAAAGTTAACTCAAATTAATTAAGACTCAGCTTCCTTTAGTTGGCGCGCATGTCGGCTTACCTCAGACGGCAAAAGCGGAATAACTACAGATACAAAGGTCCCTTTTCTTCTTCGACAGTTTTTATCACTTCGCCAGCTTTTGCTTTTTCGCCAGTTTTTAAATTTTAGTTTTCCTTTTCGCTCGTAAACAATGTTTTTAATTATTGCAATACCAACACCAAAGTTAAAGGTGTAATCAGAGTATTTGATACCTATTCCATCATCTTGAACAAAGATTTTTACGTTTTCTGCATCGCAGGTAACGGTCAATTGCATAAAATCAGCTTTTGCATGTTGTAGACTATTATGTACTAAAGTGTGGGCAATAAAAAATATGATGTTGCGAGTTTCTATTGTGCATCTTTCACAAAGTGATATTTGAAACTCATGTGATTTAATTTGCATACAGGCCAATGCATCTAAGCCAGTAAAGCTATCCTCTAAACTGGTGTTTCCTAAAGCTTTTATTGCACTATAGTTATCTAAAAGCTCTTCAAATTGACTAATGGCATTTTCAATAATATTGAGTGTATGTTTGGTGATGATTGGGTTATTTTTACTTAGCGCGTTTTTTGCCTTTGTTAATTCAGCATAGGTTTTTACTAACCCTTGTTTTTCTTGTTGCTTGCTAATTATTTTAAAAACTTTATTTTTTTGTTTGTTCAGCCTAAAAATATAGAGTAATCGTAAAATAGCAACAACACTAAAAATTAGAGCCGTTAAAAATATAAAGGTTTTCGAGCGATACCAGGGACCAGTAATATTAAAAGATCTCATCTCACTATATTTCCATTGAGTAGCATTATAAGATGCTCTCATCTGAATATTATGGTAACCAGTGTCTAAATAAGAAAGTTTTACTTTTCCATTCTTCACATCTACCCAATCACCATTATTCAATTTATACTCATAGCGAATCAGTTCTCCATGAATATAATCAAAGCTGTTCGCAGCAATCGTGAAGGTTTGATCATAAGGTGTATCACTGGTTGGAAATTGAGTAAACTTAGGTGGATTTAAACTAGGAGCTTTAAAGTAATCAACTGTTATCAATTCTTTGTTACTTGACGCATAAGCCAGATTATCTTTAACGGCTAAACTGTTAGCAATAAACATTTGTCCAGCAGAATTAGGTACAAGGCTTATTTGTTCATCTTTAAATTGATATAGTCCATTTGATGTAGAAAGAAGCGTTTCATCATAATAAGCAATAGTAGAGGAAATCTTTTTAGGACCGCCCATGCTTACCCATTTATTTCCCTCTTTTTTAAATAATCCATCTCCCCATGTAGTTACATAGATGTTACCTAAGCTGGCAAATACATCTGTTAAATTATGAGGGGAAATATCATGAGTTGTAATTATATTCTGTGTCTTTTGAACAAGTCCATCTGCGGTCATAATATATAATGTATTATTAATTTTTTTTACATTCAATACTTCCTTATGAGGCAATTTGTCATTGAGTAAATCAAAGTTAACAGGATTAAAATTTTCATCAAATCCAACAAGCTTATTTGATGTTGCTAAAATAAATTCTGAGTTAATATAACTGAGTGATAAGACATACCCATCGTATATTTTAGCCAGAATATTGTTTTCTAGTTTATATGCACCTGCTGTTGTTGCAATGATAATGGGCTTATTCTTGGTATAGAGAATATCTGTAATACTACGCTCTAGTAGTGGTAGCTGGTCATTAATTTCAGTAATCGGCTTAAAAAGCCCTTTATCTGAATAATATAATCCATGATCTGTGCCTATCCATAATTTCTCTTCTACCAACTCAACGACATTGTAACGAGAAGGTATTGGAAGTCTTAACAGTGTTAAGTGTGGATCAATCACTTCAAATTGAGTGGTATCAGTCGACCACAAGTTACTTTGTTTGTCTTCATATAGAATTCGGCTTACTTGATTAAGACGATTGATAGAAGTCTTTACGATGTCTAGATTATCACTGCTTAAAATATCTATATTACTACCATGAGCAATAGCAAAGGAGTTTGTATTATAAGAAGTTATCGCAGTAATTTCATTTTCAAATGTTCTGACAGCTAATGGTGTGTTATTTTTCAGTGATAGCAAAGTTAATTTATAGTCTGTGCTATAAGCTAGTTTATGATTAAATAATGCTAAATGTGCTTTAGTTGTTTGAAACGACTCTATTAACTCTGAATGTTCACTATTGACTTTAAATAATCCTTTATGAGTAATCGCGAAGTGTTGGTCCTCTATCGCAGCAATATCAATAACTTCTTGTAAGTCATATTTACGAGTATTCAGGTTAGACAAATTGATTAAATATACTTCCTTCTCTACTTTCGCCATAAGGTATTTACTTGAAAGTACTATTTTTGAAGCCTTTAAGTCACTTATCTTTTTTGCTTGGTTACTACTTAGATCAAGCTTCCATATACCTTCCTTAAAAAAAGCAGCATATAACGAGTCATTGCTTTCCCGATAAACAGCAGAGTCACTCCATGTTGAGGGCAAATTGGAAATGTCTGATAAATCAACGTACTGGTATCCATCAAATCGCTTGATACCAGTATCTGTAATAAAATAAATATAGCCAGCAGAGTCTTCTACTATCGACATAAAGTACATTGCATTTTTTGCAAAAATAACCCAGCTTAAAGGAAAAAACAATATTAGAATTAATGCTTTTTTTGTTTTCATTACCTTCCCTGTTTTTTGAAAGTGTATTGTAAAGTTTATCGTTATAAGCCAAGAAGCCTTGCAGACTATCCAATCTATTTATTCATATTCAATTTCGATGATGAGTACGAGAACCACACCCCGCATATAAGTTTGGCATACCGTCTGCGCTATTATTTCTTGTTGTTAAGCTAAAGCCAGTTTGCGATAAGTTTTTATTCGTTGTAACTTTAACCGACTGTCTCCAATCAAAATGAGTTCCAGTTGCTGGTGATACAAAAATAAAAGTTGGCAAGCGAGGATCATCTTTATTCACTTTATTTTGCCATGTTTGCATCACCATTTCGCCTGCTTCCTTACCATATAAATGGGTATAAGAAGCGGCAAGTAATTGGGCACCTGCAAAACTAGTAATGATCATTGCCGTGCTCTCATATTTACTTCCACAATCAAAACTCATATCCACATCTAAAAACTCATATTCCGGCAGTAAAAGTGTGGCTTTTAATGCAAAAATTCTGGCTCGATTTTCTTTTAATGGTTCAAGGGCTGAAACTAAAGTGCTAAATAAAATGGTAAAAACAAAAACTGAGAATAAAACTTTAACTTTTAATAACATGGTAGAGACTCCTTTTATACCAACTCTATAGAAGCCTCCGCAATGGCAGTTACAATCGATTCATCAAAATCATTTTCAATAACTGCTTTGATGAAAACCGTGTGTAACTTTTTATAAGCATCGAGCTGTCGTTCAGTTGGTAGTGAGTTATTGGTTGAAACTCTTTCCAACGTCCGAACAACTAATTTACTTGCACGAATAATATCGTCAAGAGTAAAAGTGTTAGCAGCTTGGGCAGAGCTTTTGCTTTTTGTTTTACCTAAAAATATCTCATCAAGTGAAATACCCAGTTCACAACAGGTATTGACTATGGGAATTATAGGTAATGATTTACTTTTACGCGCAACAGCGATCCCAGAATTGGACATGCCTAAAGCGCGAGATAAAGCCGCATCACTTTCCTCACCAAGCTCTTCTTTCAGTCTTTGAATTACTTCATCAAACTCAATAGTTACCGCATTTTTCATGAGTATCCAAACTTTAGCTAATTTTTAAAAATAATAATATCACTAATAGACTTGACACAATACCTATTAGTATTCTAATATTTTTTCGCGAAATGTATTAGAATCCTTATAGGTAGACAACTCAATTCTGGGAGTGACAGTTTACATGAAAAATTTCATCAATAAATCGATCCCAATTAAAAATTGGCTAAAGTCTCTTTTTCAATTATCTACTAATTGTAATATTTCTCCTTTGGTATTGGAAAAATGGTTAAAACAAAATTCGAGCGTTTTTCATTTAACAATACCCACAAAATATTTACTTAAATTCCACTGCCCAAGTGGCTGCCATAAATGTTTTAAGGTTATTGGATCTCAAATAAACAAGCTCAAAATTCGACCGCAATTCTATGACGTATTTCGCTTAATTAAAAGGAAATAATTTCAATATTTTTTACCACCTAAATTACGGAAAGAGATAATGAAAAAGCAACCAGAATTAATAAGCAGTTTATTAGAAAGTGAAACACCACCGAATTGTGAAGTGAATGCAATTTTTCTTAATGCAATTAACCATGCAATCACTGAAGCCGGTTTAACGCGAAAGCGAGTTGTTAGCCGTATGAATAAATCGTTAGGCGGTAAATCTAATATTACAGAAAGTAAACTGAATAAATGGCTTGCCCCTGGTAGTGATCGAGATTTTCCAATGACTTACTTACCCGCATTATGTTGGGCTTTAAAAAGTACTGAGTTTGTTAATGCTTTATTAAAACCCATTCAGTTTAGAGCAACTGATCCAAAGGGGCAAAACTTACAGCTTGCTGCACAACATTTGAAGTTAGCCAAAGAGCTAACAGAAAAAGCAGATAAGTTAATGACATCTGAAATTTCTTAACTTTAAAACAACAAGGAAATTAAAGTGGCTTTAAAAAAGAGAACGATTAAGTTAACTGCGATTGGAGATCCACCAAGTGTCAAGTGTAGTCTTTGTAGCGTTGAGCATAAACCTGTGGTACTAAATTTAACGCCTACAGAGTTTTTACGTGCGGTTCATCATATGGGGTGGAGAGAAGTAGAAACTTGTGATGTGTTATTTGAAATGTTGTGTGGTGATTGTATTTCTGAACTCGAAGATAAAAACAATAGTTGCTCAAAAGGTGTTATCCATTTTCGAAATAAAAAACGAACATTCAATTAGCCTGTAGTAATATTTGGAGGGCAGGGGATGCCCTCTCTTTTTTATACAGAGGTCAATAGCGTGTATTTATCTAAACATTATTACATCAAAATGATAGATGTCGGTAAAGCGAGTTTGAATTTAGACTCCTTTGCTTACACCCGTTTGTTACATTCATTAACTGGAAAAATTTATTGTGAAGAGATGAATATTTCAGAGCTAATGCAGGTGCTCAATAAGATGCAATGGCTTGGCTTTGAGCCAAAGAAAAAAAGTATCAAAAGTGAATTAAACCAAGTTTCTATTTATCAATTAGATAGGTTGCGTCAACTTTGGTTTTTAATGTCACTTGAGGGTTATATCAGTGATGGCTCTGATAAAGGGTTATATCAATGGTCAACACAAAGAATTAAGGCTTATGACCAAAATATTCAAATTTGTCGGCTTGAGTGGTTTCCTGAGTGGATGCTCAATGGGTTGTTAGAAGAATTAGAAAATTGGCATAAAGGTTATCAAGATATTATTTAAAATAACAGGAGGAACATGAATGAACTATGAAAAGAAAATGGAGATATTGCTTAATAAAAAATCTCAGTCATTAGATTTTTTGGTTTTTGCAAAAAAGATTGATAAGCGTATTGCTGATTTGGAGCTGTGGATCCGATGCTTAAAATTAAAAATTACCGAAGATGATTTATTTAAAGCGATTGAAGATGGTAAGCCTAGAGAAACTATGATTGCTTTAGATATTGATGATGAGCAGTATTTTACACTCAAGAGAATTGCGATAAAGCGGCGGATTGACAATGAGAATAACAGCTCTTTTTGAGATTTTTTCATCTAATGGAAAGTGGTTTATGAGACTATGGTAATGTTGATGAATAGATATTATTTTTTTCATCATTTTAATAAGGATGAATTTTAATGAACTCAACTATTGCACGTAATAATATGCTTGTTCGATTTAACGATAGAAGTATGAAAGTTGGGAGTACCTATGTAAAGAATAATCCGGGTGACTATAGTAAATACACAATAACGGATTGTGTTACATTTGTATTAAATGTACTCCGAGACACATATATTCAAATGGGAAGAACTGATGTTGCAAGTAATCTAGCATCTAAAGGTTTAGCAAAGAGGGGAAATAATAAAAAACCATTATTCTACGGTGATATGCTGGCTAAGTACTTAGTTAATCAGCTATCTTGGAAGGCAATATACCTAACGCCCGATCGGTTTCACCCTAATGACGGAAGTAAAGAGCATACCTTTGCTACAGCGAAGGCTATAGAAAATTGCGCATATGTTGGTGTTCCTCTTTCATACTTAGTCCTTGACTATAACCCTACTCCCAAGAAACACCCGAAATTTCAAGCCTTATATGATTACAAAGGCCCTAGAAAGTTAAATGTTATAGGTTTAGCGGAGTTAAAAAAAATTAAATTTGCTTACGGTCTTAGTAGACAGGGTGATCACACTTGGTTATATTCAAATGGCTATGTTTATGAAGCTCATTGGAACGCGATTGGTAGTAATGTATATAGTAAACACCCAATAAGTAAGTTTATTTGGAATTCAAATATGTTAATTGTACCTCCAGATTCAATAGCCTCTCTAACACTTAAAAATTTGACTGAATGTAAATAACAAAATGAATAATTTAACAAAATATTTTTTATATTGTACATTTATTATCTTATTGGGTGCTTGTACTTCTACTGCTAATAAAAACGCAAAAGAACAATCATTATCATCCAAAAATTATATTGTACTTAATTACTCTGATTTTGGACCTTCTGAGAATGATTCACCGCTAGGCGTTAGGTATTGGCAATGGCCCGATCCACAAAATCACCAGCCTGTCAGTTATGATATTAAGGTTGTTGTATATAGAGACTTACCATTAGAGCAAGTTGAAAAACTTTTTCCTGTTATAAAGGAAAAACGCCAAGACTATCGTTATATTACCCATCAAGAGGCTAGAAAATATCTTAATAGTCGATTAATTGAAATGACAGGTTATTTAAATAAACCTAGTAGAATTGTTGGAGATGATGAAAATAATGACTTTGTGTTTCATGAAATTATGGCTGATATTTTAGAAACGCTAATAAAAATTGAACGCCAAATTGGAAAAGGATAGTTGTTTTGTTATTAGTTATCTTTGGACAAAAGTAATGGGGGCACAGTAACACGAACATTTCCATACATTGCATAATAATGTTCTATACTTAGGTTTTGAATAATAAACAGTTTTTTGGCGTAAATGTGCTTACATTAATAACTTGCTTAATCTTGTTTTGAGTTGTTTTTGGGTGGAGTGCTACCAATCTAAACATCTAGATCAGATTCGTAGCAATATTCTAAGTAAACTTTATAACAAAACACTGAGTTAAACAGACTTTACTAAAGGGTTGTTTATAAAATTATGAATGTATTGGTTGTAGATGATGACAAACTGGACAGAATGCAGATAAAAAGGACGCTTTCCAGCAGTAACTTAGAAGTAAACATCACGGAAGCATTAACTGTCGATGAGGGACTGGCTGCATATTCAGAGGGAAACTTTGATGTGGTTCTATTAGATTATCGGATGCCACAAAGAGATGGTATCGAGATGATTGTCGAAATTCGAAACGAACCCAAAGAATCCAGCACCGCAATCGTTATGATGAGTTCTTCGGAAGATGAAGAGCTAGCGATAAACTGTATCAAAGCGGGAGCTCAAGACTTTTTGATCAAATCTGAAATCACTGAATCTCGACTTCGAAGAGCGATCCAACATGCCACTACTCGATTTGAGCTTGAGCAGCAATTATTTAAAACCTATCAAAAAGTTAAAGCGTTAGCTGAAACGGATACCCTGACTAATCTTCCTAATCGTTATTACTTCGATGAAACATTAAAACAAGCGATAGCAAATAATCAACGTAACAACCATAAGTTAGCGTTACTTTTAATCGACCTCGACAACTTTAAATTGGTTAACGACTCCTTTGGGCATGACGTCGGAGATCTTCTGCTTAAAAAAATCGTATCTCGAATTAAAGGGTGTTTAAGAGGAAGCGAGTTGTTTGCCCGATTGGGCGGTGACGAATTTGCCATTACGCTTAGTAGTTTGGAATATGCCGAACACGCAAATCTAGTGGCCAGAAGAATCATTACTCTGATGCAAAAACCAGTGGAAATTGTTTCTACCCCAATCAATGCAACATGTAGTATCGGGATCTCCCTGCATCCCGACAATGGCGTTACCAGTGAAGAGCTCTTTAAGTGCGCCGATATTGCTATGTATAAAGCGAAGAAACTTGGTCGGAATCAGGTTTGTTTCTTCGAAACTGAAATGCAGTATAAATTCCAAAATCGATTAAGAATTGAGTCGGAGTTGAGAACGGCAATAACGAATAACGAGCTCGAAGTTTATTACCAGCCAATAGTAAGACCTAAAAATGGAGAGTTAAAGGGATTCGAAGCCCTTATTCGCTGGAATATTGATGGAAAGATTAGAGCGCCAGATCAATTTATTCAGATTGCGGAAGAGTCCAACCAAATTAGTGATATAGGAGTTTGGATCATGGAAAGTGTCATTCACCAGTTAAGCCTATGGAACACAAACAGAGAAAAGCCGCTAAGAGCGGCGATAAATATTTCCTCATCGCAGCTTTATGACTTTGAGTTGGTCGATAAATTAAAGGAATTTGGCTCGCGTTATTCAGTTGATTTAAGTTTAATTGACATTGAGTTAACTGAAACGGTTCTTCTTGAAAATACCAAAGTTGTTAAAGAAGTAATTATAAAACTTACAGAACTAGGGTGTCGCATATCACTTGATGATTTTGGTACTGGTTTTTCGTCACTATCGCATCTTCGTCATTACCCTATCTCAACATTAAAAATTGATAGAAGTTTGATGCCAAAATCAATTGAAGACACAAAGAACAAAAACATCGTTGAAGGTGTCACATCTATGGCAAAAATACTTAAACTAGAGATTGTTGCAGAAGGTGTTGAAGAAGAGTCAAACATGCAACTTTGCGAAGAGCTAGGTATCGATTTTGTGCAAGGATATTTTATCTCGAAACCAATTCCTTCCTCAGAAGCAGAAAAGCTTTTCCTGTAATCTCCTTCATTAGCATTTAAATGGACCACAAAAATGACTGAAACTAAAGAAAACTTAAAAGGGTTGCATTGGTATCACTGGGTAATCGTTTTTAGCTCACTCGTTCTTACATTCATTGCTTGGTATATCTCACATTCGCAAGTTCAGGAAAAAGTTAAATTACAATTTGAATTTCAATCAGAGCAACTTCTAGCGCTTATTTCTGAACGAATGTCGAGATATGAAGACGCTCTTAGGGCCGGTGCCGCCGCGTATCACTCACAATCTCAAGGTATAGACGTAATCGAATGGAGGCGTTTTGCTAACATACTGCAACTAGAAACTACTTATCCTGGAATTAATGGAATTGGCATAATCTACTATGTACCGCCAAACAAACTCGATGCTTTCCTAAAAAACGAGCGAAGGCTTCGGCCAGACTTTAAGATAAAACCCAATCACGAGAATAACGAATTTTGGCCAATAACTTATGTAGAACCTGTCGAAATCAATAAGCAAGCCGTCGGCCTTGATATGGCATTTGAAACTAACCGATGGACAGCAGCTAAGCTTGCGCGTGATACCGGAGAAACCCAAATAACCGCGCCAATAATACTTGTCCAAGATTCACAGAAAACACCAGGCTTTTTGCAATATGTGCCAATTTATCGGGGTGATCCTGCCAGTTCTCTTGAAGAAAGAAGGAGTAATTTTGTTGGCCACGTATATGCGCCATTCATTATGTACAAATTAATTGCAGGCACTCTGGAGCAAAAGAACAGGCGGTTACTTTTTAGTGTCTTTGATGAAAATGTAGAGCTCTATAACGAACTTAAAGCTAACGTTAATGGCTTCGAAGAAAAGCCACAGTTCTCAAAAGTAGTCTCTTTAAGCATGTACGGTAGACCTTGGACATTTACTATCCAAACCGCGGCGTCATTTAGGAAAGAGACATCGACCAATCAACCTGTAGTAATTTTGATAGCCGGACTATCTATTGACTCAATGCTATTGGCGTTCTTTATTATGCTCTCAAAATCTCATAAACGCGCGTTAAACTTAGCCAATTTAATGACTGAAAAACATGCAATAAGTGAAGAGTTCTATAAGAATGTTATCGACTCTGCGCCTTGCGGTATTGCTATTGTTGATCAATTCGGCCAACTCACAGAAGTGAACCAACAAATGTCTGAGTTGTTTGGGTATAGCGAGGAAGAGCTGACTGAGATGAATGTAGATATGCTTGTTCCGCAAGAATTTAGAAATTCTCATGGAAAATATCGAACAGAATTTATGAAAAAACCAAAAGACAAACAAATGGGACATGGTAAAGAGATATTTTGCTTAAAAAAAGATGGTTCAACATTTCCTGCTGAAATTGGCCTTGCCAATTTTAAAATTCAAGACAGAACCAAAATTATCGCAACAATAACCAATATCTCTGCGTATATCGTGATAACAAATGAATTAAGGCGTAGTAATAAAGATTTAGATGACTTCGCATATGTTGCATCTCATGATCTTAAAGCACCATTAAGAGGAATAATTCAGTTGTCGTCTTGGATAGAAGAGGATATTCAAGAAAGCGCGAGCGAAGATACTAAAGAAAATTTATCGCTTCTGAAAAGTAGAACAAAGCGATTAGAAAAGTTATTGGATGATTTACTTATTTATTCGAGAATCGGTAGAAAACAAGGTGAAATTTGTTCCGTCGATCTAAACCTATTGCTCGACCAAATTTTTGAACTCATGAACCCAGAAGGTGAAATCAAGCTCGCTATTAACTCTACGTTACCAACTTTGACTACGCTAGTCACGCCCCTTGAAACCATTTTTAGAAACCTAATTGGAAATGCGATTAAGCATAACGATAAAGAGGATAGCGTAATTACAGTGGACTATAAAGAATTGCCAGATAAATACGCATTTGAAGTCTCAGATAATGGCCCTGGCATTTCTCCCAAACATCATGCTCAGATCTTTGAATTGTTTAAGACATTAAAACCTCGTGACGAAGTTGAAGGCAGCGGTATGGGACTGAGCATTGTCAAGAAAACTCTCGAATCCCTTAATCAAATGATTGAATTAAAATCTGATATAGGAAAGGGAACAACATTTATTTTTACTTGGCCTAAAGATATCAAGCCTAAGGATGACCTATGAATACGCAAAACTATCAAACCGCGAGTATTTTACTTGTAGAAGATGATGATGTTGATGCCAAAGGCATCGAGAGAGCTTTACGAAAACTCAAGATAGCAAATCCATTAATCCGGGCGCGGGACGGGATAGAAGCACTCGAACTCTTAGAGGATAAGGTAGTAGAAAAGCCCTATATAATTTTGCTAGACCTAAATATGCCCAGAATGAATGGCATTGAATTTTTAGAGTATGTCAGAAAACGCTCGTCTTTATCCACTAGTGTTATTTTTGTACTGACCACCAGCAAATCTGATGAAGATAAATATTTAGCATATAAGCAACATATTGCTGGCTATATTGTAAAAGAAAATCTAGACACTGGTTTTGATGCGCTCACCCAGCTGCTAGATCACTATTGGCGAATTGTTGAACTACCTCTCAAGTAACCTTGCTCGGAACAGTTAGAACATGATAAAAAAGACGTTTTATTTGCAAAACAACCCATTTTTGATGTTAATGCTTTGTATGGCTATGAAATTCTTTATCGCAATAGTGACCAGAATGTTGTGGATATTGTCGATGGAGACAATGCAACTTTAGAGCTACTTTCTAACTATTGTTGTGGAATTGTAAACGGTGTGAACCAGCCTTATGTAAAGATATTTGTTAATCTAACAAGAGCTCTCATTATGTCTGATATATTTATCCCCTTACAACCAGATAGAATTGTCATTGAGATCCTTGAAGATATTGATGTTGATCCAGAGCTACTAACTTTGTAGTCGGCCTCTTTTCTGGGATAGATCTTGTACTTCGAGCAGACAAGCATTGGTTGCTAGAACAGATCGGGCTTTCTAAAGAGATTAATGATGCAATCTTAAATCACTCTGGTCCAATGGGAAATATTCTAGATATTGCGGAAAAAATAGAATTTGGAACACTTGATATAAAAGAGGTTTATCAACAAGTGAAGCTTAATGATCATCAAGTAGAGGCATCAAGTTGGGTTGGAGAAATATTAAAAACAACTAAATAAGTGCTTAAGCTAATACGCAAGCAGCTTAATGGATTTGTTAGTAATAGCATCGCCACTTTAACTAAAATAATTTGAATCAAGCGGATTACTAAAAATCTGATGATAGGAAAATATTTTCCTAACTTCTATAACTAAGAAAATCGTTTCCAGCTAGCTCACTCTTAATAACAAAACTATTTCTTAGTTTGGTCTTTCAGTACGAATGATTGGTTCGCCTTTTTAACTTGTTGAAAAGACGCTAATAGCATTCAAATAATTTAGCTAGGCGTGGTTGACCGGACGCACACGATTTATCTTTTGTTTTAAGCAAAAGTCAACGTTAAATTACTTTATGAAATTCTCAATTTATCAATAAAGTTTTTAATTAATTTTTTGCAGGCGCAACGGCAGAAAATTCTTGTAGTAGTTTATCAATTTCTTTGGCAATTACCGGCTTGCTGTAATAGTAACCCTGCATGACATTGCACCCCAAATTAAGTAAAAAGTCTGAGTGTTCTTTGGTTTCTACACCCTCTGCTACCAGTTTAAGATCGAGACCTTTGGCCATTTGAATAATGGCAAAAATAATCGCCTGGTCCTTTTTATTTTCTAGAGTATTTTTAACAAAACTTTGGTCGATCTTTAATACATCGAAGGTAAAGTCTTTGATATACGCCAAGCTGGAATAACCTGTACCAAAATCATCCAACGCAACTTTAACGCCAAATTCTTGTAGTTTTAAAATTAACTTTCGAGCTTTTTCAGTGTCTTTGGCCAATACACTTTCGGTAATTTCCAGCTCGATTAAATGTGGTGATATTTTACTTTGTTCAATAATTTGGGTAACTGTATTAAAAAAGTCCTTGTGTTCAAACTGTACTAATGAAATGTTGACAGCAACGCCAATACCATGACCACTGGTTTCCCATTGATAAGCTTGTTCACAGGCCTGTTTTAATATTAACTCACCAAGAGGAATAATTAATCCCGTTTCTTCTGCCAATGGAATAAACTGAATCGGGTTGATTATTTTGTTATCTTGATTACGCCAGCGTACCAGCGCTTCTACGCCTATAATTCGATTGTGAATAACATCGATTTTCGGCTGATAGTGGACTTCAAATCCATGATTTTCACCCTGGTTAGCTACCGCATTTTCAAGATGTTTTTTAATCAGTAAGCGTGCTTCAATTTCTTTTGAATAAAACTGATAACGGTTGCGTCCATTACGTTTGGCAGTAAACATGGCAGCATCGGCATGTCGATAAAGTTCATCTAAGTCTAGACTATCATCGGGAGAAACTGCTGCGCCCAAGCTAATGGTCAGCTGAAACTGATGATTTTTGATCTCCCATTTTCTCGTAAAAACCTTAAATAGTCTGCTGGTAAATTGGGTAATTTCTATGTTGTTTTCAATATCGGATAATAGAATTATAAATTCATCTCCGCCGCGCCGGCAAAGTGTATCTTCCTGGCGTAATTCTTGCGTGATAACTTCGGCAATTTTTCTGAGTAGCAGGTCACCGCCGTCGTGATCGACGAGATCATTAATATTTTTAAAATCATCAATGTCAAACATTAACAGCGCAACTTTATGACCAGTACGCTTACCTTTTTGTAAAGCTTGTAGTGCTCTGTCTCTGAGTAGCAGTCGATTAGGTAAATTTGTAATCACATCATGTTGCGCAAGATGGGTCATTTTTAATGCCATTGCACGCGCTTCACTCACATCATGAAACACGATGATAGCGCCTGTTACTTCGTTTAAGTGATTGATAATCGGTGCGGCAGAATCTTCCAGTGCAATTTGGTTATTTTTGCTGCGACCTAAAACACAATTGACATCCATCCCAATGATGCGTTTTTCTTCGAGGGCAACGCGAATCGGATTGCGCAATTCGTGGCCGTTCTCACTGTCGAATAGTGGCATGACGATTTCAATGGGTTGTCCTTGTGCATTATCAGAAGTCCAGCCAGTCATATCTTCTGCAATAGGATTTAAAAAGGTAATTAAACCTTCAGTATCAGTGGCTATTACCGCATCACCAATGGAGTTTAGTGTGATTCTAATTCTTTCTTTTTCGTCAACTAGCGATTGTTCCGCAATTTTTCGGCGGGTAATATCGGTAATTAACATTAAGAAACCTTCTTCGGGCGAACTGGCAATTCGAGGGACCATCGTTACTTGTCCATAAATGGTGTTAGCTTCGTGACCAGAGCAGGGAATGTCTATTGTTGAATGCTTGCCTCTGAGTACCAGATTAATCAGCGGGCGCAAACTGTGGTAAACACTATTAGGGACGATATGTTGTAAATCTTTGCCTTGCATCTCACTCGACTTTAAGCCAAACCACGCGCCATGCTGATCATTACAAAAAATATTCGTTTCTGATTTATCCCAATAGGCAATGAAAGCAGGTAGGGTATTTACCAATAGTGATAAGTCGTTAGCTGATTGTAAAATTGCTTTTTTCTGTGTTTGCAGCGTGAGTTGTGTTTTGACCCTTGCTCGAGTTACCGATAAGTTGATAGGCTTTTGAATAAAATCAACACCACCTGATTCTAGTGCTTTTACCTCATGGGTATTTTGTTGATGACTGGTTACAAAAATGACGGCAGTGTCAGCAAGTTCTGGTATTGATTTGATTCTGGCAACCACTTCATAACCATTCATACCAGGCATTTCAATATCGAGCAGAATAATATCAGGATGATATTCCTGCGCTTTTTGGATGGCAGACTGGCCCTCTGTCGCGAAGTAAATATTGCCTAAATCCTTCACGGCTTCATTAAGTATACGAATATTTGAAGGTAAATCATCGACGATCAGAATAACAGATTTCGCTGCCGGTTGATTTATCATTGGTCCACTCAACATTTCAATCAATAAACATCTTGAATTATTGTGAACATATAATAACTATAGCTGAATAGAGTTGGTTTCGAGTGTGCTTATAGGTTTTTATGTGTATTTTTTGTTCGTTATATCTCGCTTTATAATATAATGAGTGAATCTTGTTTGCTATCCCTACAGTCACTTTAAATATTGTCTAAACTTTTAAAATTCCTAAGAAAACAATTGCATTGTTAATTGAAACTATCTGTCAATGACAACAGCCAAAATGACGATATGGACAAAATATGAATGTCTCCGGACGCTATTATTATTGGGTTTTGGTGCTGCTTATTTTATTAAGTATTGGAATTTATACTTCATATAATGCCACCCTGAATAGTGCACTGCTTGAAGCGCAAAACTCTCTGACGTTTGAGACGCGCTTCCGCAGCCGCATTATTGAAGCAAAGCTGCGAGAACTTCGCAGTAATATCTTATTTTTACAGAGTGTTCCTCCAATTCAGGGAATTATACGAGCCAGCAATAATCAAGGGGTTGATCCGCTTGATGGTAGCACCGGGCAAATCTGGAAAAAGCGCTTACAAAGTATTTTTACCAGTTACTTAAAAGCCCATTCAGATGCTTACCAAGTTCGTTTTGTCGGCATTGCCAATGATGGTAAAGAGTTGGTACGAGTTGATAAGTTAGATACAGGTATTGTCATTACGCCGGAATCTCGTTTGCAAAAGAAGTCAAGTCGAGATTATTTTAAACAGATTGTTGAAAGTTATGTTCAAGGAATTTATTTTTCTGATATTACTTTAAATCGTGAATACGGCCAAATTCAAGTTCCCTATAATCCGACACTGCGTGTGGCTTTAAAAGTATTTGATGAACAAGGTGAAGCTTTTGGGTTTGTCATCATTAATTATAATGTGGAGAATCTATTTAAAATCGCTGCGACAAATATACCTAATGAAGCTTTGTTTTTTATTTTAAATGATAGTGATCACTATCTCTATCATCCTGATCCACAGAAATCCTTTGCTTTCGAATTAAACCTAGATCAAGTTAAAAGCTGGTCAGAAGATTTTAGCGTTATAACAACTAACCGTGAAGGTCTGTTAAATAACTATCAATACCAAACAGAAGAGTTTCTTGCATTTGTTGATGATATAACACTTACCTTGGGTAGCAATAGTATTCAAACTGTTGTTATGCTACCTCAACAACGAATATTAGCTAATGCAAAAAATGCCGCTATTTATGCTTCATTAATTGTATCGGGCAGTTTTATTTTATTGGCTGTCTTTTATTTAATTTATCGCCACACGATTAGTCAGCGAGAACTACTAAATCTTGAAAAGGCGCGTAATCACTCAATTGTTGATAGCAGTCAAGATGCAATCATTGGAGAATCGGTAGAAGGCCGTATTACTGACTGGAATACGGGGGCAGCTTTATTATTTGGTTTTGCCAAAGATGAAGTGCTCGATCAATTTACCCGTGATGTAATACAAGGCGACCATGAATATGAAGACAGTGTTGTCAGGCAGCAATTATTAACGGGTAGTCTGGTTAAACCATTTGAGACTGAGCGAGTAACTAAAAGAGGAGAGAAGTTAACCGTTTCAATTTCTGCATCGCCTATTAAAGATGACACGGGCAAAATTGTTGGTATTTCGAAAATAATTAGAGATATTAGTGAACAAAAGAAAATTCAGTCTGAAATTCAAGAGCTTAATCGATCGCTTGAAAAACAAGTTGAAGATAGAGCGGAAAAAATAACTGAATATTTGGCAATGCAGTCGGCAATTTTTGATAATACCGATCATGCCATGATTGTCACTGACAATCTTGGAATTGTGACTCACTTTAATCCAGCTGCTGAAAAAATGTTGGGTTATGAGGCCGAGCAAATAGTGGGCAAAGTCAATCCTACTTTATGGCATCAACAAAGCGAATTAATTAATCGAGCCAAGTCGCTTTCAAATGAGTTAGCAATGGTGGTAGAGCCAGATTTCGATGCGTGTGTGATTAAATCAAAACTCAAGTTAAAGAATGAATTTGAATGGAATTTTATAAATGCCAAAGATATGCCTGTACCGGTGTATCAGTCTGTTACCGCCTTAATGGATGATAATGAAAATATTACCGGCTATATTTTTCTGGCTAAGGATATTTCTGAAATTGTCGAAAATAGACTAGCTCTAGAAACGCTGAAAGACCAGTTAACCAAGGCTGCCGAAGTCGCTCAGCTTGGAATTTGGAGCTGGAATATAGAAACAAACACGCTAGTTTGGAACAAGCAGATGTTTGAAATTTACGGGTTGGATGAAAAAGAAATAGGTGATTCATTACGCTATGAGCATTGGTATAATGCACTAGTTGAAGAGCAAAAGGAAAAAATGGTGGCAGAGTTAAAACAGGCGGTTGAAAATGATACGCCTTTTGAACAAGTTTTTCGAATTCAAAAGCCGGACGGTAGCGTACGACATATTCAAGCTTCAGCAATTATTGAGCGTAATTTACAAGGTAAAGCGTTATTGGCAATTGGCGTCAATTGGGATATTACTGACCAGGTTAATTATGAAGAAAATCTGCAAGCATCAAAAAAAGCGGCTGATTTAGCCAGTAAAACCAAGTCCGAATTTGTAGCCAATATGAGTCATGAAATTCGTACGCCGATGAATGCAATAATTGGTTTATTACAATTATTACGCTCGACTGAACTTGATGCTAGACAAATGGATTTTGTGGTCAAATCAAATGCTGCTGCGCAATCATTATTGAGAATTTTAAATGATATTTTAGATTTTTCAAAAGTTGAAGCTGGCAAGCTTGAGTTGGACCCTCATCCTTTTTGTGTTAGTGATTTGATTGATAATGTTTGTTCAGTACTCACCTCAAATATAGGTGACAGCGAGATAGAGTTGATTATTAATCTTGATCCAAACTTTCCTGATTATATCACACTTGACTCACTGCGTTTACAACAGGTGATTATTAACCTGGCAAGTAATGCCATTAAATTTACTAAGGTGGGTTTTGTCGAAGTTAAGCTGTTTTATAAAAAAATTCGTAATACCCACTGGTTGTGCTGCGATGTAAGAGATACTGGAATTGGGATTGATAAAGAAAAAATAGAAAAGATATTTGAAGAATTTAGCCAAGCCGAAACCTCGACTGAAAGACAATATGGTGGCACAGGATTAGGTCTTGCCATATCGAGAAAGTTAATTAGTTTGATGGGGGGCGAAATATCGGTAGTGAGTGAGTTGAATAAAGGAAGTACTTTTTCTTTTAAAGTACCTTTTAAAGTTGCCAGCTTGAGCAATAACGCAAAAGTTGCAGAAGCACTCAAAACCTTAAATGTTTTGGTTGTTGATGATCGTGAGGAAGCACTTGAAGCCAATAGTCATGTTGTAGAAACACTTGGGTGGAGTGTCACAAAAGCAGGGGATGGTAGTAAAGCACTTGACTGCGTAAAGTTAAGTGCCACAACCAAGCCGTTTGATTTAATTTTAATGGATTGGGATATGCCGGTGCTAAATGGTTGGGATACCAGTCTTAAAATAAAAGATATTGAAGATGTTAATGCGCCCAATCGCATTTTGATCGTTACTGCTTATGGTAAAGATTTAGACTTGCCTGATTATCATAATGGCGCAAAAGTTATTGAAGGAATCATTGAAAAACCGATTACACCCTCGGTATTGTTGAACAGGGCTTCTGAAATATTCTCGCGTGATGGTTCGAATGATAGTGAAAAAATGCCAAAAGCGCCGGTTAAATCGACGATTAAGCGTTTAAATGGCATTAATATTTTATTGGTCGAAGATAACGCGACCAACCGATTGGTTGCGCGCGAGATTTTGAAAGATGAGGGTGCTAATATTTTTGAAGCTGAAGATGGCTACAAAGCGATATCAATATTGCGTCATCCCCCCATAGATTTTGACGTGGTATTGATGGATATTCAAATGCCGGGTATCGATGGCTATCAAACAACTAAGCGAATCCGTGACGAATTAAATTTAACTGAGCTACCCATTCTGGCAATGACTGCAAATGTATTACCTTCAGATAAATTGGCTGCAATTGAATCGGGAATGAACGCGCATATTTCGAAACCTTTTCATTTGGATGAGCTAGTTGGTAGTATTTGTCGTCAAACTTTTAATCGTCACGTGGTTAATGATGAATTAGATGAAGGCAACGGTGAAGGCAATAGTGAAGGCGAACATAAGCTCGAAGCTGATGATAAAAATATAAGTGAATTAACCGAAATACCTAATGATGATCATACGCTCAAACAATCCGAAAAAACCTTGAATAACGATAAGCTCAATGATGTACTGGTTGATGTGCATTCTGCTTTGGAAAGAATAGATAATAATAAAAAAGTATACTTGAGTGCGCTGGATATGTTTTTTGTTGACTCACCTGAACTGATTCAAAAGGTGACTGATAAGTGGCCAGCAGATCTTGAAGATGCGACAATCGCTGTTCATTCATTAAAAGGATTATCTGCCACATTAGGGGCTTATAAGTTATCGTCACATTGCTTTGAAATAGAGCAATTATTGAATATGAATAATAGTGAAGTGCAATACTCTGCTTCTACCAATCAACCGCAGCACAATGTGCAATCTGATGCTTCGGCTGTACCTTTAATGGGTCAAATGGTTCCTGATGAAAAACTTAAAGCAGATTATGTTGATAAAGTACAAAATATGAAACTGATTTATGCAGATTCACTGAGTATGTTGCATAAAGAGCGTCGACAGTTAGAGCAAAGGGAAGCGGAAGATGATACCATCCACATTGATCCGCAAGCTTTGCAAAAAGATATTCAGCATTTGTACGAACTGTTAAAAGCTTCCAATATGGAAGCGATTAATGTCTATCGGCGAATTAAGCATTGTCATAATGCAAATATTCGCCAGGTATTAGAAGATATTGAGCTAAAAGTCAGCGCTCTGGACTTTGAATTAGCGGCAAAAGAATTGGAGCCTTTGTTAGCGCGAGATAATTAAACTGGGATTGTGATCCTGTACTGTAATTAAACTCGGTAAAATTATTTTACTTCTTTGATCAAAATATCCGTATTGATTTCCAGTTTTTTTTGAACATTGAAGTTGGGCTCGTCAAACAAGGTATCGGCTTCGTGCTTAATTGTGGAGTTTTTATCCAGCTCTTTAAATGGAAATAAACTACTATCAAGTAAGTGAGATGGGGTGACATGGTTAATTGCTCTGAATATATTTTCAAGACGTCCCGGAAATTGGTTTCCCCAGGCTTGTAACATCTGTTTGATTTGTTTACGTTGCAGATTTTCTTGTGAACCACAGAGATTACAAGGAATGATTGGAAACTGCTTTAACTTAGAAAATTTGGCAATATCGGCTTCTTTACAATAAGCCAATGGTCGAATGACAACATTTCGGCCATCATCACTAAGTAGTTTTGGGGGCATGGATTTCATTTTGCCGCCAAAAAACATATTTAAAAATAATGTTTCGATAATATCATCGCGGTGATGCCCTAATGCTATTTTAGTAATGCCATTATTGTGTGCCCATGAATAAATAATACCTCTACGCAATCTGGAGCATAGTGAGCAGGTGGTTTTACCCTCAGGGATTTTTTCTTTAACAATGCTATAGGTATCTTCTTCGATAATATGAAAGGGAATATCGATGCCTGATAAATAAGTGGGCAAAACTTCTTCGGGAAATCCTGGTTGTTTTTGATCCAGATTGACTGCGATTAGCTCAAATTGAATTGGCGCACTTTGTTGCAAGTTACGCAATATCTCTAACATGGTGTAGCTGTCTTTACCACCAGATAAACAAACCATTATTTTATCGCCGTCTTCGATCATTTTGAAATCATCAATGGCTTTGCCGACATTACGGCGTAAACGTTTTTGCAGCTTGTTTAGTTCGATCTTTAGTTTTGGGTCGAGTTGCTCGTTGGCTAATGACTGGTCTGTATGCATGGCGGCTGGTTAAAGTTCACATTTGTTTATTGGCGGGCAATTATACAGAACACAAATCAATGGGGTAAACCCTTTGTTCAATTTGTATCAGACATTACCCAGTAAGTTACCGAGTGATTTAACTCAAGGTAGATTGTAGGTGCTTGACCAGGCTTTTCAGAGTTTAGCCATAAAGTAAAATAATCAGAAAAAACCGTGATTAAAGCAAAGGGATTTGGCTCAAAATGAAAGTGCAGGGAGCGCGAGGTTGCCAGAAAATAAGATTTTTGCATGAATACAAAATAACGATAAAAAGTTAATTTCACAGCGTTAGGGGCGGTTTACCACTAGGTTTATTAATATTGCCCTATGATCAGTAAGTGAACAGTAAATGATCAGCCAATGATCAATTGAACTCTCTGACAAATTGGTTTGTTGGCTTTAGTGTCGATTGAGAATAAATGACAACGGGTAATTGCTGGCGTATCGCTTGTCTCTGACAAAGCAACATGATAAAACTAATCGATTGAATAATAAGATAAAAATACAATATGCTCAACAAGCTCTGGTTTGGATTTTTCTTTATAGCGTTTATCTCCGCGTTGTTTTCTTTTCTTGTATTAGCTGATTATTCGGTATTTGACAGGATAATTGAAAGCATCTTTAACATGGCTAAGCTAAGTGCCGAAATCGCTATCGGTTTAATCGGTGTTTTGGCATTTTGGTGTGGTATTTTAAAGCTGGCTGAGCAGTCAGGCATAGCCAACTGGCTGGCAAGAGGGCTTGCGCCTTTATTTACGCATTTGATGCCAGATGTGCCGCGCGGCCATCCCGCTCTGGGCTATGTCAGTATGAATATGGCGTCAAATATGTTGGGGCTCGATAATGCGGCAACGCCTATGGGTATTAAAGCCATGCAGAGTCTCCAGTTGCTCAATCCAGTTAAAGAAACCGCGACGAATCCACAAATTCTCTTTTTGGTATTAAATACTTCATCCGTCACTATATTTCCTATAACAATCATTATGTATCGTTTACAACAAGGTGCACTGCATCCTGGTGAAGTGTTCTTACCAATTTTGTTGGCTACTTTGGGGTCAACCTTAGCGGGGCTTATCAGTGTTGCTTTAATCCAGAAAATCAATCTGTTTCATCGTACTGTAATGGCTTATTTACTGGGTATAGGAGGGTTGGTTGGTGCATTAGTTTTGTGGATGTTGAGTATTCCCGATGAACAAATGGCAATAGCTTCTTCAACCTTGGGTAATGGACTTTTATTCACCACTATTTTTACGATTTTGAGTATCGCTTTTTATAAAAAAATTGCGATTTACGAACAGTTTGTTGCGGGAGCGAAAGAAGGGTTTGAGTTGGCGGTTAAAATTATTCCGTATTTGGTGGCCATGCTCGTTGCTATTGGTGTGATGCGCGCTTCTGGTGTTTTAAACCAAATTGTATCTTTAATTGAGTGGGTAATAAGTTGGTTAGGATTTGATGTCGCTTTTGTTGCCGCATTGCCGACTGCAATGATTAAACCGTTTAGCGGAAGCGGGGCCAGAGCCATGATGGTAGAGACGATGACAACACATGGTGTCGACTCATTTGCTGCAAAGGTTGCGGCAGTTATGCAAGGTAGTACTGAGACGACATTTTATGTATTGACTGTCTATTTTGGTGCTGTCGGTGTGAGCCGAGTTCGACACGCAATTGGTTGTGGATTGATAGCTGATTTAACTGGTGTCGTTGCAGCAATAGTTGTTAGCTATTGGTTTTTTAATTTTTAAAGGGCCGATAAATTATCATTTTTAAGGTTTGATTTAGCAGTAATTGCTAATGTAAGTAGGCACTAGACATTGCATCCCTTAAAAATAAAGATTGTGACATATTTCCTGTCATATAGTTGTCATGCGTATCTATGTAACGGTGTTTTGTCAATAAAAATCCACAGAAAAAAAATTTTGCTTTTAGTTTCGCCCTGCACAAAAGATTTGACCGTCGATATCTCAGCAATCTACTTAAAAATATGTGTAACCTATTGATTTATATAGAATATATAGGTCGTGTGCAAAATGTGACCAATTTGTTAAACCGTTAGTAATAATGCGGCTTGGAAGGACTTTTGAAATTCTTTTCCCCAAAGTTATCCACAGAAATTGTGGAATACTCAAATTGGTGAAAAAGCAATCTCGATTGATTATAAAATGACAAAAATCTCGTATAAAAAAGCAAATTTATGGTCCATTAAATGGATTATGACAATTTTGTTGCAGCCGAAATGGTATATGACTTACCTTGCTTGATCTTTTCATAGTTACCAAAAATTTCATTGAAGGTTCTTTTACAAAATTGACGGAGTCCATTAATGGTGACTACAACAAATTTTCCGCCTGGCTTAAGGTGATGCAAACTGTCATATAAAAAGAGATATAACATCTCATTACCAACTTTAGCTGGGATATTAGAGACAATTAAATCGAATTTTTCATCCTTTAACGTTGACAGACCATTGCTTAATTTGGCTTCTGCATTGGTGAGTTGATTCAGTGTAATATTGCGTTGTGCATGTTCAACAGCAACGAAATCTTTGTCGAGTAGTATCGTTCGACCTTGCGGTGCATTTTTAGCCATCCAAATGCCGATTGGTCCATATCCGCACCCCAGATCAAGGCAATCAAAGTGAGGTTCTAATGATAAATGATGAATTAATAAACGTGTCCCTTCATCAATTTCTTTAGGAGAAAAAACGCCAAAACTGGTTTCAAACTTTAGATTTTGACCATCTAACTCGGCTTGAACGGTTAAGGGTTGGCGTATTTTTACTGCTTCTGGATGTTGAGAAGGACACATATTTGTTAGCTTGTTTAATGATGCTTTAAATTAGCCCGCTATTATATGATAAAATGCGCCGATTCAAAGTCACATTTTGCTTAAACATTATGTCAATCGTGTTTAAGTAATGAATTAAAGCCGAATTGTTGCTGAGGTATGAATGAGCAAAGCACCTGTTTATAGGGTTGTATTTATAAATAATGGTAAAACCTATGAGATATATGCATCAAATGTCAGTCAAGGTGCACTTTATGGTTTTGTTGAGATTCGCGGCATGTTGTTTGATGAGCGAACCAGTCTGGTAGTTGATCCCGGAGAAGAAAAGCTCAAAGCGGAATTTGAAGGCGTTATGGCAACTCATGTGCCAGTACATGCAATTATCAGGATTGATCAGGTTGAAAAGCGAGGCGTGGCGAAAATAGGGGATGCTAAAGGCAATGTTGTTACACCGTTTCCGCTACCTAAGCCGGATAATTCAAAAAGTTGAGTTATTCAATGAACGACATAAAAGTGTTGGTAAAATAATCGTCTAAAAATTAGCAAATCTTGTTAAACGAGTCTAATTATGAGTTCAGAAATTCCACTGGGTAAATTCACCGATTATCAATCACCCTATTCGAAAGAGTTACTCTATGCAATTGAGCGATCTCCCAAAAGAATGGAGTTACCACACGGTGAAATGCCTTATATTAAAGGTGAAATCTGGGGTGAAGATATTTGGAATGCTTATGAAATAAGCTGGCTCAATCCGCAAGGTTTACCGCAAGTGGCAGTTGCAGAGTTCAGATTTGCAGCTAATAGCCCGATTATTGTTGAGTCAAAGTCCTTAAAGTTGTACTTAAATTCGCTGAATCAAATGCACTTTCCGACTGTCGAAGCGTTGGCACAACTGATCGAGCAGGATTTACAGAGTGTCACGCAAGTGAAAGTTAAGGTTATTATTAAATCACTGAATACATCCGATCTTCAGGTGAACCAAATGGAAGGTGTGCTATTAGATGATCAACAAGTTTCGATTGATAGTTACCAATATTCACCACAACTTTTACAATTATCGTCTGCCGACAAAGATGACCCCCTCTCTCTGATTAAAGAAACGTTAGTTAGTCATTTGCTGCGAAGTAACTGTTTGATCACTAACCAGCCTGACTGGGCATCAATTCAAATCTCATACACAGGTCAGCCAATTTGTCATCAAGCTTTGTTGGCTTATTTGGTTTCTTTTCGTCACCACAATGAGTTTCATGAGCAGTGCGTTGAGCGAATATTTAGTGACATTATGCAATTTTGTAGGCCACAAAAATTAACGGTGTATGCGCGCTATACACGACGTGGTGGTTTAGATATTAATCCCTGGCGCAGTAACTTTGAAAACCAAATGCCAAATATTCGATTGATACGCCAGTAGATAAGCAGCTAAATGACAGCCATCCGGTAATAGTTGAAATCGACATGAGTATAAATTGTCAGGCAAACAGTTACTGAGTGACAGACTGTCTTTTAAGCCACCAAGTTAATAAAAGACTTGTTGCCTATTAGATTGTTATATTGGAGGTTTATATATTATTTGCCGCCAGTTTGACAAAATCTCGTGAAGTCACAATACCAACCAGTTTTTCATTTTCTAAAATTGCAACACAGCCATTTCTTTGGTGTAACAGCAGATCTGCAACCTGATATACCGGCGTGTCAGCTTGGGCGATATCAGGTTGGGTATTCATAATTGAGGCAATATCGATTGATTTTTCTCGGTGTACTAATTGCTCAAAACCATGTTGACTGACAATACTGATGGCATTAGCCAGTACTGCCTTCTGTCCTAAAATTCCAATGAGTTTACCGGTTTCGGCATCTTTTATTGGAATGTGGCGTATTTTCTTTTCGGCCATGAGCATTCTGGCGCGATTGACATTGGCTTGTTGTGACAAAAAGAATGGAGCTTTTGTCATTATTTCACGAATTTCTGGCATTTCAATACGGCCTTGATTATTTTACTTAAGTATAGTCAATATCAACAAAAAAACCGGCAAGTGCCGGTTTTTTATAATTTCTGAAAAGTCTTTTTTAAGCGACGTTAGACGCGGTTTCCAACTCTTCTTTTACTGTAGGTTTTTCTTTATAACTCTCAGCACCATGCATCCAGTCAACCAAAATACCAGAAAGTGGCCATAGT